>NZ_JBXUHP010000001.1:0-251727 GCF_057179845.1 Stenotrophomonas maltophilia group sp. SKK55
GGTGTAGCTACGACGGGTGATACGGGACATAAGGGACCTCCAAGTGCGATCAAAGTATCGCTTCTTGGCGTCCGCTGACGGGGGGCCAGATCAGACACTCCCGCGAACCCAACCCGCCCGCCCTCTGACAGTTTCCTGCGGCCGCCCGCCACGGAAGAAAGAAAGAAGAGCAACAGCGGGTCGCGCGCTTCGCTTGCTTGGAGCGGAGCATGGCTCCGCTCTACAGAAAGCACTGCAGGATCAAACAAAAAGGACGCGGCAAACGCCGCGTCCTTTTTGTTTTTCTTCAGTTCGTCAGTAACCCACGCTCTCGCCCACCGTCACCGGGAAATGATCGGAGGCGGGACGGGTACAGATGGCGGGACCGTCCACGGCATGGATGCCGTGGCCGAGCCCCCAGGGACGGGTTTACGGCGTGTCCCGCCATCTGTACCCGCCCCGCCAAGCCATCAGCAACCCAGAGCCGCTTTGGCTTTGGCTTTGGCTTTGGCTTTGGCTTTGGCTTTGGCTTTGGCTTTGGCTCTGGCTTTGGCTTCTGCCCGCAGCAGGCGGACCACCGCGCGTCAGCGCGGCGCCTCCACATCCAACCCGATCGGGCAGCTCACGCCGGTGCCGCCGATACCGCAGTAGCCGTTCGGATTCTTCGCCAGGTACTGCTGGTGGTAGTCCTCGGCGTAGTAGTACGCCGGTGCCGGGTACACGATCTCGGTGGTGATCGGGCCGTAGCCGGCCGCAGCCAGCTGCGCCTGGTAGGCCTCACGGCTGGCCAGCGCGGCCTTGTACTGGGCCTCGTCGGTGGCATGGATCGCCGAGCGGTACTGGGTGCCGGTGTCGTTGCCCTGACGCATGCCCTGGGTCGGGTCGTGGCTTTCCCAGAACAGCTGCAGCAGCCGCTCCAGGCTCACCACCGCCGGGTCGAACACCACCTGCACCACTTCCGTGTGCCCGGTCAGGCCCGAGCAGACCTCTTCATAGGTCGGGTTCGGGGTGATGCCACCGGCATAGCCCACCGAGGTGCTGTACACGCCCGGCTCGGTCCAGAACTTGCGCTCGGCGCCCCAGAAGCAGCCCAGCGCAAAGCGGATCTGCTGCAGGCCGGCGAAACGGTCCTTCAGCGGATGGCTGTTCACGAAGTGCTGGTTGCTGTGCAGCGGCAGCGGTTGGTCACGCCCCGGCAGCGCCTCTTCCGGGCGCGGCAGGCGCTGCTTGAAGGCGCCGATGCCGAGGATGCCCTGGCCAATTCCCAACATGATGCGCTCCTACGCCGGAAGGCCGGCAATGTCGTCTGCATCGGAAATGGGGTCGGACGGGGCCTGGCCCAAGTCCAGCGCCGCTACGATGTCCTCGGCCTGCGGGCGTGCCGCATCGGGGATCCCGACCCGCAACACGCCGAACAGCGGCAGCTCACCCATGCCGCCCAGCAACGACTCGCCGAACACGAAGGCCGGGATGCCAGCATCCTCCAGCGCGTGCTTGACCAGGTGGGCGTCGAACAGGTTGTCGGCCTTGTACACGATGTGCATGCGGCAGCTCCGTGGGACAGGGTTCCAGCATACGCCCGGGGGCTGAATGGTGGTGGTGACGGCGCATGACCATTCCGCCGGCCAGCGGCCGGCGCTACCCAACTGCACGGCGATTCACATTGCGCCGGCCCGCGGCCGACGCTACCGAGAAGAAGGGCTGGTAGTGCCGGCCGCTGGCCGGCATCCCCACGCCCCAGCGGGCAGCCCTGCCCGGTACGCGCTAGACTGTTGGTCTTTCTGCCTTTCTTTTCGCCGACTCATGTCCGAGCACACCCCCGCCAGCCCCGAGACCCCCGCCGACAGCCACGAGAAGCGCGATTTCATCCGCCAGATCGTGCGCGAGGACCTGGCCAGCGGAAAGCACCAGGCGATCAAGACCCGCTTCCCGCCGGAGCCGAACGGCTACCTGCACATCGGTCATGCCAAGTCGATCTGCCTGAACTTCGGCATCGCCGGCGAGTTCAGCGGCGTCTGCAACCTGCGCTTCGACGACACCAACCCGGCCAAGGAAGATCCGGAATACGTGGCCGCGATCCAGGACGACGTGCGCTGGCTGGGCTTTGAGTGGAACGAGCTGCGCCATGCTTCGGACTACTTCCAGGCCTATTACCTGGCCGCCGAGAAGCTGATCGAACAGGGCAAGGCCTATGTCTGCGACCTGTCGGCCGAGGAAGTGCGCGCCTACCGCGGCACCCTGACCGAGCCGGGCCGTCCGTCGCCATGGCGCGACCGCAGCGTCGAGGAAAACCTCGACCTGTTCCGCCGCATGCGCGCCGGTGAGTTCCCGGATGGCGCGCGCACCCTGCGCGCGAAGATCGACATGGCCAGCGGCAACATCAACCTGCGCGATCCGGCGCTGTACCGCATCAAGCACGTCGAGCACCAGAACACCGGCAACGCGTGGCCGATCTACCCGATGTACGACTTCGCCCATGCGCTGGGTGATTCGATCGAGGGCATCACCCACTCGCTGTGCACGCTGGAATTCGAAGACCACCGCCCGCTGTACGACTGGTGCGTGGACAACGTCGATTTCGCCCATGACGACGCGCTGACCCAGCCGCTGGTCGATGCCGGGCTGCCACGCGAAGCGGCCAAGCCGCGCCAGATCGAGTTCTCGCGCCTGAACATCAACTACACGGTGATGAGCAAGCGCAAGCTGATGGCGCTGGTCACCGAACAGCTGGTGGACGGCTGGGAAGATCCGCGCATGCCCACCCTGCAGGGCCTGCGCCGCCGTGGCTACACGCCGGCCGCGATGCGCCTGTTCGCCGAGCGCGTGGGCATCAGCAAGCAGAATTCGCTGATCGACTTCAGCGTGCTGGAAGGCGCACTGCGCGAGGACCTCGACAGCGCCGCGCCACGCCGCATGGCCGTGGTCGACCCGGTCAAGCTGGTGCTGACCAACCTTCCGGAAGGCCACGAAGAACTGCTGACCTTCAGCAACCACCCGAAGGACGAGAGCTTCGGCAGCCGCGAAGTTCCGTTCGCCCGCGAAGTGTGGATCGATCGCGAGGACTTCGCCGAAGTACCGCCGAAGGGCTGGAAGCGCCTGGTCCCGGGCGGCGAAGTGCGCCTGCGTGGCGCCGGCATCATCCGCTGCGACGAAGTGATCAAGGATGCCGACGGCACCATCACCGAACTGCGCGGCTGGCTCGATCCAGAATCGCGTCCGGGCATGGAAGGCGCCAACCGCAAGGTCAAGGGCACCATCCACTGGGTCAGCGCCGTGCACGGCGTGCCGGCCGAGATCCGCCTGTACGACCGCCTGTTCTCGGTGCCGAACCCGGACGACGAATCGGAAGGCAAGACCTACCGCGACTACCTGAACCCGGAATCGCGCCGTACTGTCACCGGCTATGTCGAGCCGGCCGCAGCCAGCGCCGCTCCGGAACAGTCGTTTCAGTTCGAGCGCACCGGCTATTTCGTTGCCGATCGCCGCGACCACACCGAAGCCAAGCCGGTGTTCAACCGCAGCGTGACCCTGCGCGACACCTGGTCGGCCTGAGGACCTGCGCGGGCGCCGGGATGGCGCCCGCACGACCGCGACCATGATCACCGCCCTGTCCGCCCTGCTCTGGTTCATCTCGCAGCATCCGCTGCTGACGTTCTTTTCGGCAATGGTGCTGGCCGGGCTGGTCTCGTGGTGGCGGCGCTTTCCGGGCTACGCCATCGTGGTGTTCCCGCTGGCGATGCTCAACATGTTCCTCGGCCACTTCCTCAACGCCACCTTCCTCAACCTGGTGGGCGAGCGCGGCGAAGCGGTGATCGTCAAGGCCGAGCGAACCAGCTCGACGCTCAACGAACAGTACATCTGGCGCTACGAAGGAGTGCTGCGTACCGCCGAGGGCCGCGATGTGGACGTGGTGTTCCACACCAACACCGCCTCGCTGTGGCCGCTGGAAAACGCCATCCGCATCCCGGCGCGCGACCAGCCGTTCGTGGTCAAGTACACGCCGGGTTTCCCGCGCAACTTCGTCATCCTCACCAACGAATCACCCCACGGCATTGCCCAGGCCCAGGCCAGTGCGCGCGAGCGCGTGGAGGTAGCGGCGCGCAAGCTGCACTTCAGCCCGGGCAATGCCGAGTTCCGCGCGGACTATCGCCGCGAACTCGAAAGCTGGCTGCGCGACCACGGCAACGACCCGCAGCAGCAGTCCGACGCGCAGCGCTATCGCGCCGAACTTGACGCGCTCGACCGCTAGCACCAGGCCCGGCCTGGATGCTCCACCCGATCCATCCACAGGCCCGACATGACCACGACGTCCACCGCCCTCCTCCCACTGCTGCAGCAGGCGCTGCAGGACGCCAGCGTCGCCAGCCGCATCGACGGCAACGCGCTGCTGCTGGACAGCGGACTGCGCCTGACCCCGCATGCGATGGCCGCACACGCGCGCGACAACGGTGGTTGGCAGACCTCCACCGTCATCGAAAGCCAGCATCCGCAGTTGTTCGCCGATGGCCTGTTCGAGTACCAGCATGCAAATGGTGCCGATGAGCAGGCCTCGCTGTTGTCCGGGTTCCAGACCTGGGTGCGGGTGGACCTGGCGACCCTGCAGACCGCGATCGGCGCCGAAGACGCACAGGGCCTGCCGATGATGGGCCTGACCTATCCGGCCGGCGATGAGGGTCAGGAACACCAGCGCACCGTGGTGCTGGGTCCGCTGGCGCATTACCGCGAGCACGAGGTGGACGCCAGCACCTGCAGCGAAAACGATCATGGCTCCTGCCCCTGCTGCCTGTTCACGCGCAGCATGGAGGCCTTCGACGAGCTGCTGAAAGCCCGCCAGTTCCTCGCCATCCGCCTGTTCGCCTCGCGCGATGCCCACGGCCTGTGCGAGGCCGATTGCCGGGTCAACGGCCACGACTTCGCCGCCGCCCTGCCATTGCTGCGCGCGTATGCCGCCAGCTGGCCGCAAGCCGGGCTGGAGTTCCGCAAGCAGTACGTGGTGATCCGCACCGGCTCGCCCGGCTGACCCACCGCCACACCCGATACAGGCCGGTGCGGCTACACTGCGCGCCGGTTTCCCAAGCAACCGCATTTTCTTCCATCCCTACGAGGCACCCCCGCGATGCTGTACGCGCAAGTCCACCTGACCCTTCCCGCCTGGATCCACGACCAGATCGACCTGGATCGTCGATATCCGGGCGATGAGGCCAAGGTCGCGCTGGCGATCGAGCTGTCGCGGCTGAACGTCGAGCACGCCAGTGGCGGCCCGTTCGGCGCCGTGGTGTTCGGCCCGGATGACAAGGTGATCGCCGCCGGCGTGAACCGGGTGATGCCGCACGCCACTTCGCTGGCGCATGCCGAGAACATGGCCTACATGCTGGCCCAGCAACGCCTGCAGACCCCGCGCCTGAACGCGGTGCTGTCGCCGGTCACCCTGGCCACCAGCTCGCAGCCATGCTGCCAGTGCTACGGCGCCACCGTGTGGGCCGGCATCGACCGCCTGCTGATCGGTGCCAGTGCAGCCGATGTCGAGGAACTGACGCCATTCGACGAAGGCCCGCTGCCGGCCGACTGGGTCGGCGAGCTCAACAAGCGTGGCATCGAAGTGGTGCAGGGCCTGAACCGCGACGCCGCGCGCAGCGTGCTGCGTGCGTATGGGGAAAGCGATGGCGCCCGTTACTGAAACCGGCATCGGCCTGCTGTGCCTGTGCCGGCAGGGTTTCGAGCCCGAGCTGGCCGGCGAACTGCAGTTCCGTGCCGGCGAAGCCGGTTTCGCCGGTTATGCGCGTACCCAGCGCAATGACGGCTACGTGCTGTTCATGTGCGACGAGGCCGCGGCGCTGGCACCGCGCCTGCGCTGGCGCGAACTGATCTTCGCGCGGCAGAAGCTGGTGGTGCTGGCCGAGCTGCCACAGCTGGATCCGGCCGACCGCATCACGCCGATGCTGGAGGTGCTGGCCGACGCGCCCCGCTTCGGCGACCTGTGGGTGGAGCATCCCGATTCCGACGCTGGCAAGCCGTTGTCCGGGCTGGCGCGTGCCTTCGGCAACGCGCTGCGCCCGGCGCTGCGCAAGGCCGGCAAGCTCAGCGACAAGCCGAACACCCGCCTGCCGCGCCTGCATGTGGTGTTCGTCAACGGTACCCACGCCTTCGTCTGCGTGGCCGACCCGGCCGACAGCGCGCCGTGGGCACTGGGCATTCCGCGCCTGAAGCTGCTGCCCGAAGCGCCTTCGCGTTCGGCGCTGAAGCTGGACGAAGCGCTGCTGACCCTGCTGACGCCGGAAGAACGCGAGACGCTGGCCAAGCCCGGCATGCGCGCGGCCGACCTTGGCGCCGCCCCAGGTGGCTGGACCTGGGTGCTCACCCGGCAGCACATGCACGTGCTGAGCATCGACAATGGTCCGCTGCGCCAGCACGTGCTGGACACCGGCCTGGTCGAGCACCTGCGCGCCGATGGCTTCCATTGGCATCCGGAGCAGCCGCTGGACTGGATGGTCTGCGACATGGTCGAGCAACCGCGCCGCGTCGCCGAACGCATGGCCACCTGGTTCCGCGAAGGCTGGTGCAGGCATGCGATCTTCAATCTGAAGCTGCCGATGAAGAAGCGCTGGGACGAGACCCGGCTGTGCCTGGACCTGTTCCAGGACCAGGCCGGCAAGCCGCTGGAGGTGCGCGCCAAGCAGCTCTATCATGATCGTGAAGAGATCACCGTGCTGGCCTCGCCGCTGCGCTGATCCGTCATCGGCGGCACAGGTTGCCGGGAGTACGCTCCCGGTACCCTCTGGCAAGGAGCCTGTCATGAACCTTCCCCGTTCCGCCGTGCTGGTGGCCACCCTGCTGGCTTCGGTACCGGCGATGGCCCAGCATGGCCCGTCCACCCCTGCGCAGAGCCAGCCGCTGGGCCCGACCGGCGGCGCCATCCGTCAGCAGCCGCTGGATGCCGGCCGGGTCAGCGGCAGTGTCGATATTCCGCAGCCGGCCGGCGAGGCACAGGTGACCGTGCGCTCGCTGGAACCCAGCAGCGTGGTTGGCCAGTACCGCATCCGCTTCAGCGACCTCGACGTGAATGGCGACGGTTTCATCAGCCGCGAGGAAGCACAGGCCAATCCGGCGCTGGCCGACGAATTCAATTCGCTGGACCGCAGGCACCGCGGCAAGCTGGACCGCACCGACCTGGCCGGCTGGCTGGTGGACTGAAAAAGGGGACGGAGGGGATTAAGTCGTATGTGCACAAACGACTTAATCCCCTCCGTCCCCTTTTTGCTTCAGACGCCGGCGGCGCGCTTCCAGAACGCCTGCACCAGCGGCGGCCATCGGCCGACGCAGCCCAGCGCACGGCCCCGGGCCAGGGTCAGGTGCATCTCGTCGTTGGAAAACAGGCGGTTGATCGCATCGAAGCTGTAGGCGGCGACGTGGTTGTCGCTCCGCCGTTCGCGTGCCCAGCGCTGCAGGCGCTGCGGCGACAGCCGCGGTTGGCCGCGTCGCTCTGCCGAGGGTGCCAGCCACTGCTGCAGGGCGGCGACATCACGCAGCCCCAGGTTCACGCCCTGCCCGGCCAGCGGATGCACCACATGCGCCGCGTCACCCAACGCCAGCACACGACCGGCCACGTAGTGACGGGCCAGCTGGCGGCGCAGCGGGAATGCCGCACGCGATGAGGCCAACCGCAGCTCACCCAGGCGTGCCGCGAAGGCGCGGGTCAGTTCGCGGTTGAAGCTGTCCTCGTCCAGCGCCAGAACACGCGCCGCCTCGTCCTCGGGCAGGGTCCAGACGATCGAGCTGCGGCGTTCGGCCACCGGCAACAACGCCAGCGGCCCGCTTGGCAGAAAGCGCTGCCAGGCCGTGGCCTGATTGGGAAGATCGCTGTCCACGTAGGCCACCACGCCGCGCTGGTGGTAGTCATGCTTTTCAACCTCGATCCCGGCCAGCTGGCGCAGGGTCGATTCGGCTCCGTCGGCGGCCACCGCCAACGCCGCTTCCAGGCGGCGCCCGTCATCCAGGCGCAGCCGCACGCCGTCCTCGTCCTGCTCCAGCGCGTCCACGCGTGCCGGGCAGTGCAGCTGCACACCCGCCGCCGGCAGCGCCGACCACAGGCGGTCCTGCAGCAGCCCGTTCTCGACGATGTAGCCCAGTTCGCGACGGCCGAAGCGATCGGCGTCGAACAGCAGATCCTCGCCACCGGCCGCGTCCCACACCTGCATGCGCCGGTAGGGCCATGCACGGGCCTGCGCGATCGCCGGCCACACGCCCAGGCGGTTCAGCAGCTGTACGTTGTCGGCAGCGAAGGCGAACACGCGCAGGTCCGGCTGTGCGGCCTGCCACGGCGCCGGTTCGCGACCTTCCACCAGCGCCACCGACAGGCCGGCATCAGCCAGCGCCAGCGCACAGGCGGCACCAACCACGCCACCGCCAACGATGGCCACATCAAGACGCGTACGCCGGCTCATGCCGCTTCTCCACGGCACAGCCGCGGCACCTCGCCGCGGAAGCCCATCGCACCACCGACCAGCATCGATTGCACCGAGGCGCGCTGCGCGGCCACCAGGCCGAGGCTGCGCAGCGGCCGCATCAGCGGCGCCGGGTTGCTGGTCAGGCGCGCCAGCCCGCCGGAGAACGCCACCGTCTGCCGGCGGTCCTCTTCGCGGCGCGCGACATAGGCCTGCAGCAGTGCATCGCTGCCGGCATCCTCATGCGCATCCTCCAGCAGTTCGGCCAGGGTCAGCGCATCGCGCAGGCCCAGGTTGAAGCCCTGTGCACCCAGCGGATGGATGGTCTGCGCGGCATTGCCGAGCAGCACCGCGCGCTCTCCGGCCAGCGCGCGCGCCAGCACCTGGATGAGCGGATACGCACTGCGCGGGCCGGATTCGAGCAGGCGGCCTGCGCGCCAGCCGATCGCGTTCTGCAGGCGTTGCAGCCAAGCCGCATCGTCCAGCGCCATCACCGCATCGGCCTGGTCGCGCGCCACACCGTGCACGGTGCCGAAGTGGCGATCACCACGCGGCAGCAGGGCGGTCGGGCCGGTATCGGTGAAGCGCTCCCAGGCGGTGCCGTCCGGCGCGCGCTGGCTGCGCACGCGGGCCACGTACAGGGTCTGCTGGAAATCATGGCGGTCGACCTCGATGCCGAGCGCGCCGCGCACGCCACTGGTCGTGCCATCGGCCCCTACCACCAGCCGGGCCAGCAATACGCGCTCGCCGGTCTCGTCGGCCACCCGCACCTGGCGGTAGCCGTCGACCACCTCGCCCAGGCCCAGGAAACGCATCGGCCGGTAGCGCCGCAGCCGCGGCAGCTCCTGCAGGCGCGCTTCCAGCGCCTGGCCGAAGTCCCGCGCCACCACCACCTGGCCGAACCACGGCCGGTCGTAGTCGGAAGCCTCCAGCTGCACCCGGCCGAAATCGCCGGCGCGGCTGACGTGGATGCGGCGGATCGGGCCCGGCGCCATCGCCAGCTTCTGCATGACCCCCAGCGCGGTCAGCGCATTGACCGTGGCAGCGGCAAAACTGAGGTTGCGCTGGTCGAATACCGCCGGCAGCTCGCCGGCCGGGCTGGCCTCGAGCAGGCCCACATCTCGGCCCAGGCGGTCCAGGGCGATGGCCAGGCTGGCACCGACCAGGCCACCACCGACGATCAGCACGTCATGTCGTTCACTCATGGTGTTCATGATACGCGCTCGCCCTGCCCGAACACCCAACATCACCCGACCTGCGCCAACCGGCGCGGCGGGCTAGAATGAAACCTGAATCCGCTCCGGGCCCGCTGCCATGTCCGCCACCGCCAACCGCGCCTTTGTCCTGTCCGTCCTCGTGCTGTTGCTGGCGGCGACCCGGGTCAACCACTTCGCGGCGATCCCCGATGCCTCCTGGGCGGTGTTCTTCATCGGTGGCTTCTACCTGGCCACGTGGACACGCTGGGCGTTTCCGCTGTTGATGGTGTTCGCCGTGCTGGTGGACTGGATCGTGATCCGCAGCAGCGGCCTGGATTTCTGGCAGCACTACTGCGTGTCGCCGGGTTACTGGCTGCTGCTGCCGGCATACTTCTCGCTGTGGGCCGGCGGCATGCTGCTGGGCCGCAACTACCAGGGCGCACGCTGGCCGGTGCTGGCCAAGGGTACGCTGCTGCTGGTGGCCTCGGTGGCGGTCTGCCACCTGCTGGCGCAGGGCGGTTTCTACTGGACCACCCGCAACGTGGCCGAGCCGACGCTGGCCGGCTGGGCGCAGAACTACGCACAATGGTTCGGCCCCTACCTGCGCACCACCGCGATCTACGTGGCGCTGGCGGCGGCATTGCAGCTGGCCGTGGAGCAGGTACTGAAGCTCCAGCAGGCCCGCCGCGACATCCGGCACTGAGCCGCGCCATGGGTCATCGCCTCTCGCGCATCTATACCCGCACCGGCGACGACGGCAGTACCGGCCTCGGCGACGGCCAGCGCGTCGCCAAGGACGACGCCCGGGTGGCGTCCTACGGCACCGTCGATGAAGCCAACGCTGCGCTCGGCCTGCTGCTTGCCACCGCGCTGCCCGAGGATGTCCGCGCGCTGGTGGTGCATCTGCAGCACCAGCTGTTCGACCTGGGCGCCGAGCTGTGCATCCCCGGCCACGCCGCCATCCACGCCGCCGATGTCTCGGCACTGGAACAGCAGCTGGACCACTACAACGCCAACCTGCCGATGTTGAAGGAGTTCATCCTGCCGGCCGGTGGCGAGGCCGCCGCACGCTGCCACCTGGCCCGCACCATCGTCCGCCGCGCCGAGCGCGAGACGGTCACCCTGGCCCGCCACGAAGCCGTGCGCAGCGAGGCGTTGCAGTACCTCAACCGGCTGTCGGACCTGTTGTTCGTGCTGGCCCGCGTACTGGCCCGCGCCGACGGCCATGGCGAAGCGCTGTGGCAGCCACAGCAGCGCCAGCGCTGAGTCGGCACGATGCTGGTCTTCACCCATCCGTCCTGCCTGCTGCATGATCCCGGCCCCGGCCATCCGGAGTGCCCGCAACGCCTGCAGCAGGTACTCGATGCCCTGCACACCGCGTTCCCCGGCCAGCTGGACTGGCGCGAGGCGCCGCCGGCCAAGTTCGGCGAACTGACCCGGGTCCACGACAGTGCCCTGCTCGACTTCGTGCTGCAGCCGCAGACCGCGCCGCTGCGCCAGCTGGACATGGACACCTGGACCTCGCCGGGCTCGGCCAGTGCCGCCGTGCACGCCGCCGGCGCCGGGGTGGCCGCGGTCGATGCGGTGATGCTGGGCGAGGACCCGCTGGCCTTCTGCGCGGTGCGGCCGCCGGGCCACCACGCCACCAGCAGCACCGCGATGGGCTTCTGCCTGCTCAACAACATTGCCATTGCCGCGGCCCATGCCCGCGACCGCCATGGGCTGGAGCGGATCGCGGTGGTCGATTTCGATGTCCACCATGGCAACGGCACCCAGGACATCTTCCAGCACGACGCCCGGGTCTCGTACTACAGCACCCACCAGGCCGGGCTGTTCCCCAATTCGGGCCTGCGCCGCGACCGCGGTGCCGGCAACCTGATGAACATCCTGCTGCCCCCGGGCAGTGGCGGTTTCCGCTTCCGCAACGTGTGGGCCGACGAGATGCTGCCGGCCATCGACGAGTTCCGCCCGCAGCTGCTGCTGATCTCGGCCGGCTTCGATGCCCACCTGCGCGACCCGCAGGCCGACCTGATGCTGGAAACCGACGATTTCGCCTGGATCACCCGGGAACTGCATGCGCTGGCGCGCCGCCATGCGGCCGGCCGGGTGGTCTCGATGCTGGAAGGCGGCTATGACCTGCAGGCCCTTGCCGAGTGCAGCGTGGCCCATGTCCGGGCCCTGCTGCTGCCCCCTCCCGGCAGCGTCTCCGGATGAACCCGAGCCGGCAGGCTCCGGCGTCCTTCATTGCCCCTATGCAAGGGATGGGGCAAGCTACCGTCCGTTTTCGCCCGAATCCGAACCGCGTGCGCCGAGCCCTCCGCCTGCTTCCCCTGCCTCTGAGCATCGCCATCTGCCTGCCGGCAATGGCCGATGAAAAGCCGCTCAACTGGGGCCTGTGCCCGGCTACCGACGTGATTCCCGCGTTCACCGATGCCCCCACCCCGGTCCCGGGGCAGGACAAGGCCGCCGCCAGCGCTGCGCGCGAGCAGCAGCCGACCGACATCGAGGGTGACCAGCTGCTGGGCACGACCACCGTGCCGCAGTACGAAGGCAACGTGGCCCTGCGCCGCGGCGACCAGTTCGTCGGCACCGACAAGCTCAGCTTCGATACCGAGAGCGGCAACTACATCGCCGACGGCAATGTCCGCTACCAGGACTCCTCGATCCGTATGGTCGCCAAGCGCGCCGAGGGCAACCAGGAAAGCGACACCCACAAGATCACCGACATCAAGTACCAGCTGGTGTCGCGCCGCGGCAACGGCGATGCCGAGTCGGTCGACCTGCAGGGCGCGGTCGGCCAGATGCACCGCTCCACCTACACCACCTGCGACCCGTCACAGCCGGTGTGGAAGCTGTCGGCGCCGCAGATCGAAGTGGACAACGACGAGGGCTTCGGCACCGCCCGCAACGCCGTGCTGCGGATCGGCAAGGTGCCGGTGCTGTGGGCGCCGTACTTCAAGTTCCCGATCGATGACCGCCGCAAGACCGGCCTGCTGTTCCCGCAGCTGGGCATGTCCGGGCGCAACGGATTCGACTACGCACAGCCGATCTACTTCAACCTGGCGCCGAACTACGACGACACGTTGACCCCGCGCTACATGAGCCGGCGCGGCCTGATGCTCGACAACGAGTTCCGCTATCTCTACAACGGCGGCCGCGGTGAACTGCTGACCGCGTTCATGCCCAACGACAAGCTGCGCGACCGCGACCGCGGCCGGGTGATGTTCAGCGGTTACCACAACGTGGACAGCCACTGGCAGGCCCGCGCCAACCTGGCCTGGGTCAGCGACGAGCGCTATGTCGAGGACTTCGCCAACCGCCTGGTCGGGGTGACTGCCTCGAACCTGCAGAGCACCGTAGGCCTGTACGGCACCGGCAGGAACTGGACGGCCGGCATCATGGCCGACCGCTGGCAGCTGACCGACTACACGCTCAATGAAAGCGCGCTGCCGTACAACCGCCAGCCGCGCCTGTACCTCAACTGGGACAAGCCGGTCCTGCCGTGGCTGGAAACCGGCATCTATGCCGAAGCCGTGCGCTTCACCCACGACGACATCAACTTCAAGTACGGCGCCGATGCGGGACCCGACCTGCAGTACACGCGCGATGGTCGCCGGAAGACCGAGGGCTTGAATGTGAGCGGCGGCTCGCGTCTGGACGTGAAGCCGTACGTGTCGTTCCCGATCAGTGGCGCGGCCTGGTACATCACGCCGACCCTGGCCTACCGCTATACCGCCTACCAGCTGGATCGCGGCCTGGCCGACGGCGTGGACGGTATCCGTGGCCAGATCCTGCGTTCGCAGGGCATCGACCCGAACACCGCCACACCGGAACAGCTGCGCGGCAACACCTCGCCCAGCCGCAGCCTGCCGATCGGCAGCATCGACGCCGGCCTGTTCTTCGACCGCGAGACCCGTATCGGCGGCAAGTCCTTCCTGCAGACCCTGGAACCGCGCCTGTTCTACCTGCGCACGCCGTACCGCAACCAGGACGAGCTGCCGATCTTCGATACGCGTGACTTCACCTTCAGCTGGGGCCAGCTGTTCCGCGACTCGCGCTATACCGGCGCCGACCGCCAGAACGATGCCAACCAGCTGACCTTGGCACTGAGTACCCGGTTCATCGACCAGACCACCGGCAAGGAACGGTTCTCGGCTTCGATCGGCCAGATCCAGTACTTCGACGAGTCGCGGGTGACCGTCACCCCGGGCGGCGCGCCGGTGGAAAAGGGCAAGTCGGCGTGGATCGCCGACGGCAACTACATGATCAACGACCGCTGGACCCTGGGTGCCACCTACCAGTGGGACCCGAAGTACAAGCGCGAGGATCTGGCCAGCGTCCGTGCCCGCTACCTGATGCCCAACGATGGCGTGATCAACCTCAGCTACCGCTACCGCATCAACTCGGGCGCCCCGGCCACCGCCAACAAGCACGACCGTACCCTGCTGGAACAGGCCGACCTGTCGTTCCTGTACCCGCTGAATGCGCGCTGGAGCCTGGTCGGCCGCTACTACTACTCGCTGCAGGACAAGGAACCGCTGGAAATCATCGCCGGCGTCCAGTGGGACAGCTGCTGCCTGGCCGTGCGTGCGGTCGCCCGCCGTTACGTCCGCAACCGCGAAGGCGAGATGAACAACGCCATCCAGCTGGAGTTCGTGCTCAAGGGCCTGAGCTCTCTGGGGCAGGACACGGACCGTACCCTGCGCCGTGCTATCCTCGGCTACAACCGCGACGACCTCTATCTCGTGCCGCCGAGCAACACCGGGGCGACCCGGGATGACTACGATCCGAACCTGATCCCATGACCAAGCGCTTCCCCGTTCTTCTCGCCTCGCTGCTGGCGGTGTCCAGCGTGTCCGCCCCCCTGCAGGTGCTTGCCCAGGAGGCGCAGCCGCTTGACCGCATCGCCGCCGTCGTCGATGAGGACGTGATCCTGCAGAGCGAGCTCCAGCGTGCGATCGCCAACATCAAGGCGCAGTATGCCGGCCGCGAAAACCAGCTGCCGCCGGAAGACGTGCTCAGCCGCCAGGTGCTCGAACGCCTGGTGCTGGTCAAGCTGCAGGTGGCCCGCGCCCAGGGCAGCGGCATCCGTGTCAGCGACCAGGAGCTGAACCAGGCGATGAACGCCATCGCCCAGCAGAACGGTTCGAACCTGGATGCCCTGCGCCAGCGCCTGGCCCAGGACGGTATCGATTTCAACGATTTCCGCGCGTCGGTGCGTGACGAGATCACCGTGCAGCGCCTGCGCCAGAGCTTCGCGCAGAGCCGCATCAGCGTCAGCGAGGGTGAAGTCGACGCCGCGCTGAAGCAGCAGGCCACGGTAGGCAACCAGTACCATTTGGCGCACATCCTGATCGCCCTGCCCGACGGTGCCAACGCCGACCAGATCGCCACCGGCCAGAAGAAGGCCGATGGCGTGAAGGCCCTGCTGGACAAGGGCGAGCTGGACTTCAACGCGGCGGCCGTGCGCTATTCGGACAGCCCGAACGCACTGGAAGGCGGCGATCTGGGCTGGCGCAGCCTGGATGAAATCCCGCAGGCCTTTGCCCAGTTGATGGAAAGGATGAAGCCGGGCGAGGTGGTCGGCCCGATCCGCGGCCCGAGCGGCTTCCAGCTGCTGAAGCTGGTGGAAGTGCGTGACAGCAGTTCCGCCGCCGGTGAGCAGACGGTCACCGAGTACCACGGCCGCCACATCCTGGTCCGCGTGGACGACAACCAGACCGATGCCGCTGCCAAGGCCAAGATCGATACCCTGCGCGCCCGCATTGCTGGCGGCGCCGACTTCCAGACCGTTGCCAGGGAGTCCTCCGAGGACAACAACAGCAAGGGCCAGGGCGGTGATCTCGGCTGGTTCCCGGCTGACGCGTTCGGTCCGGCCTTCGGCCAGCAGGTGAGTGGCCTGCAGGATGGTGGCGTCAGCCAGCCGTTCCGCACCGACGCCGGTTGGCACATCGTGCAGCGCGTGGCGACCCGCCAGACCGACGTGACCACCGACAACCAGCGTGCCCAGGTCCGCGAGACCATCGGCCGTCGCAAGCTGGAAGACGAGTACAACCGCTTCCTGCAGGAACTGCGTGGCGAAGCCTACGTCAGTTTCCGCAGCGGCGACCGCGCGGAAAACACCGCCACTCCGCCGCAGTCCTGACCGATGCGCCCCGAGCTCGCTCTGGTACCGGGCGAGCCCGCCGGGATCGGCCCGGAGCTGTGTGTCCGCCTCGTCCAGCAGCCGCGTGAAGATTGCCGGCTGCTGGCCTTCGCCGACCCGGACACCCTGCGCGCGGCCGCGGCCGCGCTGAACCTGCCCCTGCAACTGCTGCCCGAGGACGCCGAAGCACGCGTCCCGGGCGATCTGCGCCTGCGCGCCGTCCGCAACGCGGCGCCCAGCCACTTCGGCCAGGCCGATCCGGCCAATGCCAGCGCGGTCATCGGTGCCCTGCTCGGCGCCGGCCAGGCCTGCCTGTCCGGTGAGCTGCACGGTGTGGTGACCGGCCCGGTGCACAAGGCGGTCATCAACGAAGGCGGCATTGCCTACAGTGGCACCACTGAACTGCTGGCCGACCAGGCCGGAGTGAAGGTGGTGATGATGCTGGCCAATCACATTGTCCGCGTGGCGCTGGCCACCACCCACCTGCCGCTGCGCGAGGTGGCCGATGCGATCACCGCGCCCAGCCTGGAACACACCCTGCGCACGGTGCATGCCGCGCTGCGCCGCGAGTTCGGCCTGCCTGCGCCGCGCATCGCGGTGCTCGGGCTGAACCCGCATGCCGGCGAAGACGGCCACCTGGGCCGCGAAGAACTGGACCTGGTCATCCCGCTGCTGCAGCGCCTGCGCGCGGAGGGCATGGACCTGGTCGGCCCGCTGCCGGCCGACACCGCCTTCCTGCCGGCCAAGCTGGCCGGCTTCGACACCGTGCTGGCGATGTACCACGACCAGGGCCTGCCGGTGCTGAAGTATTCCGGCTTCGAGCAGGCGGTGAACCTGACCCTGGGCCTGCCCTACCCGCGCGTGGCGGTCGACCATGGCACCGCGCTGGACCTGGCCGGCCGCGGCATCGCCGATCCTTCCAGCCTGCAGGCGGCAACGACGCTGTGTGCGCAGCTGGCGCGGCAACGTACACTGAGCGCATGAATTCCCCGCATTCCCCCTCCGGCCCGGTGTTCACCGCACCGGCCAAGAAGCAGCTTGGCCAGCATTTCCTGGCCGATCGCCACTACATCGACAAGATCGTGATGGCGGTCAACCCAAAAGAGGGTGACCGCCTGGTCGAGATCGGACCCGGCCAGGGCGCGATCACCCTGCCGCTGCTGCGCGTGCACCCGAAGCTGACGGTGATCGAGTTCGACCGCGACCTGATCGCGCCGCTGACCGCCGCCGCCGAGCCGCTGGGCGAGCTGACCATCGTCCACCGCGACGTGCTGCGCGTGGACTTCACCGAACTTGCCGACGGCCAGCCGATCCGCCTGGTCGGCAACCTGCCCTACAACATCTCTTCGCCGATCCTGTTCCATGCGCTGGAGCATGCCGCGGTGATCCGCGATATGCACTTCATGCTGCAGAAGGAAGTGGTCGACCGCATGGCGGCTGGCCCCGGCAGCAAGGTGTATGGCCGCCTCAGCGTGATGCTGCAGGCCTACTGCCAGGTGACCTCCCTGTTCGTGGTGCCGCCGGGCGCGTTCCGGCCGCCGCCGAAGGTCGATTCCGCCGTGGTGCGGCTGGTGCCGCGTGACCCGGCCTCGATCAGCATCAACGACCACACGCGCTTCGCCGAGGTGGTCAAGGCCGCCTTCGGGCAGCGCCGCAAGACCCTGCGCAATGCCCTGAACAATGTGGTGTCCGCCGAGCAGTTCATCGCTGCCGGCGTGCGTCCCGATGCCCGCGCCGAACAGCTGGACGTGGCCGAATTCATCGCTTTGGCCAATGCCTCCTGATTACACTGCCGGTATGGAAGACGCTGACGTATATGCCATCTCCGTCGAAGTCGCGCCGCGCTTCCTCGACGATCAATCCGCGCCGGAAGACGGTCGCTTTGCGTTCGCCTACACGATCCGCATCCACAACCAGGGGCGGGTCGCCGCACGCCTGGTCGCACGCCACTGGCGCATCACCGATGCCAATGGCCGTGTCGAGCATGTCGATGGCGACGGGGTGATCGGCGAGCAGCCGCGGCTGCGCCCCGGTGAAGACTTCCGTTACACGTCCGGTGTCATGCTGGGAACCGATCACGGGACCATGCAGGGGCACTACGACATGGTCGCCGACGATGGCACCGAATTTGCCGCGCCGGTCGCACCGTTCGTGCTGGCCGTGCCGCGTACCCTGCACTGACACGGAGGCCGAACGATGAGTGTGTGGGCGATCGGCGACCTGCAGGGCTGCTACGACGTTACCCAGCGGTTGCTGGAGAAGATCCGCTTCGACCCGGCCCAGGACACCCTGTGGTTCTGCGGCGACCTGGTCAACCGTGGCGGCCAGTCGCTGGAAACGCTGCGGCTGGTGCATTCGCTTCGCGAGCACAGCGTGGTGGTGCTGGGCAACCATGATCTTTCGCTGCTGGCCGTCGGTGCACGCACCGAAGAGGAGCAGCGCAAGGTCAACCCGGACCTGCTGCGCATCGTGCAGGCCGAGGACCGCGACGAACTGCTGGACTGGCTGCGCCTGCAGAAGCTGGTGCATGTGGATCGCGAGCTGGGCTGGATGATGGTGCACGCCGGCCTGGCGCCGAAGTGGACCACGCAGATGGCAGAGAAGCACGCTGCCGAAGTCGAGGTGCAGCTGCACGGCGCCGGCTACCGCAAGCTGTTCCGCAACATGTACGGCGACAAGCCAAGCTGGGCGCCGAACCTGTCCGGCTACGACCGTTCGCGCGCGATCATCAACGTGCTCACCCGCATGCGCTACTGCACCCCGCGCGGGCGCATCGGCATCGAGGACAAGGGCACCCCCGGCACGCAGGAACAGGGACTCTACCCCTGGTTCGAAGTACCGGGCCGGGTCGAGCGCGACCTCAAGATCGTCTGCGGCCACTGGTCGGCGCTGGGCCTGACCATCACCCAGGGCGTGCACGCCATCGACACCGGCGCAGTCTGGGGCGGCAAGCTGACCGCGATCCAGCTCGATACCGACGAGCTGCGCGTGGTGCAGGTGCCGGGCCGCGATGTACCGGCACCCGTACCTCACGCCCGCCCGCCGGCGCGACCGGCGCACGAGCGCCCCGCCGCTGCGGTGCAGGGCAAGGAACCGGGCGGCGGCAACGCCGCTGCTGCCAACCCGGGCAACCGTGGTCCGCGCCGTCGTCGCCGTCGAGGTGGTGGCGGTGGGGGCTCCGGTGGACCCCACAACAACGGCGCCGCGCCGCAGGCATGACGCGACGCGGCTGGGCACCATGGAGGGTGCTGCTGCTGACGCTGGCCCTGGCCAGCGGCTGCCAGCCTGCTTCGGCCCCGGCTCCCACCGGCGGCGGAAACGCCGGCCGCACGCCATCGCAACCGCAGGCGCCTTCGCCGCCACTGGTGGCTGCAGCGCGCGCGCAGATCGGCGTCACCACCCGTTACGATCCCGCCTACCAGGTCCTGTCCTATCCTGGCGGCGACGTCCCGCTTGATCGCGGCGTGTGCACCGACGTGGTGGTGCGCGCCCTGCGCAGCCAGGGCCTGGACCTGCAGGCGCGCGTGCATGAAGACATGCGCGGCAACTTCAGCGCGTATCCCGCGATCTGGGGCCTGTCACGGCCGGACCGCAACATTGATCATCGACGTGTGCCGAACCTGATGCGCTGGTTCGAACGGCAGGGCTGGCAGCAACCGGTCACCGCCCTCGCCACCGACTATGCGGCCGGTGACATCGTGGCCTGGAAGCTCAACGGCAACGGTCTGCTGCATGTCGGCATCGTCTCCGACCGGAGGCTGGCCAATGGCACACCGCTGGTGCTGCACAACATCGCACGCGGCACGCGTGAAGAGAACCTGCTGTTCCAGCACGCGATCATCGGGCACTACCGGATGCCGTAGGCCCCTGTAGAGCCGGGCCATGCTCGGCTACGGGAGGTGTCAGGCAACAGCAGCCGAGCATGGCTCGGCTCTACAGGAAACCATCCTCAGCGGCGCACGTAATGCACGAAACGGAACGCATAGGCGTGGCGGTCATCGGCCGGATGCGGCTCGCTGCTCACTTCCCGCCAGTCCTGCACGTCCACCTCGGGGAAATGGGTATCGGCGGGGACTTCGGCATCGACCCAGGTCAGGTACAGGTCGCTGGCCTGGTCCAGCAGCTGGTGGAAGATCTCGCCGCCGCCGATGATGCACAGCTCGCTGGCGCCCTCGCCTTCGGCAATCGCCTTCGCCTCATCCAGCGACGCCACCGCGCGCATGCCCGCGAACGGCACCTGCCCGCTGCGGGTCAGCACCAGGTTGGTCCGCCCCGGCAGCACGCGGCCGATCGACTCGGCCGTCCTGCGCCCCATCAGGATCGGCTTGCCCAGGGTGAGCGCCTTGAAGTGCTTGAAATCATCCGGCAGGTGCCAGGGCATTGCATTGCCCTGGCCAATGCCACGGTTGCGGTCCAACGCCACGATCATCGAGAGCTTCATGGCACTCACACCGCCACCGGCGCCTTGATCGCCGGGTGCGGGTCATAGCCGTCGATGCGGATGTCGTCGAACCGGAAACCGAACAGGTCGGTCACCTCCGGGTTCAACCACAGCTTCGGCAGCGCGCGCGGTTCACGCGAAAGCTGCTCGCGCGCCTGCTCGAAGTGGTTCGAATACAGGTGCGCGTCGCCCAGCGTATGCACGAAGTCGCCCACGCCCAGGCCGGTGGCCTGCGCCACCATGTGGGTCAGCAGCGCATAGCTGGCGATGTTGAACGGCACGCCGAGGAAGATGTCGCCGCTGCGCTGGTACAGCTGGCAGCTGAGCTTGCCGTCCACCACGTAGAACTGGAACAGGTTGTGGCACGGCATCAGCGCCATCTGCGAAAGCTCGCCCACGTTCCAGGCGCTGACCACCAGCCGGCGCGAATCGGGGTTGCGCTTGATCTCGTCCACCAGCCACTGCATCTGGTCGATCTCGCGGCCATCGGCGGTGGCCCAGCTGCGCCACTGCCTGCCATAGACCGGGCCGAGGTCGCCGTTCTCGTCGGCCCACTCGTCCCAGATGCGTACCTGGTTGTCTTTCAGGTAGCCGATGTTGGTATCGCCCTTCAGGAACCACAGCAGCTCGTGGATGATCGAGCGCAGGTGCAGTTTCTTGGTGGTGACCAGTGGGAAGCCGTCGGCCAGATTGAAACGCATCTGCCAGCCGAACACGCTGCGGGTACCGGTGCCGGTGCGGTCGCTCTTCTCGGCGCCGTGCTCGAGCACGTGCGAGAGCAGGTCCAGGTAGGCCTTCATGCCTTGCCCTCCGCAGCCATCACCGGTTGCGGCTGCAGCACCGGCGCGCGGCGCGACATCGCCAGCAGCACCAGGCCGAAGGCGATGAGCGGCAGGCTGAGGATCTGGCCACGGGTCAGCCAGTCGAAGGCCACGTAGACGCCGTTGTCGGGCATGCGTACGAATTCGACGGCGAAGCGGAACAGGCCGTACATCAGCGCGAACAGGCCGCCGACCAGGTAACGGTGGCGCGGCCTGGCCGACACCGTCCACAGCACCACGAACATCACCAGGCCTTCCAGGAACGCTTCATACAGCTGCGAGGGATGGCGGGCGAACTGGTTCAGCGCGCCGGTGGCGAACTGCGCCTGCAGGGTCGCGTGGTCCAACTGGTTCAGCGGCGCCGGCAGGCCCGACGGGAACACCACGCCCCACGTGCCGTCGGTGTACTTGCCCCACAGCTCGGCGCCGATGAAGTTGCCGATGCGGCCGAAGCCCAGGCCCAGCGGTACCAGCGGCGCCATGAAATCCATGGTGTCGAAGAAGTGCAGCGCGTGCTTGCGCGACCACCACCAGCAGGCACCCAGCACGCCCAGCAGGCCGCCATGGAAGCTCATGCCGCCGTCCCACACCTTGAACAGCAGCAGCGGGTTGTGCAGGAAATCGCCCAGCGCGTAGAACAGCATGTAGCCGATGCGCCCGCCCAGCACCACGCCAAGCATGGCGTAGAACAGCAGGTCGGAGAAGCCGTTGGCGTCGACGCCCGGCAGGCGACCGGCAGCGATGCGCGTGCGTCCCAGCAGCCAGGCAGCGGTGAAGCCCAGCAGGTACATGATGCCGTACCAGTGCACCTTGATCGGCCCCAGCGAGAGGGCGATGGGGTCGATGTCGTGGAAATAGATCATGGAAGGTGCCTTGCGGTTGAACGCCTATTCTCGGGCCAGTGCCGCCCCGGCTCAACCAAGAAGCTGGGGCGAGTTCGGCAACGCGTCATCGTTCGACCGCGTCGAGGCCGGGAAGTGCCCTTCGATCAGGCTGGAGACCTCGTCGATGGCATCCTGCAGCGCTTCCACCGGATTGGAACCACGCAGGCCCTCGCGCAGATGGGTGCAGACCCGCTGCCACTGCGCCGGGCTGACCCGGCCATGCAGGCCGCGGTCGGCGACGATCTCGATGGCATGGTCGGCCAGCAGCAGGTAGATCAGCACCCCGTTGTTGTGAGCGGTGTCCCAGGTGCGCAGGCGTGCGAAGGCATGCTCGGCGGCCTGCCTCGGGGTGACCTTGTGCCACAACGCGGCCAGCGGCAGATCGGCCTCCACCGCGAACATCACCTGACCGCCGTGGCGCTGCTCACCGGCCGCGATGGCCTCGGTGATCGCCTGCAGCGTGGCTGGCGGGAACGCGCGACGTACCGACGGCGAACATACATGGCGGAACAGACGTTGGATCATCACCAGCCTCCCGAAGCGCCACCGCCACCGGAACGGCCACCGCCGCCGCCCCAGCCGCCACCACCGCCGAATCCACCACCACCGCCGAAGCCGCCTCCCCCGCCCCAGCGGCCGCCGCCCCAGCCACCACCGCCGGCAAAGCGCCCCGGGTGGCCGGACAGCATCGCCACGATCAGGCCAACCACGCCGGCCAGGCCACTGGCCAGCAGGGTGGAGGTGAACAGGAACGCCGCCAGCGCCGCACCGGCACCGCCGAGCAGGCCGCGCAGCGGTCGCGGTACGCGCGAGAACACGCCGCGCAGGATGCTGCCGGCGAACACGCCGATGAACAGCGCCAGGAACCAGGTGTCGCCGCCACCGCCGGGCTCGCGCCCGCGATGACCGCTGACCGGGGCCGGCAACGCTTCGCCATCGATCAGCTTGACCAGCACCGCAGTTGCATCGGTGATGCCACCAGCGTAGTCGCCGGCGCGGAAACGCGGCACCAGGTATTCCTGGATGACCCGGTTGGCGATGGCATCGGGAATCGCGCCTTCAAGACCGTAACCCGGCTCGATCCGCACGCGCCGGTCGTCCTTGGCCACCACCAGCAGCACGCCGTCATCCACGCCCTTGCGGCCGATCTGCCACTGGTCGAAGACCCGCGTGGTGTACTGCGCGATGTCCTCCGGCTGTGTGGTGGGTACCACCAGCACCTGCAGCTGGCTGCCCTTGCGCTGTTGCAGGTCCAGCGCCTGCTGCACCAGTGCCTGCTTCTGCGCAGCCTCCAGCGTGCCGGTGGTGTCGACCACCGGCGAGTCCAGCGCCGGAATCGGCGCCAGCTGCTGAGCCTGTGCCGCCAGCGGCAGCCACAGCAGCAGGGCCAGCAGCGCAGTGGCCAGGCGCATCGGTCAGTGGCCCGGCTGCGGTGCCGGCTGCTGCTGCGGCGCGTTGCCGAAATCCACCGCCGGTGCGTTGGAGATCTGCGCTTCGTTGTCCACCGTGAAGTTCGGCTTGGTCTTGTAGCCGAAGATCTTGGCGGTGATCACCTGCGGGAACGAACGGATGTAGGTGTTGTAGTCCTGCACCTGCTGGATGTAACGACCACGCGCAACCGTGATCCGGTTTTCGGTGCCTTCCAGCTGGGCCTGCAGGTCGCGGAAGTTCTGGTCGGACTTCAGCACCGGATAGTTCTCGGTCACCACCAGCAGCCGCGACAGCGCACTACCCAGTTCGCCCTGGGCCTGCTGGAACTGCTTGAGCGAGGCTTCGTCATCGGCGTTGACGTTGATCTGGCCGACACGCGAGCGGGCGTTGGTGACTTCGGTCAGCACGCGCTCTTCCTGGCTGGCGAAACCTTTGACGGTCTGCACCAGGTTGGGCACCAGGTCGGCGCGGCGCTTGTACTGGTTGAGCACTTCGGACCAGCTGGCCTTGACCGCCTCGTCCTTCTGCTGGATGGCGTTGTAGCCGCAGCCGGACAACAGGGAGGCCAGCAGCATCAGGGGCAGGACACGGGTGAACAGGCGCATGGCGGAGGTTCCGGGTGGGCTTGGCGCCGAGCATGCCATGGTTCGGGTGAAAGACCGGCCATCGGGCGCCGCCCCCTCTGCGGTGTGGTCCAGCCAGCTCGGGGTGGGCCGGGAGGGTGGGTCGGCTGGGGGCCGCTGCAAGTACGTCCATGTAAGCTCGGTCGCCGCATCCATGCGGCTCACGCCCCCAGCCGACCCACCCTCCCGGCCACGGACAATTTCCTGCGCACCGCGGGAAGATCAAAAGAAAAATCAAAAGCAAAAGCCGGTGCTTCAGGCATTCGTGTCGACCAAGGTCGACACCTACCAAAGCAGAACGCCGTTCCGACCGATCGCGGCAATCTGTCGGAGGTGGGGCGGTGCGGGTTGGCAGGACCGTTGGCGCCATGGATGGCGCCATCGAGCCCCCATGATGGGTTCACGGCGTGTCCTGCCAACCCACACCGCCCCGCCCAACCCTCAGAAAACCAGCGCCGGCTGTTGCGGTTGCTGTTGCTTCGGCGGTTGCCTTCGCCTTTAGCGGGTGCAGGGCTGCAAGCCCTGCCGGAACCCCATATCACTCAGCAGGCCTCAGCCAGCGCAGTGCGGCTACGCCCCAACCATGCCAGCAGCAGGCCCGACGCGGCCAGCAGGCCACCGGCCACCGGAATGGCGGCGTAGCCCAGGCCCAAGCTGATCACCGCACCACCCAGCGCCGCACCCACAGCATTGCCCAGGTTGAATGCACCCACGTTGATCGACGACGCCAGGCCCGGCGCCTCGCTGGCCACCTGCATCACCCGGATCTGCAGCGGCGGCACGAGGGCGAAGGTCGCCGCACCGAACAGCAGTACACCCAGCGCTGCGGTGGCGTGGTTCATGAAGGCCAGCGGCAGCACGAACATCAGCACCGCCAGGGCAGCCAGCAGGATACGGGTGGCGCCATCGAGCGACCAGTCAGCCATGCGCCCACCGATGCCGTTGCCGAGGGTGAAGCCGATGCCGATCAGGGCCAGCGACACCGCGATGAAGGCATTGGAGGCGCCGGTCAACTCGGTCAGCACCGGTGCGACGTAGGTGTACAGCGTGAACATCGCACCCGCACCAAGCACGGTGGTGGCCATGGCCAGCAGCACCTGCGGCTGCAGGATCGCCTTCAGTTCGCGGCGCACGTCCGGGCGCGGTCCCGGCGCGGACGCCGGCAGCGCGAAGCCCAACGCAGTGATCGCGATCAGGCCCAACGCCGCAGTACCGGCGAAGGACAGGCGCCAGCCCAGCTGCTGGCCGACCCAGGTCGCCAGCGGCACGCCACCGATGTTGGCGATGGTCAGGCCCATGAACATGGTGGCCACGGCAGCAGCCTGCTTTTCCTTTGGCACCAGGCTGGCGGCGACCACCGCACCGATGCCGAAGAAGGCACCGTGGTTGAGGCTGGTGACCAGGCGCGACAGCAGCAGCAGCCCGTAGTTCGGCGCCAGCGCGGACAGCAGGTTGCCGACCACGAAGATCGACATCAGCAGCATCAGCGCGGTGCGCTTGCCGAAACGGCCCATCAGCAGGGTCATCACCGGCGCGCCCAGCATCACGCCCACGGCATAGGCGGTGATCAGCATGCCCGCAGTGGGGATGCCAACGCCGACGCCGTCGGCGATGACCGGCAACAGGCCCATCGGGGCAAACTCGGTGGTTCCGATGGCGAAGGCGCCAACGGCAAGCGCCAGCAAGGCGGCTCTGGAATTCATGGGAGAGTCCTGGGGGGGGCGGGAATCGGGAGTGCGTAGCCTGCGCGCTTTGCTGCGCCGGATTAAGCCTCGCCCCGGGAAAACACTGTTGATCCTGGTTCACAAGTGGAGGCCGGAACGCAGCCACAAGTGCAAAAGCCGCAGTGCCGGTGTAGAGCCGAGCCCATGCTCGGCTGCTTCCTGCCGGTCAGCCGAGCACGGGCTCGGCTCTACAAGGCAGAACGAAGAACCCCCGGCGTTGGCCGGGGGTTCGGGGTCATGCGCTTACCAGTTACCGGCGCCCGGCACGTTGTGCTCGCGAGCGCGGCGGCGCATCAGCAGGTTCAGCCACTCCACCAGCACCGAGAAGCCCATCGCGGCGTAGATGTAGGGCTTGGGAATGTGCACGTCCAGGCCATCCAGGATCAGCACCGCACCGATCAGCAGGATGAAGGCCAGCGCCAGCATCTTCACGGTCGGATTGGCGTCGATGAAGCGGCCCAGCGGGTTGGCGGCCAGCAGCATCACCGCCACCGACAGCAGGATCGCGGCGACCATCACCGGCACGTGGTCAGCGATGCCGACCGCGGTGATCACCGAGTCCAGCGAGAACACGATGTCGATGACCGCGATCTGCGCGATCACGTAGCCGAACACGGCCGAGGTCTTGGTCGTGCTCGGATCTTCATCCTCGCCACCGGTGATCATTTCCTTGATCTCCATCCAACCCTTGATGATCAGGAACAGGCCACCAACGATCAGCACCAGATCGCGGATGGAAATACCCATGCCGGCCACGGTGAACAGGTTCGCCTGCATGTGCGCCAGGTACGCCAGCGATACCAGCAGGCCGATACGGGTGATACAGGCCACCGCGATGCCGAGCCGACGCGCGAACGGGCGGCGGTGCTCTGGCAGCTTGCTGACGGCGATGGAGATGAACACCAGGTTGTCGATGCCGAGCACGATTTCCAGCGCGCTCAGCGTGAACAGGGTCAACCAGACATTCGGATCGGCAAGAAACTCAAGGGACATGGGAAGTCTTCAACAAGGGGGAATGAGGGATCAGCCGTATTTGCCGGCCATTGCATGCGGGACCACGACCAGCGCCCAGCACAGAAGCACGTTCATCATCAGCACGAACACCGCCGCCGAGCCCATGTCCTTGGCGCGGCCGGCCAGCTCATGGATCTCGCTGCCGTAACGTTCGATCACCGCTTCGATGGCCGAGTTGGCCAGCTCCATCGCCAGCACCAGCAGCATCGAGCCGATCAGCAGCGCGCGTTCGACCGGCGTCTGGCCCAGCCAGATCGCGATCGGCGTCAGCAGGATCAGCAGGTAGACCTCAAGCCGGAACGAGGACTCGTGCAGCCAGGCAGCGCGCAGGCCCTGCCAGGACCAGCGGGCGGCTTGGAAGATGCGGCGCGGGCCGCGCGGCAGGTGGCCGAACTGATCAGCCACGGATGGAACATCCAGCAACGGGGGCGCGGCGCAGCGACCGCTCAGACGCACGGCAGGGAATCATGGGTGCACAGGAATAGGCAGATGGCGGCCATTTTGCCACAAGGCCGCCAACCGCAGCCCGCGCCGGCCCTCTGAACGGCCTGCCAGGGGCAAGCAACGGCCCGGCCATGCTCCTATGATGGATGCCCCCCTTGCCTGCTGGAGCGCCTGATGTCCCGTCGCCGTACCTGCCTGCTGATGCTGGGCCTGCTGACTGCCGCACCGCTGGCCCAGGCGCTGAGCCCGGCCAAGTCGCCGCGGGTGCCCGAACAGGTCTCCAACGTGGCCTGGGCCGGCGACATGGCCCGCTTCGCCGGCGCCGACCAGTCCAACCCGCCGCCGCGCGGTGGCATCGAGTTCATCGGCAGCTCCTCGATCCGCTTCTGGGAAAGCCTGGCCACCGACTTCCCTGGCCAGCCAGTGTTCAACCGCGGCTTCGGCGGCTCGGAAGTGCGCGACAGCACCTGGTACGCCGACCGCATCGTGGTGCCGTATGCGCCCTGCAAGGTGTTCTTCTACGCGGGCGACAACGACCTCAACAGCGGTCGCAGCCCCGTGCAGGTGCGCGACGACGTGGTCGCCTTCGTGCAGCGCGTGCATCGCGACCTGCCGAAGACCAGGGTGGAGTACCTGTCGATCAAGCCGAGCCCGTCGCGCGCGCACCTGCTGCCGGCGATCAACGAGGCCAACACGCTGATCAAGGCTGCACTGGCGAGGCTCCCCAATACCGGCTTCACCGACATCTACACGCCGATGCTCGGCGCCGATGGCCAGCCGGATGCGACGCTGTTCCGCGAGGACATGCTGCACATGACCCCGGCCGGCTATGCGATCTGGACCAGGGCGCTGGCGCCGAAGGTCAACTGCAACTGAGGGACTGCGGACGCCGGGCATGGCCCGGCGCTACTGCAACCCCATCCACGCATGGCGTGGATCTACTGAATCACGGGCAATGGGGTCGGAGGATCAGCGGAACACCACCGTGGCCTCGGTGCCCTTGCCCGGCTCGCTGGCCAGGCTGACCTTCCAGCCGAAGCGGTCGCACAGCCGGCGCACGATCGACAGGCCCAGGCCGGTGCCCTGCGGACGGCTCGGCTCGGCGCGGTAGAACGGTTCAAACGCGCGCGACAGCGCCTCGGCGGACATGCCGATGCCGGTATCGCGCACCACCACCCGGTCATTGAGCACGTGCACGTCGATACGCCCTTCGTCGGTGTAGCTGCAGGCATTGCGCACCAGGTTGCTGACCACCACCTGCAGCACCCGCGGCGGTGCGTGCAGCTGTACCGGGCCTTCGCCGTGCAGGTGCACCGATACGGGCCGGTTGCCCAGCAGCTCGTTGGCGTTGTCCACCTCGTAGCGGACGATGTCGTTGACGTCGAACAGCTCGATCTGCGGTTCGACATCGGCCTCGCGGGCCAGGATCAGGAACGCGTCGATCACCGCTTCCATGTCACGGCCTGCACGCTGGATGCGCTGCAGGCTGCGGCGCAGGCGCGGCTGCAGGGTTTCATCGCCCAGGGCCATGTCGCTGGCCACGCGGATGACGGTCAACGGCGTGCGCAGCTCATGGCTGGCATCACGGGTGAAGTTGCGCTCGCGCGCCACGTGCGCGCTGACCCGGTTGGCCAGTGAATGCAGTGCGGCCGCCAGCTGGCGGGTCTCGCCCTGCATGTCCGCCGGCAGCTTGTTCGGCTCCAGATCGGCCGCTTCGGGGTGGCCCGGGTCCCAGCGCGAGACGCGCCGCGCCAGCCAGTTCACCGGCGACACCAGTCGTTTGGAGGCACGGTAGGTGACCCAGCTGGCGCCATACACCGCCAACAGGGTCAGCAGCACCGGCACGATGCCGAACCAGAACGCCAGCATCTCCGCGCGCGAGCGCAGGAACACCAGGTACAGGCGACCGGCAGGGCGCACGTCGACCAGCACCAGCTGGTCGTCCTGGGGCAGCTCGTGGAAGCCAGGCTCCAGGGTGCGCAGGTTGGCCGGCAATGACAGTGCCGACTGCCCGCTTTCCAGCAGGTAGCCGCGGATGTTGTGGGTGTTGGGCGGCGGCTGCACCGGCGACGCCTCGTGCAGCGTCCAGTAATAGGCCGCTTCCTCGCGCAGGGCGGCGCCGACCAGGCTGTGCTTGATCACCAGCGAGACCAGCCAGGCACCGAGCAGGATGCCCAGGCTGGCCAGGACTGCCTGCAGGATGAAGGCGATACGGATCTTGCGCGGCAGGCCGTGCGGCATTGCGGGGTCCCGGTCAGAGCGCTGCGATTATAGGCAGCGCGCTGCGCCGTCGTCGTGCACGGAGGATGACCGGCGGCAACGCCGGCCGGTCATCCGTGCCCGGTGCGGGGTCGTTGCCCGGCCGGGCCTGATGCTGCACAGGCCGGGCCCCGATCAGGCCATCGGCTGGGCAATATCGGCAATGCGGTAGCCGGCGCTCTGCACGGTGTGCAGCAGCGGACGGTCGAACGGCTTGTCGATGATCTTGCGCAGGTTGTACAGATGGCTGCGCAGGGTGTCCGAATCCGGCAGGCCATTGCCCCAGATCTCGCGTTCGATCTCCTGGCGGGTGACCACGCGCGGCGATTCGCGCATCAGGATGGTCAGCAGGCGCAGGCCGATCGGCGACAGCTGCAGCTCGGTGCCGGCACGGGTAGCCCGCATGCTGACCGGATCGAGGACCAGGTCGGCGACCTTCAGCACCTCCGAACCGACCTGGCGGCGTTCGCGACGGATCAGCGCGCGCAGGCGGGCTTCCAGCTCCTGGATCGCGAACGGCTTGGTCAGGTAGTCATCGGCGCCGAACCCGAGGCCGGTGAGCTTGTCGTCCAGCGTGTCGCGTGCCGTGAGCATCAGCACCGGCGTGGACTTGCGCGCATCGTTGCGCAAGCGACGGCACACTTCGATGCCGTCCAGGCGCGGCAACATGAGATCGAGCACCACGACGTCATAGCTGTTCTCCGCCGCGAGGCGGTAGCCATCCAGGCCGTCCTGTGCATAGTCGACTTCGAAGCCGCGACCTTCCAGGTATTCCCCGATCATCTCGGAGATGTTGCGGTTGTCTTCGACCACCAGCACCAAGCCGGAGGTCTCCTTCGTCTGACGCATGTGATTCCCTCTAACTTCAGCTTTGTGAAACATGCCGGATCGACGGTGGACGCGATGTGAAGTTCCGTCAAGAGGTACACAAACGGTTCAGAGCAGCGGCCTGAGCAGCGGCCAGACGTTGTCCAGCACCTTCGGCTGCGCCTGCGCCGTGGGGTGCAGGCCGTCGGCCTGCATCATGCCCGGCTGCAGGGCCACGCCCTCCAGCAGGAACGGCAGCAGCGGCACCTTGTACTGCGTGGCCAGCGCCTTGTAGGCCGCGGCCAGGCGCTGGCGGTAGGCCGGTCCGTAGTTGGGGGGCACGTCGATGCCCAGCAGCAGCACCTTGGCGCCGGCCTTCTGGCTGGCCTGCACCATTTTTCCCAGGTTGCCCTGCACCTGCGCCGGGGTCAGCCCGCGCAGCGCGTCATTGCCGCCCAGCGCGATCACCACCACGGTCGGCTTCTCCCTGGCCAGCAGGCCCGGCAGGCGGGTCAGCGCGCCGGCGGTGGTTTCCCCGCTCATGCTGGCGTTGACGATGCGCGCCGGGGTTTTCGACTGCTGCCTGACCCGCTGTTGCAGCAAGCTGACCCAGCCGGCGTCGGCAGGGATATTGTGGGCGGCACTGAGGCTGTCGCCGAGCACCAGCACGGTGCCGGCCGGACCTTTGGCACAGGCCAGCCCCGGCAACAGCAGGAACCCTAGCAGCAGCACCATCATCGCGCCGGCTCGCCGGCTCCATCCCGTCTTGCGCATTGGAGTCTCCTCATCGACAGCCTGTCCCCCCGCAGCGCGCCCGTCGCCATCGCCGTCGACCAGGTCGGCAAATCCGTGCAAGGCCCGGAGGGTGAAGTCCACATACTGGACAACATCACCCTGACCGTCCATGAAGGCACCAGCGCGGCCATCGTCGGCGCCTCCGGTTCGGGCAAGACCACCCTGCTCGGCCTGCTGGCCGGGCTGGACCTGCCCAGCCGCGGCCGCATTGCGCTGTCGGGCCAGGACCTGGGCGACCTCGATGAAGAAGCGCGGGCCCAGCTGCGCGCGCGCGAGGTTGGCTTCGTGTTCCAGAGCTTCCATCTGCTGCCGGCGCTGACCGCCGCCGAGAACGTCGCGTTGCCACTGGAGCTGGCCGGGCGCGAGGATCGCGCGCGGGTCGATGAAGTGCTGGCCCAGGTCGGCCTCTCCCATCGTGCTCGCCACTACCCGCGCCAGCTGTCCGGTGGCGAGCAGCAGCGCGTGGCACTGGCGCGTGCCTTCGTCACCCGCCCGCGCATCCTGTTTGCCGACGAACCGACGGGATCGCTGGACCATGCCACCGGCCAGCACGTCAGCGACCTGCTGTTCGACCTCAACGCCGGCAGCGGCACCACCCTGGTACTGGTCACCCACGACCTGCGCCTGGCGCAGCGTTGCCAGTACATCCACCGCATCGATGACGGCCGCCTGCTGCCGGTCGAGCGTGGGGCACAGGCATGAACGTGCTGCGCCACGCGTGGCGCGCACTGCGCCGCGAGGCGCTGGCCGGCGACCTGCTCACCGTGTTCGCCGCACTGGTGCTGGGCGTGGCGGTGATGACCGCGGTGGGCACGCTGGTGAACCGGGTCAACCTGGCGCTGACCGGCAGCGCGGCGGAAATGCTCGGTGGCGATCTCGGCATCGCCGGGCGTGATGACCCGCCGCAGGCATTCGCCGACGAGGCACAACGGCGTGGACTGGCCTACACCCGCATCGCCAGCTTCGGCAGCGTGCTGTTCAACGGCGATGCCAGCCAGATGGCCAGCATCAAGGCGGTGCAGGCGGGCTATCCACTGCGCGGCACGCTGCGGGTACGGGCCACGCCCGGCGGTACGTTGATCACCGATGCCGGCATGCCACCCAAGGGCCAGGCCTATGCCGACCCACGCCTGCTGCAGGGGCTCGGGCTGAGGGCCGGCGATGATCTCGAGTTCGGCGCCGGCACGCTGCGCATCGCCGGCATCATCGAGGCCGAGCCCGACACCGGTGGCGACCTGCTGACGCTCTCCCCCACCCTGCTGGTCAACCGCGCCGACGTGGACGGCACGGGACTGCTCGGCCCGGGCAGCCGCATCAACTACCGGCTGATGTTCGCCGGACCAGCCGATCAGGTTGCCGCGCTGCGCCAGTGGTTGCTGCCGCAGGTGAAAGGCCTGCGCCTGCTGAGCGTGGATGACACCCAGCGCGGCGTGCGCCAGGCCTTCGACCTGGCCGGCCGCTTCCTCGGCCTGAGCGCGCTGCTGGCGGTACTGCTGGCCGGCGTGGCCACGGCGCTGGCGGCCAACCGCTTCGCCCTGCGCCGCATCGACCAGGTGGCGATCCTGCGCTGCCTGGGTGCGCGCCAGCGCGACATCCTGCTGGGCCTGGCACTGCAGCTGCTGATGCTGGCGGTGCCGGCCTGTGCGCTCGGCATCGGCCTGGGCATGGCCGCGCAGGAAGGCCTGGTGCAGGTACTGGGCAGCCTGGTGCCGCAGCGCCTGCCGTTGCCCGAGGCGATGCCTGCGCTGACCGGCGCCGGCATCGGCCTTTTGCTGCTGTTCGGCTTCGGCCTGCCGCCACTGCTGCGCCTGCGTGGGGTGCCGCCGATGCGGGTGCTCAACCGTTCCTTCGCTGCCCTGCCGCCGGCGTCGTTGCTGGCCTATGTGGCAGCGCTGGCGGCCAGCCTGCTGCTGGCGGTACAAGTCACCGGCGACCTGAAGCTGGCGCTGTGGGTGCTCGGCGGCCTGGCCACGCTGGCACTGGCCGCCGGCGTGGTCGGCTTCGTGCTGCTGCAGCTGCTGCGCGGCCTGCAGCATCGCCTGCATGGCCACTGGCGACTGGGCCTGGCCGCACTGACGCGGCGCCGGCTGCTGGCGGTGATGCAGCTGGTGGGACTGTCGCTGTCGCTGTGCGCGCTGTTGCTGCTGGCGGTGACCGGCCCCGGCCTGCTGCAGCAGTGGCGCGAACGCCTGCCTGCGGATACGCCGAACTACTTCCTGATCAACATCCAGCCCGAGCAACGCGACAGTGTGCTGGCCGCATTGCGTGGACTGGGCGCCGGCGACGCCAGCATCGAACCGATGGCGACCGGCCGCCTGATCGCGATCAACGGCAAGCCGCCGCTGCGCGTAGACCGTACGCCTTCGCAGGACGGGCAGCCGTCGCAGGGCGAAGGCCAGCGTGAGGATGATGATGAAAACCGGCCGTTGAACTTCAGCTGGCGCAGCACCTTCCCCCCCGCCAACACGCTGGTCAACGGCACGTTCTGGACGCCCGACAGCACCGCGCCGGAAGCTTCGGTGGAAATCGGCTGGGCCAAGCGTTACGGCGTGTATCCGGGCGATCGCATCACCATTGCAGTGGGCGAGCAGGAACGCGAGTTCACCGTCACCAGCGTGCGCAAGGCCGACTGGAACACCTTCCGGCCGAACTTCTTCGTGTTGCTGAACCCGAATGCGGTAGGCGACACCCCGCACAACCTGCTGTCGGCCTTCCATCTGCCGGCCGGCAAAGCGGCGGGCCTGGGCGAACTGGTACGCGCGCAGCCGAACCTGTCGCTGCTGGACGTGGATGCGGTGATTTCGCAGGTGCGCGATGTGATGGAGCGCGTGGCGCAGGCGGTGCAGCTGGTGATGGTGTTCAGCCTGCTGGCCGGCGTGCTGGTGCTGCTGGCCGCACTGCAGGCCACCGCCGGCGAGCGCCGCTACGACAGCGCGGTGCTGCGCACGCTGGGCGCGACCCGGCGCCAGCTGCGTGGCGCGGTGCTCGTGGAGTTCGGCGCACTGGGCACGCTGGCCGCGTTGCTCGCGGTGGGCGCGGCGGCCGTCATCGGCGTGGCAGTCTCGCAGAAGGTGTTCGAGCTGCCGTTGCTGCCGCCGTGGCCGGGCCTGCTGGTCGGCGGCGTGGTCGGCATCGGGCTGAGCCTGTTGGCGGGTTGGTGGGGTACGCGGGCGATCCTGCATACGCCGCCGGCATTGGCGTTGCGCGAGGCCTGAGGCGGCGCCGGACCGGGGCGCGTGCCGAGCAAGCCCGGCCCCACCGGCAGCCGGTGGATGCGGTGCCGGGTACGCCCGGCCCCCATCTCCATCGCGGCGATCAGCCTTCCTTCGGCGCCTTTTCCACGTACTTGGCGAAGACCTCGTCGATCTGCGCGTCCTTCACCTGCTTGCCGGACTGGATCGCTTCGGCCTGGGTGAACAGCGGAATGATCATCGCCATGCCGTCGATCCTGGTCTTCAGGTGCACGCCCGGGGCCTGGCCGAGGAAACCGTCCCAGCGCTGACGCACCTTGGCCCAGTAACCGGCAGTGGCCTTCCAGTAGTTGCGCGCCGGGGTGAAGTCGACCTCGGTTGTCTTGACGTAGTCGTTGAAGCCGAACTCGCGGGCGATCTCCACCTGGCTGCCGTCGGCGTTGCGCTGCACCTTGGTGTTGAACTGCTCGTGGGTCCAGCCATTGGGCGTGAGCGTGTGGCGGTTGACCACGGCCAGCGCGTTGTAGTCGCTGCGCTTGGTGTACTCACGACGCGGCAGCGGGCGCCAGCTCAGGTCGCTGGTCCAGCTCGGCACATTGTTGGTGTACGTCCATTTGCCGGTGCCACAGTAGCGCGGTGCATCGCTCACTTCATACACGCACTGGGTCCAGGCGCCCTGGTTCACCGCTGCGGGAATGCGGCGTACCTGCCAGGTCTGGTCGGCACTGAACTCGAAGCGGTTGGGCGCTTCGTAGACCCAGTCCTGGCGCCAGTGCTTGGTGATGTGGCCGCTCTTCTCATCGAGCAACAGGTGCTGCAGCACGATGCGCTGCGGGGTGTCCTCGACCACGATGACCACTTCGCTGCCGCCGCTGCGCATCGCCGGCGCACGCTCGTAGCCGGGCTTGAGCAGCACGGTCTCGTCGAACGCGAAGTCGACGGTGTACTCGCCCTGCATGGCCAGGATGCTGTCGTGGTCGCGGGCAATGTCGGAGGGCTGCGCGCTGGCCACGCCGCTGGCAGCGAGCAGCAGCATGACGCTGGCTGTCTGGAACTTCATCGGGTCTTCCTTCGGGGTTGCAGGTTCGTTGAGAGGCCGTCCAGGGCCGGCGGGCGTTCCATCAGGAAAGGATCACAGGCGGATCAGCGGCAGGTCGCCGGGAATACGGGGTGTCGGCCGGCGCGCGGCGTCGGCGCAGCAGCAATCGTCGATCGCCAGCTCGCCTTCGGCACCTTCCAACCGTGCGATGCGACGCGCGGTGGCCGCGCCCAGCGAGGACAGGGTCGACAGGCTGGCCGCCAGCGTGCGGCCCTCGTCCGCGGCATGCAGGCGCAGCGTGCACAGGCGCCAGCGCTGGCCACCGACGTGCCCGGCCAGGCGACGCCACAGGCGTTCGCCGACACTGCCATCGCGGTCGTGCTGCGGGCCCGGCGGCAGCGCCGCGACCAGCCGGTCCCAGGCCAGGAAATCGCTGTCGGGCAGCAGGTACAGGCGCCACACGCAGCGGCCGCGGGCATCAAGGAAACACAGGCTTTCGCGTATGCCCTCGCTGTCCACGCCCTGGCAGGCGTGCACGCGCACCGCCTGGCGCCAGCCACCCAGCTCGTTGCCGTCGGCGTGGTACAGGCACAACACAGTGCCGAGCGTGGCCAGCTGTGCCGGGGTCGGCCAGGCCGCGCTGCCCTGCACGGCGATGGCGTCATTCCTGCGTGCGGACAAGGCTCGGCTCATGAGGTCACCAGGAAACGGCGAGGCTGGCGGAAAGGGTGCGGCCCGGGCTGGTGTAGCGATCCAGCACACGGCTGGTCGGCGACAGCGTCGAACCCACATTGGACCAATCGATGTAGCGCTTGTCGCCCAGGTTGAACACGCCGACGTTGAAGGTCGCGCCCGGGGCGAAGTTCCAGTGCGCCATCAGGTCGGCCACGCCGTAGCCGGCCGGGCGGTACACCGTCGCTGCAGTGACGCGGTCCTTGCGCTTGACGAAGGTACCGGCCAGTTCGACGCCCCAGGCGTCGGTGTCGTACATCAGGCCGACGGTGCCGCGCAGCGGGTCGACCGAATCCAGCGGAGTGTCCTCGGTCTTGTTGTCACCGCGCGACCAGGCCACCGAGCTGCGCAGCGCCCAACCCTGGAGCGCCGGGTTGATCTGGCCGAAGTCAACGCCAGCCTTCAGTTCAGCACCGTAGATGCGCGCATCGGCGATGTTGCGCGACTGGAACACCATCAGGCCCTGCGCGTTGGTACCGACCAGCGACTGCGACTCGATGAAGTCCTTGTACTCGTTGTAGTAGCCGCTGACGCTGACGTAGGCGGCCGGTGACAGGAAGCGCAGGCCCAGCTCCAGGCCGTCGCTGGTTTCCGGCTTCAGGTCCGGATTGGGGATGGCGGTGTAACCGAAGGCGAAGTTGGTGAAGCCCAGGTTGACGTCGTTGTACGGCGGCGAGCGGAAACCATGCGAGTAGCCGGCGAACAGCGACCATTCGTCGGTGAAGCGATAGACCATGCCCAGCTTCGGCGAAACGCTGGTCTTGGTCAGCCTGGCCACCGCAACGCCGGGATTGTCGTCGGCGAAGATGCTGTCCACTTCCGGCTTCAGTTCGTAGCGGTCCACGCGCACGCCCGGCACCAGCGACAGCTTGCCGCCGGACATGCGCATTTCATCCTGCGCATACAGGCCCAGCTCGGTGGTCTTGCTGATCGGGAAATCGCGTACCGGGAAGGCGTCGGGCAGGATGGTGGTGCTGGTCTGGCCATTGGCCAGAACCTGATAGCCATCGCGCTTCTGGCGGATCTCGGTACGCGCGCCTTCGAAGCCGTAGGTGAGCGCATGTTCGACACTGCCGGTGCTGAACGCCTTGTTGAATTGTGCCTGCAGGCCGTACACGCGCTGGTCGAAGTTGAACTCGCGGTGGCGGCGGCTGCGGTTGGCGCGGTCTTCGTCGGTGATCTGGTTGGTCTCGCTGTGCTGGGTATACAGCTGCCAATGCAGGCTGTCGGCGAAGCCCTTGTCCAGCGCATCCATTTCATGGGCGAACGACACGCGGGTGCGGTTCTGCGTGTCGCGCGCCTTCATGCCGGTGGTGGTGGTGCGGTCGATCGAGGACAGCACGTTGGTATCGGTGGTGTCTTCGTTGCCTTCCACGGTCAGGCGGAAGCGCTGGTCCTCGCTCGGTGCATACACCAGCTTGGCCAGGCCACTGCGACCGTCGCGGTCCTGCGGGTTGGGCGCGGTGCGGGTGTTGTCGAGGCTGCGAACATCGCCCTTGTTACCGGTTTCCTGGCCCTGGCGATGGTTGATGTTGACCATGCCGCTCCAGTGTTCGCCGCCGAACGCGCTGGTCACGCCGCCGAGCAGGCCCTTCCACTCACCGTCGTAGCCGAACTTCAGGCCGACGTAGCTGTCCTTGCCATCCTTCAGATAATCGGCCGGATCCTTGGTGACGAAGGCCACCACACCCCCGAGCGCGTCGGAACCGTACAGCGAACTGGCCGGGCCGCGCACGATCTCCACACGCTTGAGCGTGTCCAGATCGGTGAAGTTGCGGTTGGCGTTGGAGAACGAGCCGATGTTGAAGCTGGTGGGCATGGCGATGCCATCGGTCTGCACGCGCACGCGGTTGCCGTCCAGGCCACGGATGCGGATGCTGCCAAGGCCGAAGCGCGCGGCGCTGCGGCTGACCGACAGGCCCGGCTCGTAGCGCAGCAGATCCTTGATGTCCTGCACCAGGTGCCGGTCCATCTGCTCGCGGTCGATGACATCGACGGTGGCCGCCACGTCACTCACTGCCCGCTCGGTGCGGGTGGCGGTGACCTGCACGCGGTCGAAGTCGCGCGCATCGGGCGCGGCGGTGGCCGCGGCAGCAGCATGGGCGGACAGCGGCAGGGCCATCCAGACGGCGAGGCAAAGGGCGGTAGGGCGGGTCATCGGGTTCGTTCGGTCAGGCAGGGGAACCCCCGGTTACCGGCACACCCGGGAGGTGCACGCGGTAGACCGAGGGGGAGAGAGCGGGCGCGGACGGGTCGCCCACCCTGCCGGCGCTGCCGGCAGGAGGGAGGGAGGCGGGCGACCAGGCCGCGGTTACTTGGTCAGGATCAGCTTGTCGTTGCTGGTGTGCCGCAGGCGGTAGAAGCGGTCGCCGTGCTGGATCAGGATTTCACGACGGCCCTTGAGCAGGGCTTCGCTGTCGATCACCTCTTCCGGCGGAACGACACGGACCGGGCGATCGCGGAGGGTCAGCGTTTCGGGGCGCAGCAGTACAGGTTGAGCATTCATGAGCATCTGGACTCGTGCGAGGGACGAGTCAAATGATAATGATTCTCAGTTGACAATCAACAACCATTCTCAATTTGATTGATGGGATTAATGATCGAATTCGAAAATTCAATAGGTGTCATCAATCAAAAGATGGCGCGGCGCTTTTGTAGAGTCGAGCCATGCTCGACTGCTCCTGGCACCGTCGCCTGGCAACGCCCGCGCTGCGCGCGGAGTCGAGCATGGCTCGACTCTACAAAGACCTGGTCAACCTGAAGTCCAGCATGGCTCGACTCCGCAAAGGGCTGTCAGGCGAAGACGGCCTCGACCTGCGCCCAGCCAGCCGCATCGACCTGCTCCAGCACCTCCAGCGCCTGCAGGTTCTGCAGCAGCTGGCTGACCCGGCTGGCGCCGAGGATCACGCTGGAGACGTTCGGATTGCGCAGGCACCAGGCAATCGCCAGCGTGGCCGGGGCGTGGCCCAGCTCACGCGCTGCTTCGCTGAAGCGGCGCACCTGGGCCAGGCGGGCCTCGGAGTCGTCACCCAGCACCAGCGCCTGCAGCCACTCCATGCCCTCGCGGCCCAGCCGCGCATCGGCCGGAATGCCCTGGTCGTACTTGCCGGTCAGCAGGCCCGAGGCCAGCGGCGAGAAGATGGTGGTGCCCAGGCCGGCACCGGTATACAGCGGCGCATACTCGACCTCGACGCGTTCGCGGTGCAGCAGGTTGTACTGCGGCTGCTCCATCGACGGGCCCTGCAGGTTGCGTGCTTCGGCGATGTCCAGCGCCTGCTGGATCTGCGCCGCCGACCACTCCGAGGTGCCCCAGTAAAGGATCTTGCCCTGCCGCACCAGCGTATCCATGGCGTGCACGGTCTCGGCGATCGGCGCGTCCGGATCCGGGCGATGGCAGTAATAAAGGTCCAGGTAGTCCACCCGCAGGCGCTTGAGCGCGGCATGGCAGGCGTCGGTCACATGCTTGCGCGACAGGCCGCGCTGGGTCGGCCGTGGGTCCCTGGCGCTGCCGAAGAACACCTTGCTGGAGACACAGATGCCGTCGCGCGGCAGGCGCAGGTCGGCGATCACATCGCCCATCACCTGTTCGGCGCGGCCGTTGGCATAGCCCTCGGCGTTGTCGAAGAAGTTGACGCCGTGGTCCCAGGCGGCAGCCACCAGGTTGCGCGCCTCGTCGCGCGGGATCTGGTCACCGAAGGTCACCCAGGCGCCGAAGGACAGGGCGGAAATCGGCAGGCCGGTGGAGCCCAGGCGGCGGTATTGCATGCGAATCTCCTGCTGCGGGCCCGCATCCGGGCCGGGATCGAGCCCCATTCTACCTGCCGCCGCCGGCCGCAAGCCCTTGCCGTTGCTGGCCTGATCGGTACCGATGGGCGCGCGCACGCTGCTTTTTCTTGCCCCGGCCCCTGCCCTGCACTAGGCTTCCCGTTTTTCGCGACGCCCCAGGGGAGTCACTCACATGGTCGAAGGTTTGGGCAGGATCGGCTTCGGCCTGTTCGGGTTGGCGGTGCTGATCGGCATCACCTGGTTGTTTTCCAGCAACAAGCGTGCGGTTGACTGGAAGCTGGTTGCCACCGGTATCACCCTGCAGATCGCCTTCGCGGCGCTGGTGATCCTGGTGCCGGGCGGGCGCGACGTGTTCGATGCGCTGGGCAAGGGCTTCGTCAAGGTCCTGAGCTTCGTCAACGAGGGTTCGGGCTTCATCTTCGGCTCGTTGATGGACACCAAGAACTACGGCTTCATCTTCGCCTTCCAGGTGCTGCCGACCATCATCTTCTTCTCGGCGCTGATGGGGGTCATGTACCACCTCAACGTCATGCAGGCGATCGTGCGCGTGATGGCCTGGTCGATCACCAAGGTGATGCGCGTGTCCGGCGCGGAAACCACCAGCGTCTGCGCCAGCGTCTTCATCGGCCAGACCGAGGCGCCGCTGACCGTGCGCCCGTACATCGCCAGGATGACACAGTCCGAGCTGCTGACCATGATGATCGGCGGCATGGCGCACATCGCCGGCGGCGTGCTGGCGGCCTACGTCGGCATGCTCGGCGGTGGCGACCCGGTGCAGCAGGCCTTCTATGCGAAGCACCTGCTGGCGGCGAGCATCATGGCCGCACCGGCCACCCTGGTCGTGGCCAAGCTGCTGATTCCGGAAACCGGCACCCCGCTGACCCGCGGCACGGTGAAGATGGAAGTCGAGAAGACCTCCAGCAACATCATCGACGCGGCCGCTGCCGGTGCCGGTGACGGCCTGAAGCTGGCGCTGAACATCGGCGCGATGCTGCTGGCCTTCATCGCCCTGATCGCACTGCTGAACGCCCCGCTGACCTGGATCGGCGATGTGACCGGCCTGGCCGCTGCCATCGGCAAGCCGACCAACCTGTCGACCATCTTCGGTTACGTGCTGGCCCCGATTGCCTGGGTGATCGGTACCCCGTGGGCTGATGCCACCACCGTCGGTTCGCTGATCGGCCAGAAGGTCGTGATCAACGAGTTCGTGGCCTACACCGAGCTGTCGCAGATCGTGAACGGCCAGGTGGCGGGCGTGAGCCTGTCCGACGAAGGTCGCCTGATCGCCACCTACGCGCTGTGCGGCTTTGCCAACTTCAGCTCGATCGCGATCCAGATCGGCGGCATCGGCGGCCTGGCGCCGGAACGTCGCCACGATCTGGCCAAGTTCGGCCTGCGCGCGGTGTTGGGCGGTACCATTGCCACCTTCATGACGGCGACCATCGCCGGCGTGCTGACGCACTTCAGTTGAACCCCTGGTTGAGAAAAGATTTCCTATGAGCAGCAGTGTCGTTGTCGTCGGTTCCTTCAATGTCGATCACGTGTGGCGGTGCGAGTCGCTGCCGGCACCGGGTGCGACCATTGCCGGCCGCTACAGCACCGGCCCCGGTGGCAAGGGCTTCAACCAGGCGGTCGCGGCCTGCCGCGCCGGCGCCGACACGCACTTCGTGTGCGCGCTGGGCGATGACGCCGGTGGCGCCACCGCGCGCGAACTGGCCGCGCAGGATGGCTTCGGCCTGATTGCCGAAGCCAGCAGCGAGCCGACCGGCACTGCGGGCATCTATGTGGACGCGCGCGGCCGTAACACCATCGTGATCGGCCCGGGCGCCAACGCCGCGCTCAGCACCGACTTCCTGCAACAGCAGCAGGCATTGCTGACCGGCGCCAAGGTGGTGCTGGTACAGCTGGAATCGCCGGTGCAGACCATCGAAGCGGCGCTGGCCACGGCCCGCGAGGCCGGTGTCACCACCGTGCTCAACACCGCACCGGCCGACGCGCCCTCGACCATCGGCCTGCTCAAGCTGGCCGATGTGATCACCCCGAACGAGACCGAGTTCGCCGCGCTGCTCGGCCGCCATGTCGGTGAGCGCGTGGATGCCAACGATGTCGCCGCGCTGGATGGCGCCAGCCTGCATGCGCTGTGCCGCAAGCTGGTCGGCAACGGTACCGTGGTGGTGACCCTGGGTTCGGTGGGCGTGTTCGTCTCGCATGCCGACGAGAACCTGCGCGGCGATACCCAGCCGTACTACCGCGTCGGCGCCGAGCAGGTGCAGGCCATCGACACCACCGGTGCCGGTGATGCCTTCAACGGTGCGCTGGCCGCGTCGCTGGCGCAGGTGGCCGACGCCCCGTTCGCCCGCCACGTGCGCTTTGCCAACCAGTTCGCCGGTCGCTCGACCGAGAAGGAAGGCGCTGCAGCGGCGATGCCGCGCTTCACCCCGGCCGACGCCGAAGCCAAGTAATTCCACGCCACGCGTGGATGACAAGGCCCAGGTGCACAGGCACCTGGGCCTTTCTTTTGCACATTGCCCAGCCCCTGCGACCGCCTGTCGCATTGCCCACATCCTGCCCCTCGCTCACGATCCGCGCAGCTTCCTTGCACGGGCAGGACATGGACGGATTCCCCTGGTTGCTGGTCGCGGCCGCAGGCAGTGCCGCTGCGGCGCTGCTGCATATCGGCTGCATCGCCTTCGGCGCCGCGTGGTACAGATACTTCGGTGCCGGCCAGCGCGTGGTCCGGCTCGCGCATGCGGGGCACTGGTGGCCACCGCTGATGACCGCCGGCATCACTGCCGTGCTGGTGGCCTGGACCCTGTACGCACTGGCCGCCGCGGGCTGGCATTCGCCGCTGCCGGCCAGCCGCCTGGTCCTGCCCGCCATCGCTGCCTTGCTGCTGCTGCGCGCCGCGATGGGCTTCGGCCTGGCGCTGTTCCGGCCGGGGTACAACGGCCGGCGCTTCTGGGTGGTCAGTTCGCTGGCCTGCCTGGGCCTGGGGCTGGCCTTCGCCCTGGGTACCCGCCAGGCCTGGCAGAGCCTGGGTTAGCCACCTACCATCGCCCGCCCTTGGGGGCGGCGGAAGCAACCGTCAAGCATCTGCTGATGCCGGTACGGCATGAGGTCGGTGCCGATCGGCCTGAACCCGGGGCCCGCCGACACCGCCCAGGCCGCGCCCGCGCTCTACAATGGGCGCATGCAGATCGGCCCGTACACCATTGCCCCCAACGTCGTGCTGGCACCCATGGCCGGCGTCACCGACAAGCCCTTCCGCCTGCTGTGCAAACGGCTGGGCGCGGGACTGGCCGCCTCGGAAATGACCATCAGCGACCCGCGCTTCTGGAACACGCGCAAGTCGATCCACCGCATGGACCATGACGGCGAACCGGCACCGATCAGCGTACAGATCGCCGGCACCGAGCCGCAGCAGCTGGCCGAAGCCGCGCGCTACAACGTCGACCACGGCGCGCAGATCATCGACATCAACATGGGCTGCCCGGCCAAGAAGGTGTGCAACGCCTGGGCCGGCTCGGCGCTGATGCGCGACGAGCAGCTGGTGGCACGCATCCTCGAAGCCGTGGTCAACGCGGTGGACGTGCCGGTCACGCTGAAGATCCGTACTGGCTGGGATTGCGACCACCGCAATGGCCCGGTCATTGCCCGCATTGCCGAAAACAGCGGCATCGCCGCGCTGGCCGTGCACGGCCGCACCCGCGACCAGCATTACACCGGCCAGGCCGAATACAGCACCATTGCCGAGATCAAGGCCGCGCTGCGCATTCCGGTGATCGCCAACGGCGATATCGATTCGCCGCAGAAGGCCGCCTACGTGCTGCAGCAGACCGGCGTGGACGCGGTGATGATCGGCCGTTCCGCACAGGGCCGGCCGTGGATCTTCCGCGAAGTGGCGCACTACCTGGCCACCGGCGAGGAACTGCCGCCGCCATCGCTGGCGGAAGTGCGCGACATCCTGCTCGGCCACCTGCATGCGCTGCACGCGTTCTACGGCGAACCGCAGGGCGTGCGCATCGCGCGCAAGCACCTGGGGTGGTATGCCAGGGACCGGCCGGAGAATGCCGCTTTCCGTGCGGTGGTCAACCGTGCCGAAGACCCTCAGAGCCAGATCGCGCTGACCACCGAGTACTTCGACCGCCTGATTGCCGGGGAACCGGCGCTGCCTTCGGCGGCCTGACCGCACTGCCGCGTCACAACGTCGAGCCTGCTCGACCGAATTGAACTCCCAGAGCCCGCCTCCATGACCCCGCCGATCTCCTCTCCGACCTACCTGCACGGGTTTTCCGGCACCGAACAGCAGCGCCTGATGACCCAGGCGCGCCTGCTGGAATCGAGCATCTTCGGCCAGATCGACTACAGCGGTGCACGGCGCCTGCTGGAAGTCGGCAGCGGCGTCGGTGCGCAGACCGAGATCCTGCTGCGCCGCTTCCCCGAGCTGCACGTGACCGGCGTGGACCTGAGCGAAACGCAGCTGGCCACGGCGCGCGAGAACCTGGCGCGCACGCCGTGGTGCAGCGACCGCTACACCCTGCAGCAGGCCGACGCCGGTGAGCTGCCATTCGAGGCGCGCAGCTTCGATGCGGCGTTCCTGTGCTGGGTGCTGGAACACGTCCCCTCCCCTGCCCGCGTGCTGAGCGAAGTGCGCCGCGTGCTGGCACCGGGTTCGCCGGTCTACATCACCGAAGTGATGAATGCCTCGTTCCTGCTCGACCCGTACTCGCCGCACATCTGGCGTTACTGGATGGCCTTCAATGACTTCCAGTACGACCATGGCGGCGATCCATTCGTCGGCGCCAAGCTGGGCGACCTGCTGCTGGCCGGTGGCTTCCGCGACGTGCATACCGAGATCAAGACCATCCACCTGGACAACCGCGAACCGGCGCGTCGCAAGACCATGATCGCGTTCTGGGAGCAGCTGCTGCTGTCGGCGGCCGACCAGCTGCTGCAGGCCGGCTCGGTGGACGAGGACACCGTGGAAGGCATGCGCCGCGAGTTCCGCCTGGTGCAGAACGACCCGAATGCGGTGTTCTTCTACTCGTTCGTGCAGGGCCGCGCCACGGTGTATTGAGCCGGTGTTCTGCTGCCGATTGAGGGCGTAGAGCCACGCCATGCGTGGATCCACTGATCAATGCACGGCGGTGTGGTCGGCCGCGCCCGGCACCGCCGCCGGCTCCTGCCAGATCCGCTGCCACATCGCCGCCAGGCGGCGACCAGCGTCGGCACGCGCGGCGGGACTGCTGTAGTCCACCCGCACCTGCTCGGGAACGATCGCCCGCCACTGCCCGTCGGCCTGCCCGGCCACGACGAAATTGAAGGTGTAGTCCGGCTCCAGCCCCATACGCAGGTCGCTCAGCACCAGCCTTCCGTCCACGACCTGCGCACGCATGAAGCCACGGTTGAACCATTGCAGCTGCTGCACCGCCGGGATGGCCTGCGCTTCGCGCAAGGCCTGTACGTTGGACGCATGGCCTTCGAACCGCATCGGCCCGTGGTCGGCCAGCAGCGAACGGTCAGCCACCACGTAGCCGCTGGGTGTCATCGCCACCACCCGCCACAGCAGGGTGTTGAACGGCATCGGCACCGAGAAGCGCGGCGCATCGCCCAGGCCCATCGCGGCCAGGCTCTGCTGCGCGGCCCGATCGACCTGCGCCTTGGCGATCAGCCCCCAGCCCAGGTAGCCACTGCTGAGCAGCAACGCCGCGCCCAGCACCTTGCCCGCCCAGGGCCGCGCACGACCGAACCAGGCCAGCACGCAGCCCAGCAGCAGCCACACCGTGTAGCCGGGGTCGATGATGAAGACGCTGGAGCCCATGGTTGGGTGTGGCCGCAGCGGCCACCACAACTGGGTACCGTAGACGGTGAACGCATCCAGCACGGGATGGGTGACCAGCGCCAGCTGGATCGCCCAGAACCAGCGCAGCGGTGACTGCGCGACCCGGCCGTTGCCGAAGCGCTTGAACAACCACCAGATCAGTGCGGCCACCCAGGGCAGCACCAGCAGCGAATGGCTGAAGCTGCGGTGTTCGGTCATGTTCGCCACCGGGTCGGCCGCAGTGAAGCCAAGCCACAGGGCGTCGAGGTCCGGCAAGGTGCCGAGCGCGGCACCGGCCAGCAGGGCCGCGCGGCGATGGCCGGGCGGAGCGATGGCAGCAGCGACTGCGCCACCGAGCACGATCTGGGTCAGGGAATCCATGGACCGATGCTAGCGGCTTGCGCGCGGTGTATGTAGAGCCGAGCCCATGCTCGGCTGCTCTTCGTTGCGCGTAACGTCAGCCGAGCATGGACTCGGCTCTACAGCGGGACGGACGCGGGCTATGCCGCTTGCGACAACCGCGCGCCGGGCAGTTCCAGCAGGGTCTGGCCGCTGTGGTCGAGCAGGCGCAGCGCGCCGTCGTGGTCTTCGACCAGCGCGGTCAGGCTTTCCACCCAGTCACCATCGTTGGCATAGACCAGGCCATCGCGTTCGACCAGCGCGGCGCGGTGGATATGCCCGCAGACGATGCCGTCCAGGCCGCGTCGGCGCACGTCGTCCAGCCCGGCCTGCACGAAACGCTCGATGTAGCGTTCAGCGGCGCCACTGCGCTTCTTCAGGAACTCCGACAGCGACCAGTAGCGCATGCCCAGCCGCCGCCGCACTGCATTCAAGGCCTGGTTGCCGGTGAGGATGCGGTAATACAGCCAGTCGCCGAATTTTTCCTGCAGGCCGCCGAAGTGGGTCACGCCGTCATACTCGTCGCCGTGCGCGACCAGCAGCCGGCGGCCATCGGCGGTCACGTGGATGGCGCGGCGGCGCACCTGCATCGCCGGCAGCATCAGACCGCAGACCTGGCGCAGCGAAGCATCGTGGTTGCCCGGAATGTAGATGATCTCGGTGCCGGCACGGCGCAGCGCGTGCAGCGCCTGGATGACCTCGCTGTGCGACTGCCGCCAGGTGGCACGGCGGTGCGCCATCCACCACAGGTCGATGATGTCGCCCACCAGGTACAGCCGTTCACAGCGCAGCTGCGAGAGGAATCGCGCCAGCTCGGTGGCATGGCAATGGCGCGAGCCCAGGTGCACGTCGGAGACGAACACTGCGCGCCGGCGCGGCGACAGGTTCGCCAGCGTGCTCATGCCGGCGTCCCCGCGTCGCGCAGGTAACGTTTGCGCTTGTTCGGCCGGACCGCGCACAGGTCCACCTCGATCAAGCCGTCGATCGAATCGCTGAAGTCAGGGTCGACGCCGAACGCAAGGAAACGCGCGCCTCCGGGTTCGCACAGATCGGTGTACTGGCGGTACAGCGTGGGGACGCCGGTACCGAGCGCAGCCAGGTTGGCCTTCAGCACGTCGAACGCAGCGCTTGCATCCAGCTCACCGAAACTGGGCGGCGCAGCGAAGTACTGGAAGGGGCGGTTCGATTCGGCCAGGCCCGCGCTACCGCTGTAATAGCGCTGGTAGTACGCCACCAGCTGCTCGCGTGCGTCGCGCGGCAGCGCCGCACTGATCGACACCGCGCCGAACAGGTAGCGGATCCCCGGCCGGCACTGCAGGTAGGCACCGATGCCCTGCCACAGGTAGTCCAGGCTGCGGCTGCCCCAGTAATCGGGCACCACGAAGCTGCGGCCCAGTTCCAGGCCCTCGGCGATGTGGGTGATGGCATCGTCGGAATAGCGGAACAGCGACGCGCTGTAGAGCCCGGACAGGCCGTGCCGGGCCAACGCGTGGGCACCACGCATGATCCGGTACGCGCCAGCGATGCGCTGCGCGGCGGCGTCCCAGATCACGATGTGCTCGTACTGCGGGTCGTAGTTGTCGAGGTCGCGGCTGCGGCCGGTGCCCTCACCCACCTGGCGGAAGGTCAGTTCGCGCAGGCGGCCCAGTTCCAGCAGCAGTGGCGAATCGGCAGTGCAGGTGGCCAGCAGGATCTGCTTGCCGTCGGCGGTCTGGCCCAGCTGGGTGGCGGCAGCAATGCCAGCGGCGACCTGCGAAGGTGGCACCGGGGCGGCCAGCGGCTCAGGGCCCGCGCAGGCAGCGGCATTGCCGGCCGCGCCATTGCGGCCCAGCGCATAGAGTGCGCGGCGTACCGCCAGCAGTTGGGCACCCGGGTCACCGCCATCGCCCAGCCGCATCGGCTCGCCGATGCTCAGCCGCAGCGGGCGGCCACGACGGGTGAACATCTCGCGCGCCAGGAGCGCGGTACCGGCCGGCTTGAACAGGGTCGAGGCGCCATAGAACAGTGCCGAGTTGCGCGCTTCCACCCGCACCGGCAGCACCGGTGCACCGGCGGCGCGGGCAAAACGGACAAATCCCCGCTGCCAGCGGCCATCGCGGATGCCGCGCAGCGACAGGCGCGAGACCTCGCCAGCCGGGAACACGATCACGCACTGCTCGGCGGCCAACGCCTGCTCCACCGCATGCAGACTGCCGCGCTGCACCTTGCCGCCCAGGATGCGCACCGGCAACAGCAGATCCTGCAGCGGAGCGATCGCCCCCAGCAGGTCGTTGGCCACGATCCGCACATCGCGGCGGATACGGCCGACTGCGTCCAGCAAGGCCAATGCGTCCAGCGCCCCGGAAGGGTGGTTGGCGACAATCAGCAGGCGGCCGGTGGCCGGAATCTTCGCCAGCGCAGCCGGATCCACCTGGTACTGGCCGCCGATGAACTCCAGGCCGGCGGCGACGAAACCGAAGCCGCGCAGGCCTGAGCTGCGCTGCAGGAAGGCTTCGATCTGGTCCAGGCGCGACCAGCGGCCGACGCTGCGCAGCAGCGGCCGTGCCAGCTGGCCACGGCGGCCATGGAACCAATCGGGGAAACGTTGCTGGAGACGCTGTTCGAGTTCCTGCATGGCGGATCCACTGATGCCCGGCGGCCGGATTGGCCGACAGCCTGCGCCCGGCAGGCGGCAGCCAGATGGCGGTTTCGGGGCAGAACGATGACGGCCGGCCCTCTTGACGGCCGGGTCGCGGCCTGCGCGGTCGGGGGTTGGGCAGCCCCGTCTGTTGTCACGCTGGTGGAACACTGGGCCTCGAGGCCGGCCCCCAATCCCGTCGTGACGGCCCCTGCCGGGCCTACGCGGGCTTAACCACCGGCAACCGGTACGGGTTCACAATGCACAGGCGGCGCACCCCGTGTATCATGCGCGCCCATCTTTCCATCCGAATCAAGGGATATTACGCCTGATGTCCAGCTATCTCTTCACCTCCGAGTCGGTCTCCGAAGGCCATCCGGACAAGGTTGCCGACCAGATCTCCGATGCGGTGCTGGACGCGATCCTGACCCAGGACCAGCGCGCCCGCGTGGCCTGCGAGACCATGGTCAAGACCGGCGTTGCCATCGTGGCCGGTGAAATCACCACCAGCGCCTGGATCGACCTGGAAGCGCTGACCCGCAAGGTCATCACGGACATCGGTTACGACAGCTCCGACGTCGGCTTCGACGGCGCCACCTGCGGCGTGCTGAACCTGATCGGCAAGCAGTCGCCGCACATCGCCCAGGGCGTGGACCGCAAGAAGCCGGAAGAAATGGGCGCTGGCGACCAGGGCCTGATGTTCGGCTATGCCACCAACGAGACCGACAGCTACATGCCGGCCGCGATCCACCTGTCGCACCGCCTGGTCGAGCAGCAGGCCAAGATCCGCAAGAAGAAGAACTCGCCGCTGTCGTGGCTGCGCCCGGACGCCAAGAGCCAGGTCACCCTGCGCTATGAAAACGGCGTGGTCTCGGCCATCGACGCCGTGGTCCTGTCGACCCAGCACGCCCCGGGCATCAAGCAGAAGGACCTCATCGAGGCCGTCCGCGAAGAGATCATCAAGCCGGTGCTGCCGGCCAAGTGGCTGCACAAGGGCACCAAGTTCCACATCAACCCGACCGGCAAGTTCGAGATCGGCGGCCCGGTGGGCGACTGCGGCCTGACCGGCCGCAAGATCATCGTCGACACCTACGGCGGCTGGGCCCGTCACGGTGGTGGTGCTTTCTCCGGCAAGGACCCGTCCAAGGTCGACCGCTCGGCCGCCTACGCGGCCCGCTACGTCGCCAAGAACGTGGTTGCCGCCGGCCTGGCCGACCGTTGCGAAGTGCAGGTCTCCTACGCCATCGGCGTGGCTGAGCCGACCTCGATCTCGGTCACCACCTTCGGCACCGGCAAGATCAGCGACGACAAGATCGAGAAGCTGATCCGCAAGCACTTCGACCTGCGCCCGTACGGCATCATCAAGATGCTGGACCTGATCCACCCGATGTACCAGCAGACCGCGGCCTATGGCCACTTCGGCCGCAAGCCGAAGGAGTTCAGCTACCTCAACGGCGAAGGCGAGACCGTCAACGCCACGGCCTTCTCCTGGGAGAAGACCGACCGCGCCGCCGCCCTGCGCGCCGATGCGAAGCTGAAGTAAGCAACACGAAGGGCCGCTCACGCGGCCCTTCTGCTTTCTGTAGAGCCGAGCCCATGCTCGGCTTTCTTTTTCCTGCGACAAGAGCAGCCGAGCATGGGCTCGGCTCTACAAGAGCTACGCCACGCCGATACAATCGCCCCATGTCGACCGAACTGAAAACCCACCAGCTGTCCATGACCGTGCTGATGTCGCCGGAGATGGCCAATTTCTCCGGCAAGGTCCATGGTGGCGCCATCCTGCGCCTGCTCGACCAGGTCGCCTACGCCTGCGCCAGCCGCTATGCCGGCAGCTACGTGGTCACCCTGTCGGTGGACCAGGTGATGTTCCGCCAGCCCATCGCGGTGGGCGAGCTGGTCACCTTCCTGGCCTCGGTGAACTACACCGGCACCTCATCGATGGAGATCGGCATCAAGGTGGTGGCCGAGGACATCCTCAAGCGCAGCGTGCGTCACGCCAACAGCTGCTTCTTCACGATGGTGGCGGTGGACGAGGAAGGCCGGCCGACGCCGGTACCGCCACTGCAACCGGCCACCTCCGACGAGAAGCGCCGCCAGGCCGCCGCACAGATCCGCCGCCAGCTGCGCCAGGAAATGGAACAGCGGCACCTGGAACTGCTGGCGTCGAATCCGCCGTCGCCGGAGGAGTGAGGGCGTGCGGGGCACGCCCCGCACCCACCGAGGCAGGTAGCGCCGGGCCATGCCCGGCGGATACGCATCACCCGGTGTTCTGCACACCCTGCGAAACGCCGTTCACGCACGCCACCAGGGCGCGCAGCAGATCGTCATCCTCGCGCCCGCTGGCCCGCCAACGCTGCAGCAGATCCACCTGCAGCACGCTGATCGGATCGACGTAGGGATTGCGCAGGCGGATCGACAGCGCCAGCCGCGCATCGTGGTCCAGCAGCGTCTGCTGGTCCATCAACGCCAGCAGCCAGCGCCGCGTGAGCTCCAGTTCGCGCTGCACCTGTGGGAAGAAGCGCCCGTGCAGTTCACCCGACAACAGCGAGAACTGCTCGGCGATGGTGATATCGCCCTTGGACAGCACCATCGCGATGTCATCCAGGAAGGTACGGAAGAACGGCCAGTCCCGCGCCATATCGCGCAGGGTCTGTTCGTGGCCGGCATCGACCGCGGCCTGCAGGCCACTGCCCACGCCGTACCAGCCGGGAATCACCGCACGCGCCTGGCTCCAGGCGAACACCCAGGGAATCGCACGCAGGTTGCCCAGTGCGGCGTCCTGGCCGAGACGACGCGACGGCCGTGAGCCCAGCGTCATCCGCTCGATCACGTCGATCGGCGTAGCGGTGCGGAAGTAGTCCATGAAACCGGGCTGGCCGACGAACGCGCGATACACCTCGCTGCTGGCCGCAGCCACCGCATCCATCACCGGCCGCCAGTCATCCTCGCGCGGCTCGGCGGCACGCGGGCGCAGGCTGGCGCGCAGCACTGCACCGGTGGCCTGTTCCAGCGAGCGCAGGGCCAGCGCGCGGATGCCGTACTTGCGATGGATCACCTCGCCCTGCTCGGTCACCCGCAGGCGGCCATCGATGCTGCCGCGTGGCGACGCATCCACGGCGTGGGTGGTCTTGCCACCACCACGGCTGATCGAGCCGCCCCGGCCATGGAAGAAGGTCAGGCGGATGCCGGCCTCGGCCGCCACCTCCAGCAGTTCCACCTGCGCGCGTTGCAGGCCCCAGCGCGAGGCGGCGATGCCGCCGTCCTTGCTGCTGTCCGAATAGCCCAGCATCACCATCTGCACGTCGTCGCGCGCACGCAGATGGGCGCGGTAGACCGGGTCGGCCAGCAGGTCACGCAGGGTCGCCGTACCGCGCTTGAGGTCATCCACCGTCTCGAACAGCGGCGCGATATCCAGCGGTACTGACCCGTTCTCTTCCACCAGGCCGCCACGGCGTGCCAGCGCCAGCACCGCCAGCACGTCGCTGCGGTCGTGTGCCATCGAGATGATGTAGCTGCCCAGTGCATCCCCGCCATGCCGCGCACGGGCATCGGCCAATGCAGCGAACACGGCGTCGAGCCGCCGGTTGCCTTCGTCGTCGCCTTCCGGCAACGGCACCTCACCGCTGGCATGCGGTGCCAGCAGGCGCGCGCGGCCCAATGCATCCAGGCCCTCCCACGCCGGGTCGCCGCCCAGCACCGCCGCCAGCGCGCGCGCATGCACGCTCGATTCCTGGCGCACGTCCAACCGCGCCAGATGGAAGCCGAAGGTCTTCACCCGCCACAGCAGGCGTTGTACGGCGAAGCCACCGGCATGCTCGCCGCGGTTCGCGCGCAGGCTGTCGAGGATCAGCTGCAGGTCGTCGATCAGTTCATCCGGGCCGGCGTAAGCGCCCTCGCCGTCTTCCAGCGTGGCCTGCAGGCGCGCGCGCATGCGATCGTTGAGCAGGCGGTAGGGCATGTCGGCATGGCGCGGGCGCGACTGCACCTGCGGCAGCAGCTGCTGGTAGTGCGCCACGCGCGCCTGCAGCGCATCGCTCACGCCCACCCGCTCGGTGGACTGGCTGAGCAGGCTGGCCAGCTGCAGCAGTTCCTTCTGGTAGCGCGCCAGTACCGCCTGCCGCTGCGCATCCAGCGTACTGCGGATGGTGTGGGCATCCACGTTCGGGTTGCCGTCCATGTCCCCGCCCACCCACGTACCGAAGCGCAGCAGGCGCGGCAACGGCAGTTCTTCACCGTAGGTATCGCGCAGCGCCTGCTGCAGAGATTCGTACAGCACCGGAATCACGCGGTACAGCACCTGCACCAGATAGAAGCCGACGTGCTCGCGCTCGTCATCGACAGTGGGCCGCACCGGCGAAGAGTCAGTGGTCTGCCACGACGCGGTCAGCGCCATGCGGAAGCGCGCAGCATCGGCGGCCGCTTCCCCCGGCGTGCGCTGGCCGTCGAGGTTGTCGACCAGGCTGGCCACCATCAGCTGCTCTTTCTCCAGCAGCGCACGGCGCACCGCTTCGGTCGGGTGCGCGGTAAACACCGGTTCGATATCGATGCGCGGCAGCCACTGCGCCAGCTCGTCCAGGCCCACGCCCTGCGCCTTCAGGTGCTGCAGCGCATCCTGCAGGCCGTCGGGCTGCGCCCCTGCCGTACCGGCACGCTGGTAGTCACGGCGGCGGCGGATGCGATGTACGCGCTCGGCAATGTTGACCACCTGGAAGTACGTGCTGAAGGCCCGCACCATGGTCTCGGCCTGCTGCGGCGTGCGCCCGGCCAGCCCTTCGGCCAGCTCCGACAGTGGTGCCTGGTTCTCGCGGCGGGCGATGGCGCGGGTGCGCACGTCCTCGACGTCGTCGAGGAAAGCCGCTGATACCTGCTCGACCAGCAGGTCACCGACCAGTGCGCCGAGCCGGCGCACGTCATCGCGAAGCGGAAGATCGGGAGAAGCAAACTCGATGCTGCTGCGGTACTCGTTCATCGGCGACGCACAGGCCTCGGTCAACGGATCCAGACCCCAAGCCTAAACCAGATTGCGCACGATGCTGCGATGCGGAAATGGTTTCATCTGCACGTATCTGCACGTATCTGCAGCAGAAGCAGCCGAGCGTGGGCTCGGCTCTACAGACATCATCACGCGCTATACCGTGTAGCGCCCGAGCCCATGCTCGGGCGGCGGCGCAGCCGCACAGGCGGCCCCTGTTGCAGGGGCCGCCCTCATGCAGGTATCAGCGCTTTTTCTTCGCCTTGCCCTGCTCGGCCGGGCCGATGGTCTGCTCCAGCCAGCGCTCGCTCTCGGCCAGCATGGTCATGATCGATTCGCGTGCGCGGTAGGCATGCGATTCGTTCGGCAGCATCACCAGCCGCGCGGTACCACCCAGGCCCTTCACCGCGGCGAACATGCGCTCGCTCTGGATCGGGAAGGTGCCGGAGTTGTTGTCGTCCACGCCGTGGATGAACAGGATCGGATCCTTGATCCTGTCGGCATAATTGAACGGCGCCATCTTCTGGTAGACGTCCTGCGCCTGCCAGTAGTTGCGTTCCTCGGCCTGGAAACCGAACGGGGTGAGCGTGCGGTTGTAGGCACCGCTGCGCGCGATGCCGGCCTTGAACAGGCGGGTGTGTGCCAGCAGGTTGGCGGTCATGAATGCACCGTAGGAGTGGCCACCGATGGCGATGTGCTCGCGATCGGTCACGCCACGCCGCACCACTTCATCCACCGCCGCCTGCGCATTGGCCACCAGCTGTTCGATGTAGGTGTCGTTCGGCTCCTTGTCGCCCTCGCCAATGATCGGCATCGACGGGCTGGCCAGCACCACATAGCCCTTGGCCAGGAACGCCTGCGGGCCCCAGTAGCTGACCGCATTGAAGCGGTACGGCGAATCGGTCACCTGGCTGGCCGCCGCCGCGCTCTTGAACTCACCCGGGTAGGCCCACATCAGCAGCGGACGCGGACCATCGCGCTTCGGGTCGTAACCCGGCGGCAGCAGCAGGGTCGCGGTCAGGTCGACCCCATCCTTGCGCTTGTAGCGGATCTGCTCCTTCTGCACGCCCTTCAGCTGCGGCAGCGGATGGGCGAAACGGGTCAGCGCGCGCGGTGCGGCACCGGCATCGGCCAGCGACTGCACATAGAAGTTGGCCGGCTCATCCGGGCTTTCACGGCTCAGCAGCAGCGAGCTGCCCTGGTCGTCCAGCAGCGCCACTGGCGCGGCGTAGCTGGGCGCCTGCGAGTGGAACAGGCGGGTGGCCTTGCCCGTGGCGATGTCGAAGCGGTCCACGAACGGGCGGTCGCCCTCCGGCGAAGCACCGGCGCCGGCCAGGTACAGGCTGCTGCCATCCGGGCTGGTCTGCAGCAGCGAGCGACCACGTTCATCGCTGGCCAGCAGCGGCCGCCCCGGATCGGCATAACGGTCCTGCGCGTCACGATCCCACAGCAGGCGCGGCTCGGCACCGGCGTTGTCCGGGGCGATCAGCCAAGTCTTGGTCCTGCGGGTCTTCCACCACGACTCGGTCAGCAGGGCCAGGTCGCCACGGCCCCAGTTGATACCCACCAGACGGCTGCCGAGCTGGGCCAGGGTGACCGGCGGCTTGTCGAACGGCGCGGCCTGCATCAGCACCGCATCGCGCACCTTGGCCTCCCGGTTCGGATCACCACCGTCCTGCGCTTCGGCCCAGACCAGGGTGGCATCGGCATCACCGCGCCAGCTGATGTCGCGCACGCCGGTCACTTCGGCGTCGTTGCCGGTCGGCAGGCCTTCCACCAGCGGGCGCACCGCCACGGTATGCACCAGCTTGCCGGTGGCACGGTCGATCACTTCAATGCGGCGCGGAAAACTGCTTACCGGCACCACGTAGGAGTACGGACGCTGCACCGGCTGGCGCAGCACGAAGCGGCCGTCAGGCGACACCGAGAAGCCCATGAAGATGCCGGCCGCACCGATCGCGCGGGTACTGCCATCCAGGCCGACTTCCATCGGCTGGGTAGTAGCGTAGTAATCGAACTGGCGAGCGTCGGCTTCGTTCTTCAGCAGGTCCTGGTAGGTGCGGATCGACACCACGCCGCCGCCCTGGCGGGTCTGCTGCACGGCAGGGCCGGTCGGGACGCCGTCGGCGGCCGGGGCTGGCCCCAGGTTGGCCGGGCGGGTGAACACCACCAGCCCGCGGCTGTCCGGCAGCCACTGGTAGCCGCTGCCGATCACCGTGTTCAGGCCGGCAACCAGGCGACGGGCACTGCCACCGGCCACATCCACCAGCCACAGTTCATTGGCGCCACTGGCGGCATCGACCTGGTTGAACGCCAGCCACTTCTGGTCCGGCGACCACATCACACTGGCGATCGACAGCGTGGCCGGCAGGCCACTGATCTGCCGCTCCTTGCCGTCGGCAACGTTCATCAGCCACAGCTTCTCGCCGAAGCTGAAGCGGCTGTCGGAGAACGTGCGCGGGTTGATGCGCAGGCCGGCCAGCTTCAGTTCCGGCTGCGCCACCACCTGGATCGACGGCAGCGACGGCATCTGCATCATCGCGGCCACGTCGCGGCGCGGCGACAGGAACAGCGACGGCGCGCGCGGGGCGTCGACCACCGCCTGCAGTGCGGCCGATGGCAGTTCGTAGCCATTGACGCCCTGCGCCTGCGCGGCAACGGGCTGCGAAGCGGCCGCCCAGGCCAGCGGGGCCACCGCCAGCAGCCCCATCGACAGGACCAGGCCGGTCCAGCGCCGTGTGCGGCGCGCGTGCATGCTCATCGTTCCACCTGTGTGATGCGTGAAAACACCGACCTTAACAGGCCGTGCACGTGGCCCCATCTGCCGATGGTTGGGTCATGCCGATGTCACGCTGGGGCCGCGATATAATGGGGGTTCTCCCCTGCCGAGGGGCGCTGCGACCGGATCCCACGAGGCCCGGCCAGGCTCGGTAAGGTGGCTTTGTAACAACGGCGCCCGGCTAGATGCGAGCATCCGCTCGCCCACAACCGGAGCACACGAATGAACGCTGTTGCCAAGACCTTCTCCACCGAAGGTGATTACAAGATCCGCGATATCACGCTGGCCGACTGGGGCCGCAAGGAACTGGACATCGCCGAGCACGAAATGCCGGGCCTGATGTCGATCCGCCGCAAGTACCAGGCCGAACTGCCGCTGAAGGGCGTGCGCGTGACCGGCTCGCTGCACATGACCATCCAGACCGCGGTGCTGATCGAGACCCTGAAGGACATCGGCGCCGATGTGCGCTGGGCCTCGTGCAACATCTTCTCGACCCAGGACCACGCGGCTGCCGCCATCGCCGCCACCGGCACCCCGGTGTTCGCCTGGAAGGGCGAGACCCTGGAAGAGTACTGGGACTGCACCCTGGACGCGCTGACCTTCACCCTGGCCGACGGCACCCTGACCGGCCCGGAACTGGTGGTCGACGACGGCGGTGACGTGACCCTGCTGATCCACAAGGGCTACGAACTGGAAAACGGCAGCGACTGGGTCAACACCCCCTCTGCCTCGCACGAAGAACAGGTCATCAAGAACCTGCTCAAGCGCGTGGCCAAGGAGCGCCCGGGTTACTGGGGCCGCGTGGTGAAGGACTGGAAGGGCGTCTCCGAAGAGACCACCACCGGCGTGCACCGCCTGTACCAGCTGGCCCAGGCCGGCACCCTGCTGATCCCGGCGATCAACGTCAACGACTCGGTCACCAAGAGCAAGTTCGACAACCTGTACGGCTGCCGCGAGTCGCTGGCCGACGGCCTGAAGCGCGCGATGGACGTGATGCTGGCCGGCAAGGTGGCCGTGGTCTGCGGCTACGGCGACGTCGGCAAGGGCTGCGCGGCCTCGCTGCGTGCCTACGGCGCGCGCGTGATCGTCACCGAGATCGACCCGATCTGCGCGCTGCAGGCGGCGATGGAAGGCTATGAAGTCAACACCATCGAGTCGACCCTGGGCCGTGCCGACCTGTATGTCACCACCACCGGCAACCGCGACATCATCCGCATCGAGCACCTGAGCGCGATGAAGGACCAGGCCATCGTCTGCAACATCGGCCACTTCGACAACGAGATCCAGGTCGACGCACTGGTGTCCTACCCGGGCATCAAGCACGTCAACATCAAGCCGCAGGTGGACAAGTACATCTTCCCGAACGGCAACGCGATCTTCCTGCTGGCCGAAGGCCGCCTGGTGAACCTGGGCTGCGCCACCGGCCACCCGAGCTTCGTGATGTCCAACAGCTTCGCCAACCAGACCCTGGCACAGATCGACCTGTGGGCGAACAAGGACAGCTACGAGAAGAAGGTCTACCTGCTGCCGAAGAAGCTGGACGAAGAAGTGGCCCGCCTGCACCTGGAAAAGATCGGCGTGAAGCTGACCACCCTGACCCAGGACCAGGCCGACTACATCGGCGTGCCGGTGGAAGGCCCGTTCAAGCCGGACCACTACCGCTACTGATGCCTGCGGGGTACCGGCCAGCGGCCGGCACTACAGGCGTACGCGGGGCCGGATCCCTTTCCGCATGAAAGGGCTCTGACCCCGGCAACGGATGCAGACAGGACGGGCGCCTTCGGGCGCCCGTCCTGCGTTGCGGCACCCGGCAAGCGATCCGCGCACCCTGTCAGGGAGCACTAAGAAGCCGCTTGCTAGGCTTTACGCCCGCGTGGGCTGCCAACGGCAGGCCATGCGCCGGGACGCAGACACCAAAGGACAGGACATGCCGCGCAACCGTGAACGACTGAACCGGGCCATGAAGCCCCTGATGCCCCTGTGCTGGGTGGCCCTGCTGGCCGCCTGCACCCCACCTGCCGGCGAAGCCGGCGCTACGGCTCCGGCTGCGGCCAGCGGACAGGCCAGCCCCGCAGGCAAGGCCGCCGACGCGCCCGCCACGGTCGCCGACACGAGCGCTGGCTGCGCCGATGCAGCGTCGCCGGCACAGACCCTGGTCTGCAAGGACCCGACCCTGACCGGCCTGGATGCGGACGTGGGCAAGGCGGTCACTGCCGCACAGGCCACGCTCGATGCAGCAGGGCAGAGCAAGCTGCACGCCGAACAGCAGCGCTGGCAGGAGCACACCCGCGACCTGTGCACCGATGCACAGTGCCTGCAGCAGGTGTACGCCGATCGCCTCAAGGTGCTGTCCGCTACGCGTGACGGCCTGGTCGACCAGGATGCATGCGAAGCCCCTGACGGCCAGCAGCAATGCGTGGACCTGCTGGTGCTGCGCGATCCCAACAGCCAGCTGGCGAACTTCAACACGCTGCTGGGTGAGAACGGCCAGGAAGGCCGCCTGCTGGGCTGCACGGCCGCCACGAACATGGGCGGCGGCCCCAACGCCCTGCTCGCAGCCAACTGCACCCAGGAAACCTCCGCCGGCAGGCGCAACGTGCAGCTGTGCAGCAACCAGATGGTTGGCCAGTTCGCCCTCGAACCGGCGCCGGCTGCTTACGGCACCCAGGCCATCCGCCAGCTGCTCGGCTTCACCCAGCAGCACTGCGCCGGCTGACAATCGCCGGGCACGCCCGGCGCTTTACCCTCATTGAAGGACGATGACCATGGCAACGGATTCCACCCTTACGCGCGAACAGCTGTCCACGCTGTTCCTCAACACCGAGCTCGGCGGCAACACCCGCCACCTGGACCACTTCTCATACGCACAGAAAGGCGCAAGCACCTATTCGTTCGGGCTGGTGCAGTTCGATGTCGGCGGCAATCCGCAGGCCAGGCGCTTCCTGCGCGACAACGGCTTCACCGATGGCGACATCGCACTGTTGTCCCAGCAGGGCGGATTAAGCACCCAGCAGCTGGCGGCGCTCGACGCCAAGTTGCAGGCCATTCCGCAGGCCAGGATGGACGAGCTCACCAACGCCAAGCTGGACAGCGCCATCGAGCGTGTCGATCAGGCCATCGCCAAGGTGCGTGCAACCAATCCGGCCGCGGCCGATGCCATCGCCGCCAACCCGGAGTTGCAGCTGGCCATGGCGGACTATGACAACCAGTTCGGCAGCATGGGCCCGCAGTTCATCAGCTATCTGGCCGGCAATGCGGAAAAGCTGCAGGGCGGCACCGTCCAGGCCGGCAATCCGCCGACGCGCGGCGACGTGCAGAACTTCGTCGATGCCACCAAGTACGGCATCCAGTCGCAGGCCGCCGTAGCCAGCCGCGATGAGCGCTTCGACCGGGCCATGGTCCAGATCGGCATCACCCCCACCCATGCTCCCTCGCACGGGTCACCGGGCACGCCTGCGGGCAACGGCGTGCTGGTCAACGGCAGCAAGGGCGATGAGGTGCAGGCCATGCAGCAGAAGCTGTCCGACCTGGGCTACCTGGGCAAGGATGGCAAGCCGCTGGTGGCCGATGGCGATTTCGGCCCCGGCACCGTGGAAGCGGTCAAGCAGTTCCAGCGTGACCACCAGCTCACCGTTGACGGCAAGGCCGGCGGCGCAACCCTGGGGGCGCTGGAGGCGGCCACGCAGCAGCGCGCACCGGCGGCCGAGCCGACCATGGCCACCCCGGGCCACGCCGACCACCCCCGCTACCAGCAGGTCGTGGAAAAGCTGGAGGCACTGGAAGAACAGCGTCGCCAGGGCGGCCTGTCGCCGCTGTTCAATGACCGCAGCCAGCTCGAGAACGCCGCAGGCCAGGTGGCTTACGAGTCAAAGTTGGCCGGCATGAGCCAGGTCGATACCGTGCTGGCGCGGCCGGACAACCAGGGCGTGTTCGCGGTGCAGGGCCAGCTCGGCGATCCCGCCATGCACCGCACCTACGTCGACCTGTCGCAGGCGGTGAACCAGAACCTGCAGGACAGCACGCGGCAGAGCCAGGCGCTGGACAACGAGCTGTCACAGCGGCAGACCCAGGAACAGATACAGACGCAGCAATCGATGTCGCGCTGATGCTGGATGCAGCCGATCGCAGCCGGGACGGGCGCCCTTGGGCGCCCGTTCTGCATTGAGGCGCGAGTCTCGGTCAAGGCAACGCCCCTGTCCCGCGCTAGGATGCGCCCATGACTCCGGCCATCAACCTGCTCAAGCGCGAGAAGATCGCCCACACCGTGCGCAGCTATGTGCACGACGCCCACGCCGAATCGTATGGCGGCGAAGCCGTCGACAAGCTCGGCCTCGACCCGGCCCAGGTCTTCAAGACCCTGCTGGCCAGCACTGAAGCACATGAACTGCTGGTGGCGATCGTGCCGGTGGCCGGCCACCTGGACCTGAAAGCGCTGGCCGAAGCGGCCGGCTGCAAGAAGTGCGAGATGGCCGCCGCCGACGCCGCGCAGCGTGCGACCGGCTACCTGGTCGGCGGCATCAGCCCGCTGGGGCAGAAGAAGCGCCTGCGCACGTTCCTGGATGCCAGCGCGCAGGTGTTGCCCACGCTGCACGTCAGCGCCGGCCGCCGTGGCATGGAAGTGGAACTGGCGCCGGCCGACCTGCTGCGCCTGACCGCCGGCCACTACGCTGCCATCGGCAAGGCACGCTGATGCGCTGGCCGTGGTCTGCGGCGCCGCCGCCCAGGCTGGAAGACGCGCAGGCCGATGTGCTGCTGCAGGACCTGCTGTCGCGCGACGCGACGCGCATCACCGACGCCGCCCGCATCGTCGCACGACTGTTCAGTGCACCGTCGCTGGACGCATTGGCCGCGCATGTGGACCTGATTGAACGTAGCTGCCACAGCATCACCCTCGGCGGCATGCTGATCAGCAACCAGGCGCATCTGGAGGCGGCCCTGAAACGGCTGCGTCACTGGCAGGCGCACGCAGGCTGCCTGTGCGCGCTCAATCCCGGCTACCCGTTCTTCGATCCGCGCCGCTTGATCGAACAAGGGCAGATGCAGCTGCTCGCGTTGCAGGAGGCCGAGGATGGTTGGGGCGATTGCCACAACGTTGCCTGCATGCACTGCGGCCAGCATTGGCAGGCCATCGACCGCGAGTACCACTACCCGTGGTGGGAATGGAAAGCTGCCTGAAGGCCAGGCAGCCAAGCATGGCGTGGCTCTACTGCGGTCCGTACACTCACGCGATGCGTGGATGACCAATATCGCTCACGGCCGCCAGTTCGCGTTGCTCTCCCAGAACTCGACAGAACACCGGTAGGCCTCGCGGTCCAACGGCACGCCGGAACCGCCCTCTTCCACGCCCAGCGCATTGCGCATCATCGTAATCGGCGCCATCGGCACCTCTGCCGGCTCGGCAGTATAGATACAGCCGACGATGCCCCAGTCGGCCTCGATCGGCGAGCCTTCCTTCGCCAGCTGCTCGGCGCTGTACAGGATCACCACCAGATAGTTCGCACGCGGCGACTCCACGCCCTCGAACCAGCGCACCAGCACCGGCAGTTCGTCGCGATTGCGTGCCTCGTAACCACTGCGCAGCAGATGGCGGTTGGCCTCGGTGATCGGCACGGTCAGGCAGCGCGTGCTGGTCCAGTTCTCGTAGACGAACAGTTTGCAGAACGGCGCATAGCCGTCCAGTACCTTCATCGGCGCGTGCGCGTTGAGGTGCGCTTCGAACTGTTCGGCAGTGCAGTCCTGGATCGTGTTGCCACGCGGTACGCGCGGGAACAGGCGGGGACGGGCGAAATCGGTGAGAACGATGGACATGGCGCGGCGTGATCAGGGAATCCGCTGCACAGAGTACCTGCCCACGCCGCATGGAGGGCGGGATGCCGATGGTCACTGGCATCGGCAACCGTGTTGGCGCACCCTGCAGGCGACCCCATGCAAGGATTGCCGGCTCATGGATGCACTACCCCGCTCCGCCCGTCGTCGCCGCTGGCCGCGCGTGCTGGCCTTGCTCCTGCTGGTCCCCCCCCTGTTGTTCACCGCCGCCCTGCTCTGGCCGCTGTCTGCACCACCGCTGCCCCACCCCGGCAACAGTCACGTGATCGTCAACGCACGCGTGGTGGACATCGCCCGCGGCCAGGCCAGCGAACCCACCACGGTGACCGTGCGCAACGGCACCATCACCGCCATCGGTGAAGACCCGCCGGAGACCACGTTGCCGGTTCTCGATGCGGGCGGACGCTGGCTGCTGCCCGGTTTCTGGGACATGCACACCCATGCACTGCAGCTGTCACCGCAACTGCAGTTTCCGTTGATGCTGGCCAATGGCATTACCGGTACCCGCGACATGATGGACTGCCCACAGGCCACCGATCCGCTGATCGCCTGCGTGGCCGACAAACGCCGCTGGACCGCACAGGCCATTGCCGGGCAGCAGGTTGCACCGCGCTTCGTACAGATCGCCAGCTTCTATTTTGAAGACCCGGCGCTGACGCCAGATGCAGCGGCCGCACGTGCACACGCGTACCGCGCACGCGGCGTCGATGCGTTCAAGGTCTACAACCGCCTTCGCGCCGAGACCTACCAGCGGCTGGCCAGCGAAGCGCGGCAGCTGCATCTGCCCCTGGTCGGACACCTGCCCAGGGCGGTCCCGCTGGAAGCCGCATTGCACGCGGGCCAGCGCAGCTTCGAGCACGGCCATCTGTTCGTGCGCCATTGCTTCGACAACGCGGCGGCGTGGCGCGGTGGCACGCTCGACAGCGAGGATCCAACCGCGCTGGCCGAACGCATGGTCGGCGGCTACCAGCCCGCGCTCTGCAACGAGGCGTTCGGTGTGATGCAGGCCAGCGGTGCCGCGTTCGTACCAACCCATGTCACCCGCGAAGAGGATGCACGCGCGCGCGATCCGGCGTTCGTCGACGACCCGCGCCTGGCCTATCTGGATCCGCTCTCGCGCTGGGCATGGCGTGATGACCTGCAGGCCACCGTGGCGCGCTACCCCGGCCTGCGCGGCGAAGACGCACTGAAGGCCTACTTCGAGCACGGGCTGGCGCTGACCGGCACCGCGCATCGTGCGGGCGTCACCGTGCTGGTCGGCACCGATACCGGGCTGGGCGGCTTCCGCTACCACGATGAACTGCAGTGGCTGCGGCAGGCCGGCTTGAGCCAGGCCGACGTGCTGCGCGCAGCCACGCTGCAGGCCGCGCGCCATCTGGACCTGCAGGCATTGCATGGCAGCGTCGAGGTCGGCAAGGTGGCCGATCTGGTGCTGCTCGATGGCAATCCGCTGCACGAAACCGCCAGTACCCGCCGCGTGCACGCGGTGCTGCTTGCCGGCCATCTCTACGACCGCCCGCGGCTGGATGCGCTGCTGGCCTATGCGCGCAAGCAGGCACGTTCGCCCGCCGTGATGGCGCGGTTGTTGTGGGGCTTCATCATCAGCCCCGTCAGTGCCGAGCTGTAGCGGCAGCTACAACGCCATCCGCTCGCGCAGTTCACGCGCCTGCCGGCGCGACACCTCCACCTCGCTGCCGTCATCCAGCGCCAGGTCATAACCATCAGCGATGCTGGGCGTCACGCCGCGGATGCGGCGCAGGTTGACCAGCGTGTTGCGGTTGGCACGGAAGAACAGATCCTGTGGCAGGCGTGCCTCCAGCGCGCTCAGGCTGCGGGTCAGCAGGGCGTTCTGGTCGCGGAACCACAGCCGGGTGTAGTTGCCATCCACCACCAGCCGGCGGATCTCGGACACCGCTACGAACCAGCAGCGTTCGCCCTCGCGCACGAACACCTGGTCCTGCGCGCCCAGCGTGCCGCGCGACTCCGGCGTTTCGGCCGCCACCACTTCGCGCTGGCGCGCCCGCTGCAACGCCTCCAGCAACCGCGGCGCTTCCACCGGCTTCACCAGGTAGTCCAGCGCATTGGCCTGGAACGCGCGCACCGCGTAGGTGTCGTAGGCAGTAACGAAGACCACGGCCGGCACCACCTCCAGGCTGTCCAGCACGTCGAAACCGCTGCCGGAGGGCATCTGCACATCCAGCAGCACCAGGTCCGGGGCCAGCGTGGCGATCGCCTCGCGCGCGGCCGGCACATCGTCGGCCTCGCCCACGCACTGCACCCACGGCAGCGCCGACAACAGCGTGCGCAGCTCCTGGCGCGCCAGCCGTGCGTCATCAACGATCAACACACGCAGCACGCCACTCATTGCGGAATCTCCAGCAGGGCCTGCATGCGGTCGCCGACCGGCTGCAGGGTGAAACGACCCTGCGTGCCAAGCTGCGCACGCAGGTAGGCAAGGCCAACGCCATGGCCATGGGTGGGCTCGTTGGCGCTGCCCAGCGGATTGTCCACCTGCAGACGCAGCACGTCATTGTCCAGCGTGGCACGGATCTGCACCTCACCGCCGCCCGGGTGGCTGGCGCTGCCATGCTTGATCGCATTCTCCACCAGCAGCTGCAGCGCCATCGCCGGCAGCTGTGCCTGCATGGCATCGGCATCGATCTGCCGGTTCACCTGCAGGCGCTGTTCGAAGTGGACTGCCTCGATGGCCAGGTAGTCGTCCACGACCACCAGTTCCTCGGCCAGGGTGACCTGCTCGCTGCGGTTGTGTGCCAGCGCCTGGCGCAGCGTGCGCGACAGGCGGGTGACCATGTCGCGCGCACGCTCCGGGTCTTCCAGGATCAGCGCGCGCAGGTTGTTCAGCGCATTGAACATGAAATGCGGGTTGAGCCGTGCACGCAGTGCATCGCGCTCCAGCGCGCTGCGCTCGGCCTCGGCACGCAGGCGCGCCAGTTCCGCACTGCGTATCCGGCGCAGGCTGTGCAGGCCTGCCCAGAGCGCTGCCCACAGGGCCAGCATCACCGCAGTGGTGTACCAGTAGAGCAGCAGCGCCTTAGGGCTGAAGTCGGCCGTCTGCCGCCCCAGGCTCACCCAGTTCCAGGCCAGCGCCGAGTGCAGCGCGATGTTCACCAGCAGCTGCGCCACTGCCGCGCCCAATGCCACCGACAGCGCCAGCCGCAGCAACAGCCCGGCCGTGCCGCGCGCCCACCAGTCGGCACGCAGCGCCAGCGCACGGATGGCACCGCTGCACCCGAACAGGGCCAACGCCAGACCCAGCGTGATCAACACGCCTGCGCTTCCGGCATCGCTGAAATAGGCCTGGCGCAGGCCGATTCCGGCAACGCCATAGAGCGCCCACACCAGCGCATTGAGCAGCCAGAAGCGTACCGTCGAGGAGGAATCCGGCATGTCCATTTCGAGGCGTGTTGAAACTCAGTGGTGGTGGTCGAGGAAGGCCTGCACCTGACTGCGCAGCCAGCGCGGATCATCCCACATCAGGAAGTGGAAACCCTGCGCGCTCATCGCGATCTGCACGCCTTGCAGTTTCGCGTACTGCGCCTGGAACACCGCGCGCGTGCTGTCCTCGGTGCCGCCCATCGGCTGGTAGTCGGCCCAGCTGCCCAGCACCAGCGTCGGTGCGGTGATCGAGGCGATGCTGTCACGCAGGTCGGTGGTCATCACCGCATGCATGGCATCGGCCGTGGTCTGGCGGTCGCTGGCTTCGCCCCAGCGGCCCAGCTCGGCCTGCCGCTGCGGATCGCGGGTCATCCCCGGCAGGCCGGCCTTCAGCTGCGCCTGCCATTGCGCAGCGTCGGCGGCCAGCATGCCCTTGCGCAGCTGGTCGGCCATCGGCCGCACGCTGTCAGCGGTAGCCTTCGGGTCACGCGCGGCCGGCAGGAACGGCAGTGCGTCAACCACCACCAGCGCGCTGACCGCCTTCGGCTCGGTCTGCGCCATCTGCAGGCCCAGCAGGCCACCGAGGCTGTGGCCAACCACCACCACCGGCCCCAGGTGCTGGTCATGCAGGTAGGCCAGCAGCTGCCCGCGCATCGCCGGCAGGAACTCGGCCGGGCGCGGATCGGCCGCAAGCGCACCGGCAAAGCCCGGCAGCTGCACCAGATGACACTGCACAGCTTTCAGGGCCAGGCAGGTCTCGCGCCAGACCCCGGCGCTGCTGTTCAGGCCGGGGATCATCAGCAGCGGGCGACCTTTGCCGACCACCTCGACCTGCACCTTACCCGCCGCCGGGGCGCTGGCGGCGTGCGCCGAGCCGGAACCGAGCACGGCCATCGCCATGCCGATCATCGCCAGCCGGGCCAAGGCCTTCATTGCATACCAGAGTGCCAGGAAGATCTTCATCATTTGCTCCTTCGTCGGGTGGGTGTTGCCGGGATGGGAACAGCGTGGCGCCGACCACGGCACCCGGGTTGCGATTTCGGAGCAGCGGCCGATCGCCGGGGCGAACGGTCGCAGGCGACGGACGGTGCACACCCGTACGAATTGACAACATCCATCTTGATGGAGCGATATACTGATCCGCACCCGCCGCTGCCGCCCGTACCATGACCGCCATCAGCTTCGAGTTCTATCCGCCCAAGACCGACGAACAGCGCAGCCAGCTGGATCGTGCCGCAGCCAAGCTGAAGGACTACGGCCCCGAGTACGTGTCCTGTACCTTCGGCGCTGGTGGCTCGACCCTGAGCTATACCTCCGAGACCGTGCGCCATCTCAACCAGCACCATGGCTTCGAGGCGGCGCCGCATCTGTCCTGCGTCGGCGGCACCCGCCAGGAGATCCGCGAACTGCTCAAGCTGTACCGCGCCATCGGCTGCCATCGCCTGGTCGCGCTGCGCGGCGACCTGCCCTCCGGCATGGGGTTTCCCGGCGACATGCGCTACGCCGCCGAGCTGATCGAGTTCATCCGCGCCGAACACGGCGATGCGTTCCGCATCGAAGTGGGCGCCTACCCTGAGACCCATCCACAGGCCTCCGATGCACTGGCCGACCTCAAGCACTTCAAGGCCAAGATCGATGCCGGCGCCGACGCGGCGATCACCCAGTATTTCTACAACCCGGATGCGTACTTCCACTTCGTCGATGCCGTGCGCCGGCTCGGTGTGCAGGTACCGATCACGCCGGGCATCATGCCGATCGCCAACTTCAGCCAGCTGCGCCGTTTCTCCGAGCAGTGCGGTGCGGAAATCCCGCGCTGGATCAGCCGCAAGATGCAGGCCTATGGCGATGACGCCGAATCGGTGCGGGCGTTCGGTACCGAAGTGGTGGCCAGGCTGTGCCAGCGCCTGGTCGAGGGCGGCGCGCCGGGCCTGCACTTCTACACCCTGAACCTGGCCAGGCCGACCACGTCGGTGCTGAAGCTGCTGCACGGCTGAAAGCACGCCATGCCACCACGATCGGCGCTACCCTGCGTCGATGAACCGGCTTTCTTTCCTGCTGTTGCTGCTGTCATTGTGCTCGGCATCGAGCGTGGTCCATGCGCAGTCCCCACGCTTGAACCGCTGCACTGATGCACGGGGGCAGAGCGTGTACACCGACCGCCCCTGCGACAGTGTCGGCGCCCGATCGCGATTGCCACCGCCCGCGCCCACCGGCAGCACCCTGTCGCGCGACACCCTGGGGGCGCGCTGCCCACGTCGCCTGAGCGAGCTGGTGGACGCACTGCGCGTCGGCATCCTCAGCAACGATGTGAACCGGTTGTCGTCGCTATACCTGTGGGGCGCAGTCTCCGATGCCGGTGCGCAGCGCATCCTCGGTCAACTGGAATCGCTGGCGCGGCGGCCACTGGTAGACGTGGTACCGGTGTATCCCTCACAGGCGCTGCCACAATCGCAGGATGAGGATCAGGGCCCTGCGGCGCAGGGATCCGACCCGGAGCCGCCGACCGTGCGGCATCCGATCGGCCTGCGCCTGGAACAGACCTTGCCCGGCAGCGTGTCGCGCGCTTCGACGGTGCTGGGGTTGCGGCGGCAGTATGGGTGTTTCTGGATCACGTTGTAACCGGACGGGTCGGATCCCTTTCCAGCGGAAAGGGCTCCGGCCCCGGATTGCCGCGATGGGGTCAGAGCCCCGCTGCGCAGGGATCGGACCCCGCATGCCGGCTCACGCCGGCCACAGCCCACGAATCGCAGCGATACCCTGCCCACCATGGCGACGGGCTTCGGCGATATGGCCGGCGGCCATCCCACCCAACGCGTAGATCGGCAGCGACACCTGCGCGCGCAGCGCGGCGAAGGCCTCCCAGCCCAGCGGCACCGCATCGGGATGGCTGGCCGTGGCCTGCACCGGGCCGAGCACCGCGAAGTCGCAGCCCAGCCGCTGCGCCGCCTGCAGCTGCTCCAGGTCGTGGCAGGACGCGGCGACAAGCTGCCCTTCCGGCAAGGGCCGTTCCTGCAGGTCCTGCAGCTGCTCGCTGCCCAGGTGCACCCCCACGCCCAGTGCACGTGCCAGCGCGACATCGCGGTTGAGCAGCCATTGCACGCCGCGACGATGCGCGCGCACGGCCTGTTCGATCATCGCCTGCCGTTGCGGGTGTTCCGGTGGCAGGCGCAGCTGGATGCGCTGCTGGCCCGCCGCGACCGCGCGCTGCAGGCAGTCATGCCAGTGCTGCACGCCGCTGGCATCGTCAGCCGGCGCCGGCGTGATCAGGTAGCGGTCCGGTTGACGCAGTGCGGCCACCACCGGCAGGTCGGCCGGCGGCATCGAATAGCGGCCCAGCTTGTCCTGCGCCACCCAGGTGATCGCCTGGCCTTCGCGGCCACGCGGGGTGCCTTTCCAGCTGCGCACATGGCGCACTTCCAGGGTCAGGTGCTTGTCCGGATAGCGCTGCGGCACGTCCATCAGCCACTCGCCGACATCGGCCTCGATGCCCAGTTCCTCGCGCAGCTCGCGCACCAGCGCCTGTTCGGAGGTCTCGCCGGATTCGCGCTTGCCGCCGGGGAACTCCCACAGGCCGGCCATGTCGCGGTTCTCGGTACGGCGGTTGAGCAGCACGCGGCCACGGGCGTCGGTGATGACGGCGGCCACGACGTGGATCGATCGGGTGGGGGAAGGCATGGAGGAAGCATGCCCAGAACAGGGCGGCCGGCGCAATCACGGATCCGGTGCAGCTCCCCCGCAACAAACGAAAAGCCCCGCTTTCGCGGGGCTCTTCGGGATCAGCTCAGCTGGCCGTGGCAGTGCTTGTACTTCTTGCCACTGCCGCACGGGCACGGATCATTGCGGCCGATCTTCGGCTCGTCGCGCTGCAGCGTGGCCACCCCCTGCTGGGCGGCCTGCACCTGCGCGGCTTCCTCGTCGGCACTGTAGCCGCCTGCATCCTGGTGCTGGAACTGCGACTGGCTCAGGCGAGCCTGCGCCTGCTGGCGCTCGGCGGCCTCCAGGGCCTGGACTTCCTCGTCGCTGCGGATACGCAAGCGGGCCAGCAGGGTCACCACTTCGCGCTTGACGTTCTCCAGCATGTCCGAGAACAGCTCGAAGGCTTCCTTCTTGTATTCCTGCTTGGGCTGTTTCTGCGCGTAACCACGCAGGTAGATGCCCTGGCGCAGGTAATCCATGCGCGCCAGGTGCTCCTTCCAGCTCTGGTCCAGCACGGTCAGCATCACGTGCTTCTCCAGCGCGCGCATGGTCTCTTCGCCCAGGCTGGCTTCCTTCTCGGCGAAGTGCTGGTTGACGCGCTCCTGGACCTTGCTGGCGATGGCCTCGGCGTCCAGTTCCTCATGCTGCTTGACCAGGTCGGTCAGCGACATCTGCAGGCCGAAGTCCGACTCCAGGGTCGCTTCCAGGCCACGCAGGTCCCACTGCTCGTCGATCGAGTTCGGCGGCACGAAGCGCGCAACGATGTCGAAGATCACGTCGTCACGGATGCCGTCGACGTTGTCCTTCACCGATTCGGCGTCCAGCAGCTCGTCGCGCTGGGCGTAGATCACCTTGCGCTGATCGTTGTTGACGTCGTCGAAGTCCAGCAGGTTCTTGCGGATGTCGAAGTTGTGGGCTTCGACCTTGCGCTGCGCCTTTTCGATCTGGCGGCTGACCAGGCGGTCCTCGATGACGTCGTCTTCCTTCATGCCCATCATGCGCATGGCCTTCTGCACCCAGTCGGAGGCGAAGATGCGCATCAGGTTGTCTTCCAGCGACAGGTAGAAGCGGGACGAACCCGGGTCACCCTGGCGGCCCGAACGGCCACGCAGCTGGTTGTCGATACGACGCGATTCGTGGCGCTCGGTGCCGACGATGTGCAGGCCGCCGGCCGCCTTTACTGCCTCGTGGCGCTTCTGCCATTCGGCCTTGACCGCGGCCTTCTGCTCGTCGGTCGCGTCCTCGCCCAGGGCGTGGATCTCGGCTTCCAGCGAGCCGCCCAGCACGATGTCGGTACCACGGCCGGCCATGTTGGTGGCGATGGTCACCGCGCCCGGACGGCCGGCGTTGGCGACGATGGTGGCTTCGCGGTCATGCTGCTTGGCGTTGAGCACTTCGTGCTTCACGCCGGCCTTGCTCAGGTGCTCGGACAGCATTTCCGAGGTTTCGATCGAGGTGGTACCCACCAGCACCGGCTGGCCGCGCTTGGCGCACTCTTCGATGTCGGCCAGCACCGCATTGAACTTGCCCTTGCGGTTGAGGAACACCTGGTCCGGGCTGTCCTTGCGGATGGTCGGGCGGTTGGTCGGGATCACCACCACTTCCAGGCCATAGATGCTCTGGAACTCGAACGCTTCGGTATCGGCCGTACCGGTCATGCCGGACAGCTTCTTGTACATGCGGAACAGGTTCTGGAAGGTGATGCTCGCCAGCGTCTGGTTCTCGCGCTGCACCGGCACGCCTTCCTTCGCTTCCACCGCCTGGTGCAGGCCATCGGACCAGCGGCGGCCGGCCAGGGTACGGCCGGTGAACTCGTCGACGATGACCACTTCGCCGTCGCGCACGATGTAGTCAACGTCGCGCTGGTAGATCGCGTGCGCGCGCAGGGCGGCGTTGAGGTGGTGCACCACGGTCAGGTTCTGCGCCGCGTACAGGCCTTCGGTTTCGCCATCGAGGATGCCGGCCTCGACCAGCAGCTGCTCGGCGTGCTCCATGCCCGCTTCGGACAGGTGCACCTGCTTGCCCTTCTCGTCGACCCAGAAATCCCCTTCGCCGTCTTCCGCTTCCTGCTTGACCAGGTGCGGCACGACACGGTTGACGCGGATGTACAGCTCCGGGGAATCATCGGCCGGACCGGAGATGATCAGCGGGGTGCGCGCTTCGTCGATCAGGATGGAGTCGACTTCGTCGACGATGGCGTAGTGCAGGCCGCGCTGGTAGCGGTCGGCCTTGGACAGCGCCATGTTGTCGCGCAGGTAGTCGAAGCCGAATTCGTTGTTGGTGCCGTAGGTGATGTCCGCAGCGTATGCTTCGCGCTTGTCGCTGTGCGGCATGCCCGGGTACACCACGCCCACGCTCAGGCCCAGCCAGTTGTACAGCTTGCCCATCTGCGCGGCGTCGCGGCGGGCCAGGTAGTCGTTCACGGTGACCACGTGCACGCCCTTGCCTTCCAGCGCGTTGAGGTACACCGGCAGGGTCGCCACCAGGGTCTTGCCTTCACCGGTGCGCATTTCTGCGATCTTGCCCAGGTGAAGCACCATGCCGCCGATCAACTGCACGTCGTAGTGGCGCATGCCCAGCACGCGGCGACCGGCTTCGCGGCAGACCGCGAACGCTTCCGGCAGCACCTTGTCCAGGGCTTCACCGCCAGCGATGCGCTGCTTGAACTCCGGCGTCTTGGCCTGAAGCTGCTCGTCGGACAGCTTCTCGATCTCCGGCTCCAGCGCATTGATCTTGGCGACGATGCGGTTGAGCTGGCGCAGCTGTCGTTCGTTACGACTGCCAAATACGCGGGTAAGCAGGCTGTTGATCATTGAAGGAACCGGGTTGGATGGACACGACGCCCGGCCTCCCCCTTGGGATCCGTCCGCCGCAAACGAAACAGGGCGCCTGGCGCCCTGTCGATGGCAACACCCATTGTAGCTTGGGACGGCCGGCTGAGGTTTCAAGCGCCAATCCGGTCGCAATCGCCCCGGATTCGGCAAAGAAACACGGATACGGGGCCAGAGCCCTCCCGCGGCGCGGAAGGGATCCGACCCGGGCATCAGCCGCGGCTGACGCGGCCGACCGGCGTGTTGCCGCCGTCGCCGAGGAACTTGCGCGGGTTGACCACGTTGCCGTTTTCCCACACTTCGAAGTGCACGTGGGCACCGGTCGAACGGCCGGTGGAACCGGCCTTGGCCACTTCCTGGCCGGCACGGACCAGGTCGCCGGCCTTCACCACCAGGCGCGAATTGTGCGCGTAGCGGGTGACATAGCCATTGCCATGGTCGACATCGACGACATTGCCGTAGCCGCCCTTCACGCCGGCGAAGCTGACCACGCCCTCGGCCACGGCCATCACCGGGTCACCGACCTTTGCGTGGAAGTCCATGCCCTTGTGGGTGGCGGCGCCGCGGCCGAACGGGTCGGCACGGGTGCCGAAGCCGGACGTCACATAGCTGTTGCGGATCGGCATGCGCGACGGCACCGCGTTCTGCTGCAGCTGGTGGTCGAACATCAGCGATTCCATCACCGACAGCTGGCGGCCTGAAGCAGCGAAGCGCTGCTCCAGCACCTGTAAGTCGGCGTTGACGTCCTTGACCGGGATGTCGCTGGTCGGGCCGCCTGCGTCACCGTCACCGAGGCCCGGGGTCTCGTTGAAGTCGAACTCGCCGTCCTCCAGCTTGCCCATCTGGGTCAGCCGTTCGCCGAGGGCGTTGAGGCGGGTCGCCTGGGCCTGCAGCTCGCCGAGGCGGGCCGCCAGTGCATTGACCTGGGTCTGCGCATCGCGCTTGACCTTGGCCAGTTCCGCATCCTGGCGCTCGACCTTGGCCTGCAGCCGGGAATCATTCAGCGCGCTGGCGCCAATGCCGCCAGCAAGGCCGATAATGCAGCCTACCCCGAGCACGCTGCCCAGCAGGGCGCGGGGGCGGTCCTCGAAATAGAACCGCAAACGCGCGATCGGCGACGACTTGGCCTGTCCTTCACGCGTTTTGATTACGATCTTTTTGAATGCCATCAGTGAGTTTTCATGTCTGAGCCGAAATCCAGCGTTCGCCCCGCGTCGGCACCGAAACCGGCGCTGGATGCGGTAATGGCGGACAAAAGCGGCAACCCGCTGCGGCGTGCCTTGTGGCTCGACGCGCTGGACCGTCAGTTGCGCCCCCAGTTGCCGCCACCTCTGCGCAGCCGTTGCCGGCTGGCCAATGTGGACGGGGAACACCTCGTTTTTCTCGTCGAGTCCCCGGTCTGGCATGCCAAGTTGCGGCTTGCCGAAGCCCAGCTGCTCGACGCGGCCCGTTCCATCGGGCTGAAGGCCACCAGGGTGACCATCAAGACTGCGTCTCCCACTCCCACGCGCTCCCCAGCGCTCGACAACCGGAATGGACCCCACGCAGTTTCAGCCGCCACGCACAAAGGGCTACGCGACGCCTTGGCTTGCCTGCAGGACGTTCCTTCGAAGCCGAAGAAACGGTCCTGATGGCAACGGAGCATCCGGCTCCGCTCCCCGTCGCGCGTGTCACCACGGCGTGAAACATTTCGGGGGCCGGGTCGCATCCTAGCGGCCATCCGGGGGCCTGTCGTTAGATTGTTGTTAAAACTGCGTTAAATTCAGGCTTCTGATCCAACAGGTTCACAAAACCGTGACCTTGAACCAGCCTTGACGTCTTTCAAGCACGCTGAATGCGTCGGCGACGGCGGAAACAAGAACGCCGCCCAGGAAGGCGGCGTTTTTATCTTTAAATTCAACAGCCTATGAAATCAGGCATACGCCGGGGTGGCGTATTCCACCGGATCCGGTGTGGCCGGCGAGTCGAAGCTGACCCATTCCCAGGCGCTGGCGTCGGCCATCAGGGCCCGCACCAGCTTGTTGTTGAGCGCGTGGCCGGACTTGAAGCCCTCGTAGGCGCCGAGCACCTGGCCACCGGCCAGATAGAGGTCGCCGATGGCGTCAAGAATCTTGTGGCGCACGAATTCGTCGGCGTAGCGCAGGCCGTCTTCGTTGAGCACGCGGAACTCGTCCAGCACGATGGCGTTGTCCATCGAACCGCCCAGGCCCAGGTTGCGCTCGCGCATGTACTCCAGGTCACGCATGAAACCAAAGGTGCGCGCGCGGGAGATTTCCTTGGTGTAGGCCAGCGTCGAGAACTCGATTTCCTGGCGCGACTGCTTGGCCGGAATCATCGGGTGGTCGAACTGGATGGTGAAGCCCAGCTTGTAACCCTCGTACGGGGTGAAGCGGGCCACCTTGTCGCCCTCGGTCACTTCCACGGTCTTCAGCACGCGGATGAAGCGCTTGGGCGCATCCTGTTCCACGATACCGGCCGACTGCAGCAGGAACACGAACGGACCGGACGAACCGTCCATGATCGGCAGCTCGGCCGAGGACAGTTCGACGATGATGTTGTCCACACCCAGGCCGGCCAGCGCCGACATCAGGTGTTCGACGGTCTGGATCTTGGCGTCGTTGCAGGTCAGGCCGGTGCACAGGGTCACTTCGGTGACCAGTTCGGCCTTGGCCGGCACTTCCACCACCGGGTCCAGGTCCACGCGGCGGAACACGATGCCATGGTTGACCGGTGCCGGGCGCAGGGTCATGTAGACCTTGTCACCACTGTGCAGGCCAACGCCGGTGGCGCGGATCGTGTTCTTGAGGGTGCGTTGCTGGATCATGGGGATGGACCGGAAGTGACACATTAGATTAACACGCGCACTCCCCTACCCTGGCTGAAACGCCAGTGACAGCCACCGGCAGGACACGCCGGCACGCCGCTGGGAAAGCGCGTGAAGCAGGGCGGCCGGGCCCATCCTGGCCCGGCGCCCGCATTTTCAGGACATGGTGGCGCAACCCGGGGAGGACAACCCCGGGCCGCCCCGCTTAGTCCGCCTGGCGGCGCAGGAAGGCCGGGATGTCCAGGTAGTCGTTCGGCAGTTCCGCCGCTGCCGGGGCCGAAGCCGCCGGGGCCGACGGGGCGGAAGCCGCCGCGGTATCGCTGCTGGCGCGACGCAGGCCCAGGCCCATGCCGCCCACGGCCTTGGACACGGCGTCGCCGCCGTTGTCGAACTCGCCGAACTCCGGCTGGCCGGTGGTGGCGTTGCGGACCAGCTTGATCGGTGCACGCTCGCCCGGACGCTGGGTCTTGCTGGCCGAGACGCGGTTCAGGCCAGTGGCCACCACGGTCACGCGCACTTCGTCCTGCATGTCCGGGTCCAGCACGGTGCCGACCACGACGGTGGCGTCTTCCGAAGCGAAGCCGTCGATGGTGCGGCCGATCTCGTCGAACTCGGCCATGGTGAAGTCCGCGCCGGCGGTGATGTTGACCAGGATGCCGTTGGCACCGGCCAGGTTCACATCGTCCAGCAGCGGGTTCTGGATCGCCGATTCGGCAGCGGCCTGGGCGCGGTCATCGCCCCGTGCGGTGCCGGTACCCATCATCGCCAGGCCCATTTCGGACATGACGGTGCGCACGTCGGCGAAGTCGACGTTGATCAGGCCCGGACGCACGATCAGGTCGGCGATGCCCTGCACGGCGCCCTGCAGCACGTCGTTGGCGGCGCGGAAGGCCTGGATCATGGTCGCGTTGCGACCCAGCACGGTGATCAGCTTCTCGTTCGGGATCGTGATCAGCGAGTCGCAGTGCTGGCTCAGTTCCTCGATGCCCTTCAGCGCCACCTGCATGCGGCGACGGCCTTCGAACGGGAACGGCTTGGTGACCACGGCCACGGTCAGGATGCCCATTTCCTTGGCCAGCTGCGCCACCACCGGCGCAGCGCCGGTGCCGGTGCCGCCGCCCATGCCGGCGGTGATGAACACCATGTCGGCGCCCTGCAGCGCGTCCATGATGCGCTCACGGTCTTCCAGCGCGGCCTGGCGGCCGACTTCCGGGTTCGCGCCTGCGCCCAGGCCCTTGGTCACGTTGGTACCCAGCTGCAGCTGCAGCTTGGCACCACAATTCTTGATGGCCTGCGAGTCGGTGTTGGCGGTGATGAACTCCACGCCGTCCACCGCCGAGTTGACCATGTGCGCCACGGCATTGCCGCCGCCGCCGCCCACGCCAACCACCTTGATCACCGCATTGGGTGCCATCTTTTCGATCAGTTCAAAATGCGCCATGTCCGTGTCCTCGTTGTATCCGCTTGTCGGTGGCATGGACGGTCGGGCCTCCTGCCTTCGCGTGTCATGTTGCCGTTGCGGCTGTGTGGGTTGTGTAGTGCGTTGTTGCGTTGTGATGCGGGTACTGCGGGTGTTGCGCCGGGCCGGGCCCGGAGTTACGGGTTCCGCGTCAGAACTCGCCGCGGAACCAGGTCTTGAGCTTCTTGAACATGCTTCCAGCGCGCCCGGTCGGCAGCGACGGCCGCCGCGGGTGCTCGATCTGGCTGCCCATCAGCAGCAGGCCCACGCCGGTGGCGTGCACCGGGTTGCCGACCACTTCGCCCAGGCCGGTGACGTGCTGCGGGATGCCCACGCGCACCGGCATCTGCAGCATTTCCTCGGCCAGTTCGACCACGCCTTCCATCTTCGATGCGCCCCCTGTCAGCACCATGCCGGCGCGCACCAGTTCCTCGAAGCCGGAGCGGCGCAGTTCGGCCTGCACCATCTCGAAGATCTCCTCGTAGCGACCCTGCACGGCCTGCGCCAGCGAATGGCGCGGCATGCGGCGCGGCGGGCGGTCGCCGACCGACGGCACCTGGATGCTCTCCTCGGCCGTGGCCAGCTGGGCCAGGGCGCAGGCATAGCGCACCTTGATCTGCTCGGCTTCCGGGGTCGGTGTGCGCAGCATGTGCGCGATATCGTTGGTCACGTGGTCGCCGGCGATCGGCAGCGAGGCGGTGTGGCAGATCGCGCCCTGCACGAACACCGCGATGTCGGTGGTACCGGCGCCCATGTCGACCAGCACCACGCCCAGCTCGCGCTCGTCGGCGGTCAGCACCGCCACGCTGGAGGCCAGCGAGGACAGCACCAGGTCGTCCACCTGCAGGCCGCAGCGCTGCACGCACTTGCTGATGTTGGCCGCCGCCGACTGCGCGCACACCACCAGGTGCGCGTGCACTTCCAGGCGCACGCCGGTCATGCCGACCGGGTTGCGGATGCCTTCCTGCGAATCGTCCAGCACGTACTCGCGCGGAATCGCGTGCAGGATCTTCTGGTCGGCCGGGATCGCCACCGCCTTGGCCGCGTCGAGCACGCGATCCAGGTCGCCCCAGGTCACTTCACCGTCGCGGATCGGCACGATGCCCGGCGAGTTCTTGCACTGCACGTGGTTGCCGGAGATCGAGGCGTACACCGAACGGATCTCGCAGCCGGCCATCAGCTCGGCTTCTTCCACCGCACGCTGGATCGACTGCACGGTCGATTCGATGTCCACCACCACGCCACGTTTCAACCCGCGCGATTCGTGCGAGCCGATGCCGATCACTTCGATCGGGTTGCCCGGCGAATACTCGCCCACCAGCGCCACCACCTTGGAGGTGCCGATGTCCAGGCCAACGATCAGCGATTTGTCACCCTTGCGATTCATGTCCTTTCCTGCGTGCTTCTGGCCGGGGTCGCCGGCGTTTTCGCCGGCGTGGCCGGGGTACCCCAGCTCAGCGTGAAACCATTGGTGTAACGGAGGTCGGCGCGCTCGATCGGCGCGTCCTGTCGGTTGAGCTGCGGCAGCACCTTGACGAAGCGCTGCATGCGCGAGCGCGCGTCGTCACGGCCGACCACCACTTCGGTGCCGTTGCTCAGCACCAGCGACCAACTGCCGCGCGCATCCATCGTCACCCGGCGCACGTCGACGCCGGCCGGTGCGAACAAGGCACGCGAGTCGCTGTACAGCTTCATCACTTCCTGGGTCTGGCTGTCCGGGCCATCCAGCTCCGGCAGTTCCAGGTCTGACAGTTTCTTCGGCGTGGGGAACAGCTTGCCCTGCTCGGAGACCAGGCGGTCGTTGCCCCAGCGTGCGAACGGCTTGTGCTCGACCAGGGTCACTTCCAGCACATCCGGCCACTGCTTGCGTACCTGCGCGCTTTCCACCCACGGCAGCTTTTCCAGCGCGTCCTGCGCATCCTGCAGCTTGACCGCAAAGAAGCCGGCGCGCGCGTATGGCAGCAACACCTGCTGCAGCTGTTCGGCGGGCACCCGCTTGAACTCGCCATGCACGCGCAGCTTCGCCAGCGGCCAGCGCTCGGCGCCGACCCAGCCATTGACCACGGCCACCACCGGCAGTGCAACCACCGACAGTGCCAACAGCCAGACGAAGATGCGCAGCAGCGCGTTCATGCGTGCGCGGCCTCCAGGGTCTGTTCCAGCACGCGCCACACCAGTTCCTCGAAACCGATGCCGGCCTGGCGGGCCGCCTTGGGCACCAGCGAATGGCTGGTCATGCCGGGCGCGGTGTTCACTTCCAGCAGGAAGAAACGGCCGCTGGCCCGGTCACGCATCACGTCCACGCGGCCCCAGCCACGGCAGCCAGCGGCGCGGAATGCGGCCAGCGCGATGCGGCGGATCTCGTCTTCGTCGCCACCGTCCAGGCCCGGGCACAGGTACTGGGTGTCCTCGGCGATGTACTTGGCGTTGTAGTCGTACCACTGGCCCTTGGGCACGATGCGGATCGACGGCAGGGCAACATCGCCAAGGATGGCCACGGTCAGCTCATCGCCCACCACCATCTGCTCCATCAGCAACTGGCCGTCGTAGCGCGCGGCCAGGGCCACGGCCTCGTCCAGGCCGGCCTCGTCGGTGACCCGGCTGATGCCCACGCTGGAGCCTTCGTTGGCCGGCTTCACCACCACCGGCAGGCCCAGCTCGGCGGCCAGCGCATGCACGTTCGACGCGTCGACCTTGCGGTACTGCGGGGTCGGCAGGCCCAGCGACAGCCACACCTGCTTGGTGCGGATCTTGTCCATGCTCAGCGCCGAACCCAGCACGTCCGAGCCGGTGTACGGCACGCCGAAGGCGTCCATCAGGCCCTGCACGATGCCGTCCTCACCGCCACCGTTGTGGCCATGCAGGATGTTGAACACGCGGTCGATGCCACCGGCGGCGAGCGCGCTGGCCAGCGCCGGAATGCCATCGACGGCGAAGGCATCGACGCCGCGCGACTGCAGGGCTTCGAGCACGTTGCGGCCCGAATCCAGCGACACCTCGCGTTCGCTGGAACTGCCGCCGAGCAGCACGGCGACGCGGCCGAACACGGCCGGGTCGGTCACGCGCAGCGGCGGGAAAGTCAGCGCGCTCACGCCTGGCCCTCCGCCTGGAAGCCTTCCACCGCGATATGGGTGGCCACGGCACCGATGTCGCCGGCACCCATCATCAGCAGCAGGTCACCGTCCTGCAGCACGTCCGGCAGCACGCTGGCCAGCTCGGCGGCCTTGCCCACCACCACCGGCTCGCTGCGGCCGCGCGCGCGGATGGCGCGGGCCAGCGCATGCGAGTCAGCACCGGCAATGGGTTCCTCACCGGCCGGATAGACCTCGCTCAGCACCAGCGCGTCGACGCTGGACAGCACCGCGGCGAACTTGTCGAACTGGTCACGGGTGCGGCTGTAGCGGTGCGGCTGGAAGGCCACCACCAGGCGCTTGTCAGCCCAGCCGCCGCGGGCGGCGGCGAATACCGCCTCCAGCTCGCTCGGGTGATGGCCGTAGTCGTCGATGATGCGCACCTTGGCACCGCTGGCGGTGGTCACTTCGCCCAGATCATTGAAGCGGCGACCGACACCGGCGAAGCCTTCCAGCGCGCGCGCGATGGCGTCCGGTGCTACACCCAGCTGCCAGCCCACCGCGGCGGCGGCCAGCGCGTTGAGTACGTTGTGCCTGCCCGGCAGCGCCAGCACCACTTCCTGGCTGGTGCCCTGCGGCAGGCGCAGGGTGAAGCGCATGCGCGATCCTTCCTGCACCACGTTCTCGGCGCGCACGTCGGCCTGCGGGCTCATGCCGTAGCTCATCACGTGGCGCGGGGTCCTGGCGGCCAGCGCGGCCACTTCCGGATCGTCGATGCACAGCACCGCCAGGCCGTAGAACGGCAGGCGCTGCAGGAATTCGGCGAACGCCGCCTGCACGCGGGCAAAGTCGTTGCCGTAGTTTTCCAGGTGGTCGGCGTCAATGTTCGTGATGATCGACATCAGCGGGTTCAGGCGCAGGAAGCTGCCATCGCTTTCGTCGGCCTCGGCCACCAGCCACTGCCCACCGCCCAGCTTGGCGTTGGCACCGGCAGCCAGCAGCTGGCCACCGATCACGAACGTCGGGTCCAGGCCACCTTCGCTCAGCACCGCCGCGGTCAGGCTGGTGGTGGTGGTCTTGCCATGGGTACCGGCCACGGCGATGCCGCGGCGGAAGCGCATCAGCTCGGCCAGCATCGCTGCGCGCGGCATGATCGGAATGCGCTGGCTGCGCGCTTCCATCAGTTCCGGGTTGTCTTCGCGGATGGCACTGGAGACCACCACGCAGTCGGTGCCCAGCACGTTGGCTGCCGAGTGGCCGCGCATGATGCGCGCTCCCAGGCTGGCCAGGCGGCGGGTTGCCACGTTGTCGGCGTTGTCCGAGCCGGACACTTCGTAGCCCAGCGTCAGCATCACTTCGGCGATGCCACTCATGCCGGTGCCACCGATGCCGACGAAATGCACGCGCGGGAACGCGCGCACCAGGTCGTTGGTGTCGTGCAGGCGGCGGATCATGCGCGGCCTCGCGCAGGGCAGGCGCGGTGGCATGCCTTCTTCATACAGCTTCCTCGAGAATGATATCGGCGATGCGCTCGGCGGCATCGACCTTGGCCAGGGCACGCGCGGCTTGCGCCATCTGCATGCGGCGGGCGGGATTTTCGGACAGATCGCGCAGCAGTGCGGCAATGCCGTCGGCCAGCGTTCCGTCCTGCTTCAGCAACACCGCCGCGCCGCGCTCGACCAGGTACTCCGCATTGCGGGTCTGGTGATCGTCGACGGCAGCGGGGAATGGCACCAGCACGCTGCCGACGCCGGCCGCGCACAGCTCGGCCAGGGTCGACGCACCGGAGCGGCACACGACCAGATCGGCCCAGGCGAAGGCCTCGGCCATGTCGGCGATGAACGGGGTGATTTCCGCCTGCACGCCGGCCTTGGCATACGCCTCGACCGCCTCGGCATGCATCTTCTCGCCACTCTGGTGGCGCACCTGCACCGGCACGCCGGCACCCAGCGCGGCAATCGCCTGCGGCACGCCGGCATTGAGTGCGCGCGCACCCTGGCTGCCACCCACCACCAGCACGCGCAGCGGGCCGTTGCGGTCGGCGAAGCGCTGTTCCGGCGGGGCGATGGCGGCGATCTCCGCACGCACCGGGTTGCCCACGAACTCCTCGCGCTGGGCGAAGGTGCCCGGGAAGCCGGTCAGCAGCCGGCGCGCATAGCGCGACAGGATGCGGTTGGTCAGGCCGGGCGCACGGTTCTGCTCATGCACGATCAGCGGCAGGCCATGCAGGCGCGTGGCCATGCCACCCGGGCCGGAGGCGAAGCCACCGAAAGCCACCACCGCACGCGGCTGGCGTTTGCGGATGATCATGCCGGCCGCGCGCAGCGCACGCATCAGCCGCCATGGCGCCGCCAGCAGCGCCAGCTTGCCCTTGCCGCGCAGGCCGGTGATCGCCAGCGTGTCGATGGCGATGTCGTGCTGCGGCACCAGGCGGGTTTCCATCGCGCCTTCGGCGCCCATCCAGGTGACCGGCACGCCACGCTCGCGCAGCACGCGGGCCACGGCCAGGCCGGGGAAGATGTGACCGCCGGTACCACCGGCCAGGATCATCACCGGGCGCACCTTCTCGTTGGCTGCACTCATGACAGCCTCCCGAACGTCGGTTCGATGCGCGACTGCAGGCGGCTGGTGCCGCGCGCGGCGTTCGCCGCAGCGGCAGCCACCGGCTCGGCGCTCACCGGCACGCTGGCGACCGCCGGCGTGGCGGCGGGTTCCATCGGCTCGGCAGCGGTTTCTTCGGCGCCACCGATGCGCACGGCTTGGCGACGCTCGGCGCGCTTGAGCTCGTAGGACACGCGCAGCAGCAGGCCCATCGCCACGCAGGTCATCAGCACCGACGAGCCGCCGGAGGAGATCAGCGGCAGAGTCAGGCCCTTGGTCGGCAGGATGCCCAGGTTCACGCCGATCGAAACGAAGGTCTGCATGCTGATCCACAGGCCGATGCCGAAGGCGATGTAGCCGGAGAAGTGGCGCTTCATTTCCACGCAGCGCATGCCCAGCCAGAAGGTACGGCCGACCAGCAGCGCGTACAGCGCCACGATCACGCAGGTACCGAGGAAACCGAATTCCTCGGCGGTGACCGAGAAGATGAAGTCGGTATGCGCTTCCGGCAGGTAGTACAGCTTCTGCACCGAATTGCCCAGGCCGACGCCGGTCCACTCGCCACGGCCCACCGCCATCAGCGCGTTGGACAGCTGGTAGCCGTCGCCCTGCTGGTCGGCCCACGGGTCCAGGAACGAGGTGATGCGGCGCATGCGGTACGGCTCGATGATCGCCAGCGCGCTCATGCCGACCAGGCCGATGACCACCGGCATCGACATGCGCGGCATGTTCACCCCGCCCAGCACCAGCATGCCGGCGGTGATCGCCAGCAGCAGGGTCGAAGAACCGAAGTCCGGCTGCAGCAGCAGCAGCACCACCAGCGCACCGGCCACGCCCAGCGGCTTGAGCATCGCCGGCCAGGTCGCATTGACCTCGTCGCGGAAGCGCACCAGGTAGCTGGACAGCCAGACGATGTACAGCACCTTCACCGCCTCGACCGTCTGGAACTTGGAGATGCCCAGGTTGATCCAGCGGCGTGCGCCGTTGACCGTGCTGCCCAGGCCCGGCGCGAACACCGTCAGCAGCAGCACGAAGCAGCCCAGCAGCAGCATCTGGTTGTACTGCTCGATGGATTTCAGCTCGGTGCGGGCGGCGATGACCGCCAGCACGATACCCACCGCCAGGAAGATCAGGTGGCGGTTGAGGTAGTAGAACGGGCTGCTCATCAAGGCGATCGAGCTGGACGCCACCATCACCACGCCCACGCCGGTGAGCGCGATGATCGCGCCCAGCAGCCACTTGTCGTAGCTGCCTTCGATGGCTTCAAGGCGTGTTGCCTGGCGGGACAGGTCGTTCATCTCAGCGCACCTTCAACGTGGCCAGGCCGATCAGCACGAGCACGACGGAGATGATCCAGAAGCGCACGATCACGCGCGGCTCCGGCCAGCCCTTCAGTTCGAAATGGTGGTGGATCGGCGCCATGCGGAACACGCGCTTGCCGGTCAGCTTGAACGAGGCGACCTGGATCATCACCGACAGCGTTTCGATGACGAACACGCCGCCCATGATCACCAGCACCAGTTCCTGGCGGGTGATCACCGCGATCGTGCCCAGCACCGCCCCCAGCGCCAGCGCGCCGATGTCGCCCATGAAGACCATGGCCGGATAGGTGTTGAACCACAGGAAGCCCAGGCCGGCTCCGGCGATGGCCGCGCAGATGATGACCAGCTCGCCGGCGCCCGGGATCTGCGGGATCTGCAGGTAGTTGGCGAACACCACGTTGCCCGAGGCATAGGCGAACACGCCCAGCGCGCAGGCCACCAGCACGGTCGGCATGATTGCCAGGCCGTCCAGGCCGTCGGTCAGGTTCACCGCGTTGGAGAAGCCGACGATCCAGAAGTAGGCGATGGCCACGAAGCCGATGCCGGCCAGCGGCAGCGCGACCGACTTGAACATCGGGATGTAGAAGGTCAGCGCTGCCGGCACGTCGGCCGTGTAGAACAGGAACAGGCCCGCGGCCAGGCCGAAGATCGACTGCAGCAGGTACTTCCAGCGCGACTTCAGGCCGTTCGGGTCACGGCGGACGATCTTGATCCAGTCGTCATACCAGCCGATGGCGCCGAAGCACAGCATCACCGCCAGCACCAGCCACACGTAGCGGTTGCGCAGGTCCGCCCACATCAGCACCGACAGGGTGATGGTGAGCAGGATCAGCGAACCGCCCATGGTCGGCGTGCCGGCCTTGGAGAAATGGGTCTGCGGACCGTCCTGGCGGATCGGCTGGCCGCCCTTGAACTGGGCGAGCTTGCGGATCATCGCCGGGCCGAACCACAGCGACAGGAACAAGGCCGTCAGCGCGGCAAGGATGGCGCGGAACGTCTGGTAGTTGAACAGCCCGAACAGGCTCTCCAACTGCTGCAACCATCGAGCCAGTTCATACAACATGCGGGGATTCCTCTCCTTGCGCCAGCAGCGCTTTGACAATCGTGTCCATGGCGCTGCCACGGGAACCCTTGACCAGGCAGCGCACGCCGGCGTGCAGCTCGTCCTTCAGCGCCTGCGACAGCGCGTCATGGGTGGCGAAATGACGGCCGCCGTCGCCGAAGGCGGTGGCGGCGGCGGCACTGAGCGGGCCCAGCGCATACAGGCGCTTGAGGCCGGCGGCGCGTGCGCGGATGCCGGCCTGCGCATGCAGCGCCTCGGCATCCGGGCCCAGCTCGCGCATGTCACCCAGCACCAGCCAGCCCTCTTCCGGGGCAGTGGCCAGGGCATCGATGGCCGCAGCCAGCGAGCCGGGATTGGCGTTGTAGCTGTCGTCCACCAGCACCGCGCCGTTGCGCAGCTGATGGGCGATCTGGCGTCCCGGTACCGGCTGGGCCTCGGCCAGCCCGGCCGCAATCAGCGCCAGATCGACACCGGCGGCCAGCGCCAGGCTGGCGGCGGCCAGCGCATTGCTGACGTTGTGGCGACCCGGCAGGCCCAGCACCACGCGGGCTTCGCCGGTCGGTGCGACCAGGGTGAACTGGCTGCCCTGCGCACCGGCGCGGATGTCGCGCGCGGTCACGTCCGCCGAGTGTTCCAGGCCATAGCGCAGCACGCGGCAACGCGCCGGAGTGCCGACGAAGTGCTGTTCGAACCAGCGGCCGTAGGCATCGTCGGCGTTGATCACCGCCACGCCATCGGCCGGCAGCGCGGCATAGATCGCGCCCTTGGTCACCGCCACGCCGAGCAGGCTGCCCATCCGCTCCAGGTGGGCGGGGGCAATGTTGTTGACCAGCGCATAGCGCGGGCGGGCGATGTCGGTCAGGTAGGCGATATCGCCAGGCTTGCCAGCGCCCATCTCGTAGACGGCGTAGTCGGCATCTTCCGGCGCGTCGATCACCGCCAGCGGCAGGCCGATCTCGTTGTTGCGGTTACCCGGGTTGGCGTAGACCACCTTGTGCGCGTGCTGGGCCACCTGCTGCAGGATCGACAGCAGCAGGCTCTTCACGCTGGTCTTGCCATTGCTGCCGGTGATCGCGAACACCTCGGTGCCACGGTCACGCTGCATGCCGGTGGCGATCTTCGCCAGTGCCAGCTCGCTGTCGGCCACCAGTACCTGCGGCAGTTCGACCGGCAACAGGCGCTCGACCAGCAGCGCACTGGCACCGCGCGCCTGCGCGTCGGCAGCGAAGTCATGGCCGTCGAAACGCTCACCGCGCAGCGCCACATACAGGCTGCCCGGCCCCAGGTTGCGGGTGTCATTGCTGACCGCATCGATGGCCACGTCGTCGCCGTGGATCTCGCCACCGGCCCAGTGTGCGATCAGCGAAAGCAGGGTGCGCTTCATGCGGCGCCCTCCCCGGCCTGTGCCTGCAGAACACCGGCCTTGGCCGCCAGTGCAGCCGCAGCCACTTCGGTGTCGTCGAAGTCATGGCGCACGCCATTCACTTCCTGGTACGGCTCATGGCCCTTGCCGGCAATCAGGATGATGTCGCCGGCACCGGCTCGCTTCACCGCCAGGCCGATCGCACGCGCGCGGTTGCGCTGCACGGTCACGGCATCGGCGTGCTGGAAGCCGGCCAGGATGTCGGCCACGATCACGTCGCCATCCTCGCCACGCGGGTTGTCGTCGGTGACGATGACCTGGTTGGCCAGGCGCTCGGCAATCGCCGCCATCTGCGGACGCTTGCCGGTATCGCGCTCGCCACCGCAGCCGAACACACAGAACAGCGTGCCCTGCAGATGGCCGTGCAGGCTGTCCAGCGCCTGTTCCAGCGCGTCCGGGGTATGCGCGTAGTCGACCACCACGGTCGGCAGGCCGTCTTCGCCGCCGAGGCGGTTCATGCGGCCACGGATCGGCTGCAGCGCCGACAGCACCTCGGCGATGCGCGGCAGCGGCTGGCCCTGCGCGTGCAGGGTGCCGGCCACGGCCAGCAGGTTGTCCACGTTGAAGCGGCCCAGCAGCGGCGACTGCACCGCGGCACGCTGGCCGTCGATGACCAGCTCGAAGGCAATACCGCGCCCATCCAGCTGCAGCGCTTCGGCGCGCACGCTGGCGTCAGCGGCACCGCGCGAGCTCAGGCCGATCGGTTGCACGCCGGCAGGCAGGCCGGCGAACAGCTGGCGACCGAAGGCGTCGTCCAGGTTCACCACCGCCGCCTTCAGGCCCGGGCGATGGAACAGGCGCGCCTTGGCCGCGCCGTAGCTGGCCATGTCACCGTGGTAGTCCAGATGGTCGCGGGTGAGGTTGGTGAACACCGCCACGTCGTAGTGCACGGCATCCACGCGGCCCTGGTCCAGCGCGTGCGAGCTGACTTCCATCGCCACCGCGCGCGCGCCGGCGTCGCGCAGCTGTGCCAGCAGCGCATGCATCTGCAGTACCAGCGGCGTGGTGAATCCGGTCGGCTCGACCGCACCATAAAGTCCGGCGCCCAACGTGCCGATGCTGCCACTGGGCGTTCCGAGCAGGTGCCAGGCCTGGGCCAGCAGCTGCACGGTGGAGGTCTTGCCGTTGGTACCGGTCACCCCGACCATCGCCATCGCCCGCGACGGCGCGCCGTGGAACTGGTCGGCCATCGCCCCCATGCGCGCCCGCAGGCCCGGCACGGCGATCGCATCGGCCGGCGCCGGCAGCTCGGCCGGTGCCGGTGGCTCGAACAGGATGGCGCTGGCACCGGCCGCACGGGCCTGCTCGACAAAGCCCAGGCCATGCGCGCCGAAACCGGCGATGGCGACGAAGGCATTGCCGGGGCGCACGGCGCGGCTGTCCAGCACCAGGCCGGTCAGAACGGGATCATGGCCCGCCAGGGCCACGTCCGGAAGCAACTGCGAAAGCAACATCGAAGGACTCATTGCGTGCCTCCCGTAGCGGGCGGCGTCTGGGCTTGCGCGCTCGGCAGCGCGGCATCGAATTCAGCGGCGGCATCGACCGGCAGCGCGGTCTCGGCCGGCGGTGCGGGCAGGATCGAGGCCGAATGGCCGACCTTGCCCGACTGCTGTGCGGCCAGCCACGACTGCAGGTCATCCAGCGGCACGTCCATCAGGCGCAGGGTGCCTTCCATCACGTTGTGATAGACCGGCGCCGACACCAGGCCGCCGTAGAACTTGCCGGCCTGCGGATCGTTGATGACGATGACGGTGGCGAAGCGCGGGTTGGTGGCCGGCACCACGCCGGCAAACAGCGCGTTGTAATGGCCGCGCTCGTAACCACCCGGACCGGCCTTGCGCGCGGTGCCGGTCTTGCCGGCCACGCGGTAGCCCAGCACCGCCGCCTGCTTGGCGCCGCCCTGGGTGACCACCGTCTCCATCATCGCCACCACCTGCCTGGCGACGTTCTCGTCGATGATCTGCTGGCCTTCGTTGCGCTGGCCCTTGACGAAGGTCGGCGCGATCAGGCGCCCGCCGTTGGCCAGCGCCGAGTAGGCGGTGGCAATCTGCAGTGGCGTGACCGACAGGCCGTAGCCGTAGGACATGGTGGTCTTGGTGGTCCCCGACCAGCGCGCCGGACGCATTACCACACCGGCCGATTCACCCGGGAACCCGCTGTGCGGCGCCGAGCCATAGCCGAAGCGGCGCACGCCGTCGTAGAAGGTCTGGTCCGGCATCTTCGCCGCAACCTTGGCTGCACCCACGTTCGAACTGCGGGTGATCACGCCGGTCACGTTCAGCACGCCGTTGTTGCGTGGCACGTCGCGGATGGTGAAGCGACCCAGCGTCATGTAGCCCGGGTTGGTGTCGATGATGGTGTCCTTGGTCACCGCACCGGCCTGCAGCGCGGTGGCGATGGTCAGCGGCTTCATCGTCGAACCCGGCTCGACCAGGTCGGTCACCGCGCGGTTGCGGCGCGTATCAGGGATCGCGCCGGTCAACGAATTCGGGTTGTAGGTCGGCAGGTTGACCATGGCCAGGATCTCGCCGGTGGTCACGTCCATGATCACCATCGAACCGCCGGCCGCCTTGTTGGCCACCAGCGCGTTGCGCAGTTCCTTGAAGGCCAGGTACTGGATGCGGCGGTCGATACTGAGCGTCAGGTCCTTGCCCGGCTCAGCGGCACGCAGCAGATCGCTTTCGACGGTCTCCCCCTTGCGGTTGCGGATCACCCGCTTCGCACCGGGCTTGCCGCGCAGCCATTCGTCGAAGGCCAGCTCCAGGCCTTCCTGGCCGCGATCATCGATGTTGGTGAAGCCCAGCACGTGCGCCATCGCCTCACCCTGCGGGTAGAAGCGGCGGAACTCGCGCTGAGCCGCCACGCCCGGAATCTTCAGCGCGACCACCTTCTCTGCCTCGTCCGGATTGATCCGGCGACGCAGGTACATGAATTCCTTGTCCGACTTCTGCGACAGGCGGCTGCTCAGCTCATCCACCGACATGCCGACCGCCTGGGCCAGCTCGGGGATGCGCTCGGGCGAACGCAGCAGGTCCTGCGGGTTGACCCAGATCGAGGCAACCGGCGTGGATACCGCCAGCGGCTCGCCGTTGCGGTCGGTGATCATGCCGCGCGAGGTCTTGATCGGCAGCTCGCGCAGGTAGCGGGCCTCACCCTGGCGCTGGTAGAAGTCGCTGTTGATGATCTGCACGTAGGCCGCGCGACCGACCAGCGACACCGAGCACAGGCCAAGCGCCAACGCCACCCAGCGCAGGCGCTGGCGCAGGTTGAAGGCATTGCGTGGACGGTTGCGACCGGCCTTGCTCATGGGCGCACCACCACGATGTCGGCGGCCTCGGGGAACTTCATGCCGAGCTTCTCGCGGGCGATGCGATCGACACGGTTTGCTTCGGCCAGGGTGGCCTGTTCCAGCTGCAGGCGGCCGAATTCCAGGTTGATGTCATCGCGCTTGCGCTCGGCGCGCGACAGCTCGATGAACGTCTGCCGATGACGGTGACGCACGAACACGACGCCGATCGCCGAGGCCACGGTGCAGGCCAACAGGATGATCAGCAGCAGCCGGCTCATGCGTCGGCCTCCCGCTTCTGGGCCACGCGCAGCACGGCGCTGCGGGCGCGCGGGTTGGCGGCCAGCTCTTCGTCGGTGGCCTTGATTGCCCCACCGATCAGGTCCAGCGTCGGCACGAACGCAACGGCCTCGGGCAGGCGGCGGTTGGCCGGCGGCGCCTTGGCCAGGCGGTTCATGTACTGCTTGACGATGCGGTCTTCCAGCGAGTGGAAGCTGATCACCGCCAGACGGCCACCGGGCTTGAGCCGTTCCACCGCCGCATCGAGCCCTGCTTCCAGATCGGCCAGCTCGCGGTTGATGTGGATGCGGATGGCCTGGAAGCTGCGCGTGGCGGGATGGATCTTGTCCTTTCCACGCGGCATCACCGAGGCAATCAGCTCGGCCAGTTCGGCGGTGCGGGTGAACGGCTGCTTCTCGCGGCGGGCCACGATGGCGCGGGCGATGCGCCGGCTCTGGCGCTCTTCGCCGTAGGTCCACAGCACATCGGCGATCTCGCGCTCTTCCACGCGGTTGATCCACTGCGCGGCGCTTTCACCGCTGTCCGGGTCCATGCGCATGTCCAGCGGGCCGTCCTTGCCGAAGCTGAAGCCACGTTCGGCCACGTCCAGCTGCGGCGACGACACGCCCAGGTCGAACAGTACGCCGTCCAGGCCTTCGGCCGTCGCATCCCACTGCAGCAGCTGGGCGAAGCTGCCACGGAAGATGGACACGCGCGGGTCCGGCGCGAAATCACGCTCGGCAACGGCGATGGCTTCCGGATCCTTGTCCATGACCAGCAGGCGCCCCTCGGGACCGAGCTGGGTGAGCACGCCACGTGCATGACCGCCACGACCGAACGTGCCATCCAGATAACGTCCGTTTTCGATCACCCTCAGGCCTTCAAGGACCTGGGTGTACAGGACCGGCAGGTGCACCGCCGGCGACTGCGACACCGGAAGGTGACCGGCCTGCGCTTCTGGGCGCATCCGGGCACCCCGGCTCACAACTTCAGGTCGAGCAACCCATCACCCAGATCCTCGTCAGACAACGTCTGCTGGATCAGGGCCCGATGCGCCTGCTCGCTCCACAATTCGAACTTGTCGCCCATGCCGAGCAATACCGCCTTCTTCTCAATGCCCACCGCACCGCGGTGGCTGGCGGGGATGCTGATGCGACCGTTGCCGTCCAGCTCCAGATGGGCGGCCGAGCCGACCAGCTTCTGCTGCAACAGGCGCACGACGCGCTGGGTGTTGGGCTTGGACATCACATCATCGCGGACCCGCTCCCATTCCGACTCTGCATACAGCCACAGGCAGCCGGCTTCGAACGGGTTGTAGGTCAGCACGAGACGGTTGTTGCTGGCGCGCGCGACGAGGTCGCGGTAAGCGGTGGGAACCGCCATGCGCCCCTTGTCGTCAACTGTGATGGCCGTCTCGCCCTGGAACACGACGCCTGCACCTTGTCCTTCGCCCGGTGAAACATTGAACCACGAAAACCCACAAAACACCCGGATTTCCCTCTGATGCCCACCTTAGCAGCGGGCCGAGGGTTGTCAACAACTTTTCAGCAGGGAAATCGCCAGCCGCATCAATGGCTTGCAACAACCTTTAGAGAATTGTTCAAGGCTTATCCACAAGTTGCTGATCCGTCTCAATTTTTGAGATTGAACGGAAGTTCAGGGGCGTGGACGGGGCGTGAAACATCGGCCGCGCATTCATCAGAGCCGGGCCGGAAACGGCGCCAGACTGCGCAAACCGTGCACAATGACGCCATGTGCCTGCTCGCTCTTGGCTGGATGCACCACCCGCGCTGGCGGCTGGTGATGGCCGGCAACCGTGATGAGTTCCACGCCCGCCCCACCGCAGCGCTGGCCCCCTGGCAGGATGAGACTTCCGTCATCGGGGGACGCGACCTGCGCTCCGGCGGTGGCTGGGCCGGGGTCGGCGCCTCGGGCCGGATGGCGGTGGTCACCAACGTCCGCGACCCGCTGGTGGCCCAGACCGGACCGTCGCGGGGCGCGCTGGTGGCCGACTTCCTGCGCGGCCGCGACCCGGCCGCCGTGCATATTGATCGCTTGGCAACCGTGGCCAGTGCCTACGCCCCATTCAATCTGTTGCTGGCCGATGGCGACAGCCTGGAGTACCTGGGCAACCATCCCGCCGAACGGCAGACGCTTGGCCCGGGCGTGCATGGCATGTCCAACGGTGCGCTGGACGCGCCCTGGCCGAAGACCCGGCGGTTGATGACGGCGCTCTCGGCCTGGCTGGATGAGGACGGGGTCAGATCTCTTTCGCAAAGCGAAAGGGATCTGACCCCGGACCTGACCCCGCTATGGACCGCGCTGGCCGACGAACACCGCCCCGCCGACAGGGACCTCCCCGACACCGGCATCGGCCTGGAACGCGAGCGCTGGCTGAGCCCGGCCTTCATCCGCGGCGACGACTACGGCACCCGTGCCAGCACCGTGCTGCTGATCGATGCCGACGGCCACGGCGAGATCCACGAGCACCGCTTCGGCCCGCAGGGTGTCTCCAGCGGACAGAACCACGTCATATTCTGACCCGGTCGTGCCGGCCGCTGGCCGGGTTCTCCTGCCGGCACGACCTGCACGCCGTTGTCGCCATCGACGCGGCGGCAGGCGTCATCGCAACAGGCCTGAAACGTCATTCAGCTTCCAGCGGCGACCGCGATCCGCCCGTGCCGCAGGGGTCCCGGCATTGCAGCCCGCCCACTGTGTCCTTTTCGCATTTGGCACTGTGTCTATAAATGTCGGCCCTGACCTCCCAGGGTGGTCGCGCCCGGCATCACGCCGCGCGATCGACCGCAACCACAAGGAGGCCCCATGCGCCGCATCCTCATCCTGCTCGCCACCCATCTGCTCACCCTCGGCCTGGGCTTCGGCCTGGGCGTCTATCTGCTGCCAATCCTGATCGCCCCCGATGACCCGCCGGTCGCTCAGGTACAGGCCGCGATGAAAGACGCCACCTACCGCACCACCTTCCGCCGCGACCTCAAGGGCAGCGATGCGGTGCACTGGGCCGAAGGCAAGGTCAGCGTCAGCGCCACCCAGGTCGCCTTCGACGGCAAGATGGGACCGGGCCCGGATTACAAGGTCTACCTGGTCCGCGACTTCGTCGACAACAAGGCCGACTTCCTGAAGATCAAGGCGCAGGCCCAGCGCATCGGCGAGGTAAAGACCTTCAACCGCTTCCTGGTCGAGGTGCCCGCGAACGTGGACGTGGACGACTACACCACGGTGGTGGTGTGGTGCGAGCGCTTCTCGCAGTTCATTTCCGCCGGGCAGTACCGCACGCCGGGCTGAACAACATCCCGAGCGTCTGGACGGAAAGCAGCCGAGCATGGCTCGGCTGTACTGTAGAGCCGAGCCGTGCTCGGCTTACCGGAAAAAGAGGCGGAGCCGGCCGATAAGCCGGGTTCTGTCGTGGACAGTCATTCCTCTAGGCGTTACGTCACCGCAACGCTCAAGCAACCTACCCGGATCCAACGCGGGCCGCGCCAAAGGATCCCTATTTGGTCTTGCTCCAGGTGGGGTTTGCCGTGCCGGTCTGTTGCCAGACTCGCGGTGCGCTCTTACCGCACCATTTCACCCTTACCGGCCTTCCGAAGAAGACGTAGGCGGTATCTTTCTGTTGCACTTTCCGTCGGCTTGCGCCGCCCAGGCGTTACCTGGCACCTTGCCCTATGGAGCCCGGACTTTCCTCGGCACCCCCGAAGGGATGACGCGACTGTCTGGCCGGCTCCGCCAGCGCGTATTCTAGCGTACGCACGCCCTTCCTGCCGTGCCGATCGCGGCGGCCGGTTCATCCACGCGTGGCGTGGCTCTAGCGGCCCTTCGCCCTCGCCATCACCACCGCCCGCGACTCCAGCACCACACCTACGATCAATTCCCGCACCTGCGGTTGCGAACCGTCCCATTCAATGCGGCGAACGCGCACGTCCACGCGATCGCCAGGCGCGTGGGCTTTCAACGCTTGGCCGACACCGAAGACGGTCTTCACTCGGGTACCCGCCACGGCCAGCACCTCATCCCCCTTGCGCAGGCCGGCGCGATGGGCCGGACCCTCGTCAGGCTCGGATTCGATCACGGTCGCGCCCCCCATCTGAACGCCGAGGACCGGGCGCAGCGCGTCGCTACGCGAATCCCCTTCCCCGGCCTGCTCGCGCGCCAATTCGGTGGCGCCCAGCAGTGCATCGTCCAACCCCGCATCGAAATAGGGCGCGTTGTCCACGAATGCGGCGCATTGCCACGACGCGCGCTCGGGCACCGGCTCGCGCCTCGCACGCAGGGCCTGCCGCAGGTCGCGCCATTGCGCCGCGCTGACGTACCGCTGCTGGCTGTTCACCAACTGCTGGTAGGCCGCCTCGATCTGCGCGTGGTTGTCGGCCCCCACCTGCAGACATGCCTCGTAGCTCTCCAACGCGTCACGTGCCGCGCGGTAGGTCAGGTAATTGCCGTAATCGCGAACCGACTGCAGCCGATTGAACTCGACCAACCCCGGATCGAACAGCAGGTAGCCGACATAGTCCGGGCCCAGATCGGCTTCGGTAATGGCTGCAGGTGGCGGCGCTTCAGCTGCAGGAGCTGGCACATCGGCCAGTGCGAACAGCAGGAACAGTCCCTTTTCAAACATCTGTCTTTCCTCCCTGAAGGAAATTTGAGAGCTTCGCCCCTTAGCCCCCCGGAATTCGGCCGCTGCCGTGTTCCAGCGTCCCAGTCTGTGAACGAGCCATGCAGGTCTGTACGCCCTTTCAGGACTTTTCGCCCAGCTCCCGGCGAAGATCGTCGACCAACCGCTTTCTGCTGCTACGGTCATACTCGGCCGGCGAAAACGGCATCGACGCACGCGCATAATCGTCGATCAATGCCAGCAGCGCCTGCCTGTCGACACGCGCGTCGAGAGGCGTGTGGGTGTCACTGGCGAGTGCGACCAGTTGTTCCTGGAGCAGCTCCTTTCTTGCGATGCCGGCGCCGGTGGACGGATCTGCGATACACAGACCGAAGGTCCCGTTGAAGAAGTGCGGGAGCAGCAGTTGCGCCTTGTCGTGCGCAGCGTTGGCATCCCCAAGCACGGCTGTCATGTAGCCCTCGAGCTCCTGCAGCAGAACGTCGACCACAGCCGCCCGCTCACTGCCCGGTGGTGCATGATCGGCGATGCGTGTCCAGCGTGCGCAATCGGTACGGAAGTACTCCCCCACAAGGTCTTCGCTGATGGGAATGGAGCCGAACACTGCAGACCGGATGGTGCCTTCCTCGCAGGTGTAGGTGGGCTGCGGCACCGCGCCCACTGCAATCAGGCGACTGAGTCTTTCTTCTGACACATTGCAGAATGCGGCGAACGCATCCTTTGGCAGGAAATGAGCTTGAAGGTAGGCTGTCAATGCCATCTCGAACAATTACTCCCAAGTGGGGGATGAAGAGGCGTGTGCCGGAGCGTCTTCGCCCAAGCCAGGCGTTTGAGGACATCCCGAGCACCGGTCCTCACGCGTCAGAGGCCTCGGAAATGGGGTCACACTACGGACACCCTTCCGCATCGGGAGTATCCGCACGGGCTCGACTGATCTCAATGTCGCTCTACAGGACGTCCCGTCATGCCAAAGGCTGCTGGGTTCGTACGATCATCAGTGGGTCGATCATTGATGCTCATCACGACATTGCCTGGCCCCTGATTCGCCCCTCAGCTGCGCACGTGAGCACATTCACTCGCCAGAGATCGGCGACCCTCCGGCGGATCCGAACCGTTTCGCATTTCGCGCCGCGCGCTGCCCAGGCATGGCCCGGAGCGATCCATCAACTCCCGTACAGCGCCTTGCGCGGTGCGCCGGTCAACTCAGCAGCCAGCTTGGCGGCAGTTGACGGCGGCAGGTGCTCGCTCAGCTTCGCGTAGACGCGACGGCCGTGTGCCAGCTGCGCTTCCTCATCGTCACCCGCCCCCTGCACCATCACTACGAACTCGCCCTTGCGCTGGTTCTCGTCGGCCTCGACCCTGGCCAGCAGGCCGGCCAGGTCACCATCAAGGACGGTCTCGAACAGCTTGGTCAGCTCGCGGGCCAGCACCGCCGGGCGTTCGCCGCCGAAGATCGCCGCCATGTCGGCCAGCGACTCGGCGATGCGGTGCGAGGATTCGTAGAACACCATCGTGCGCACTTCGCCGGCCAGCGCCTGCAGGCGGTCGCGGCGGCCGCTGGCCTTGGCCGGCAGGAAGCCCTCGAAACTGAAACGGTCGCTGGGCAGGCCGGCCACGCTCAGCGCGGCGATGGCGGCGCAGGCACCGGGAACCGGACTGACCTTGATGCCCGCCGCGCGGGCCGCGCGCACCAGGCGGAACCCGGGATCGCTGACCAGCGGGGTGCCGGCATCGCTGACCAGCGCCAGCGACTCGCCGGCCTGCAGGCGCGACACCAGGCGCTGCGCCAGGGCCTCTTCATTGTGTTCGTGCAGGGCCACCAGCGGTTGCTGGATGCCGAAGTGGGACAGCAGCTGGCCGCTGCGGCGGGTGTCCTCGGCACAGATGGCCGCCACCGAACGCAGCACCTCCTGCGCGCGCGGGCTCAGATCGGCCAGGTTGCCGATCGGGGTGGCGACGACGTACAGGGTTGGGACACTCATTTCAGCGGTACTCACGGGGCAAGGGTAGAATCGTAGCGTGTACCCGGCCAAGGCCGCTGCCCTCATCGCATGGACCCGATCATGAACAAGCCCGCCGCACGGATCTCCGCCCTGTCGTTGTCGCTGATGCTGTTGGCCGGTTGTGCCACCACCAGCCTGACCAGCACGCCCGATTCGCCGGCCCAGAGCCAGGCGCTGGCGCTGATCGAACAGGGCAAGCCGCACGACGCCGCACTGCAGCTGGAAGGCCTGGCCGCCACGCTGCGCGGCGGCGCCCGCAGCAACGCCCTGGCCGATGCCGCTTGGGCCTGGCACCTGGCCGGCGACAGTGCCCGCGCGCGCAGCCTGCTCGGCCAGCTCACCGCACGCCAGCTGTCCGGCGCCAGCCTGCAGCGCTACCAGCTGACCGGTGCCGAGCTCGCCTTGGCCGACAAGCAGCCGGCGCAGGCACTGGCCCTGCTGAAGGACCACGGCGATAACGTGCTGCCGGCGCTGCGTACGCGCTGGTACCTGGCCCGCGCCAGTGCCCTGCAGGGCACCGGCGATGCCTTCGGTGCCGCCACCGAGCGCGCCCGCGCCCATTCCAGCCTGACCGGCAGCGCGCGCAGCGAGAACCAGGCCGCCATTGCCGGCCTGCTCGGCACCCTCGACGACGCCACCCTGCGCAGCCGTGCCGCCGCCCTGCCGGCCAACGACCCGCTCTACAACTTCGCCGGCCGTGCGCTGATCGCGCGCGGCCTGCCGCTGCCGCGCCCGTTCGACCGCGATGGCGCGGCCCAGTTCGACACCAGCAAGCGCCCGCCGGCGATGAGCGACGGTTACCGCCCGCCGGCCAAGCTGGCCGTGCTGCTGCCGCTCAGCGGCCGCCTGGCCACCGCCGCACAGCCGGTGCGCGATGGCCTGTTGAGCGCTTATTACGGTGAAAGCCGCCGCCGCCCGGACATCAACTTCTTCGACACCGCCGGCACCCCGGCCGGTGCCCTGGCCGCCTATGACAAGGCCGTCGCCTCCGGTGCCGACTTCGTGGTCGGCCCGCTGGGCCGCGACGAAGTGGACGCGGTGTACGGCCGCCAGCAGCTGCAGGTGCCGGTGCTGGCCCTGAACCGCGGCAAGGACGCACCGCCGGCCGGCAGTGCCGGCTTCTCGCTGGCACCGGAAGACGACGGCATCGTCGCCGCCGAGTACCTGCGTGGCCGCGAGCGCGGCAAGGCGCTGGTGATCAACAGCGCTGACGACACCGGCCGCCGTGCCGCCGCCGCCTTTGCCCAGCGCTTCGCGCAGCGCGGTGGCCAGGTGGTGGCCACGATCGGCGTCACCGATGCCGTCGGCGATGTCGGCGCGCAGGTGCGCAACGCCGGCCAGGTCGATGCCGTATTCCTCGCCGTGCGTGCGCCGCAGGCGCGCCTGCTGGCGCCGCAGCTGGCGCTGGCCGGTGCAGGCGGCGCGACCCGCGTCGGCACCTCGCAGCTGACCGTTGGCAGCGGCAAGGTGGAAGAAGACGTGGCGCTGGACGGCATCGTCTATCCGAACGAAGCCTGGAACGTGCGCAGCGTGTCCGGCCTGCCGTCGGCCAGCCAGGTGGCCAGCACCCTGCCGAGCGCACGCGGTGCGGCCGGCCGCCTGTTCGCCTTCGGTGCCGACGCCTGGAAGATCACCGCCTACCTGGACAAACTGTCCAACGAAGGCGGCCTGGACGGTGCCACCGGCACCCTGTTCCTGGACAGCAACGGCAACATCCTGCGCCAGCCGGCCTGGTCGACCTTCAATGGCGGCCGGCCGATGCCGATCGTCGGTGGTCGCTGAGCGCAGCCAACGTGGCTCGGCGGTGGAAGCGGCCGCCGAGCAGCATCTGCAACAGGCCGGACTGCAGCCGCGTGCGCGCAATGTGCGCTATCGCGGCGGTGAACTGGACCTGGTGATGGACGATGCCGGCACCGTGGTGTTCGTGGAAGTGCGCTACCGCGCGCGATCGGATTTCGGCGGTGGCGCCGCTTCGGTCGATGCGCGCAAATGCCGGCGCCTGGCCCACGCCGCGCAGCTGTACCTGCAGGACCACCCGGCGCTGGCCAATGCACCCTGCCGCTTCGATGTGGTGGAAGCCACCGGCGAACCGCCGCAGCTGCATTGGCTGCGGGATGCGTTCCGCTTGGATGACTGCTGATGGCTACTCTTTGCCGGCCAGCGGCCGGCACTACCCGTCGGGCCTGCAGCCCGCCCGCGGCCGGTACGACCATGGTGCGTGACTGATGCCGTCGATCATCACCCATGCCGCTATGCCGCTGGCGCTGTGGTGCGCCGCTGATCGTGGCCGCATCCCACCGCGCCTGCTGGCCGCCGGCGTGATCGCAGCGATGTTGCCCGATGCCGATGTACTGGCCTTTGCGCTGCACATTCCCTATGCCGATGCGTTCGGCCATCGCGGCGCCAGCCACTCACTGCTGTTTGCCGGCGTGCTGGCAGCATTGGCCGCGGCGTTGGCGTTCTTGGGTAGTCGCCGACCTTGGTCGGCGGGTGTGTGCCAACCAAGGTTGGCATCTACCGTGCAAGCGGCGGTATTCGTCTTCGTCTGCGCCGCCAGCCATCCGCTGCTGGATGCGATGACCTCCGGTGGCCTGGGCGTTGCGCTGGCCTGGCCGTGGAGCGAACACCGCTTCTTCGCGCCGTGGCGCCCCATCCGCGTGTCACCGTTCGCGCCCCAGTTCTTCAGCGCACGTGGCGTGGCTACCCTGCTCTCCGAACTGCGTTGGGTGTGGCTGCCACTGGCCGGCGCCGTTGTCGCCTGGAAACTGATCCAACCCGCTCCTGCTGCCCCACGAGACCTGTCATGAGTCCTGCCCTGCCCACCGCATTGGTTACCGAACTGTCCACCCTGCTGGGCACGGAGGGCTGGCGCATGGATGACGGCGCGCTGGAGGCGAATGCGCAGGACAACTCATGGCGCCATCAGCGGCCGGCTGCAGTGGCGTTTCCGGCGGACATCGAGCAGGTGCAGGCGCTGGTGCGTGCCTGTCGCGCGCATGGCGTGGCGCTCGTCGCGCGCGGCGCCGGCACCGGCACTACCGGTGCAGCGGTCCCGCAGCCGGGCAGCATCGTACTCTCGTTCACCCGCATGGATCGCATCGTCGAGATCCGCGCCGGCGATCGTTGCGCGGTGGTGCAGCCGGGCGTTCTCAATGGCACCCTGCAGCAGGCACTGGCGCCGCACGGCCTGTTCTGGGCGCCGGACCCGTCCAGCGCCGAGATCTGCAGCATCGGCGGCAACCTGGCCTGCAATGCGGGCGGCCCGCGCGCGGTGAAGTACGGCACCAGCCGCGACAACGTGCTGGGCCTGGTGGCGGTGACCGGAACCGGCGATGTGATCCGCTGCGGCGGCGCCTACACCAAGGATGCCACCGGCTACGACCTCACCCACCTGCTGGTGGGCAGCGAGGGCACGCTGGCACTGATCGTGGAAGCCACGCTGAAACTGACCCCGCTGCCGGTCAGCCAGGCCGGCCTGCGCGTGCTGTACCGCGATGCCGATGCTGCTGCGGCCGGCGTGTCGCGGTTGATGTCGCAGCCGGTGGTGCCCACCCGCCTGGAATTCATGGATGCGCGCAGCCTGGAGCTGCTGCGGTTGAATGGTGCCGATGTGCCGGAGGCAGGCGCGATGCTGCTGGTCGAGGCCGATGGTGACCACGACACGCTGCCCTATCTGTTGCAGGCACTGGCCAGTGCCGCCGAAGGCGACGGCATGATCGAGCTGGACGTGGCGATGGAAGGCCGTGCACGCGATCAGCTGTGGGCGGCGCGCAAGGCGCTGTCGCCTGCGCTGCGCAGCGTCGCGCCGGGCAAGATCAATGAAGACGTGGTGGTTCCGGTGTCGCGCATTCCGGAACTGGTGGCCGGCGTGCAGGCCCTGGCACGTGACTACGCGCTCACCATCGTCACCTTCGGCCACGCCGGCAACGGCAACCTGCACGTCAACATCCTCTATCACCCGGAGGATGCCGACGAAAACGCGCGCGCGCACGCCGCACTGCCGAAGATCTTCGAGCTGACCTTGGCACTGGGTGGCACGTTGTCCGGCGAACACGGCATTGGCCTGGCCAAGCGCGATTTCATGGTGCAGGCGTTCAGCCCGGCGACGCTGGCGACGATGCGCGCAATCAAGGCCGCGCTGGACCCGGATGGCATTCTCAACCCGGGCAAGGTGCTGCCGCCGACATAGACCGCGCACACTCCTGTAGAGCCGAGCCCATGCTCGGCTGCTCTCCATTCCGTTCGCGAAACTCCCACGCTGCGCGCGAAAGCCGAGCGTGGGCTCGGCTCTACACCGGCCTGTCGCCTGCGATATCGATCAAGGTCTGCCGGAAGCTGGGCAACAGCACGCGGTTGCCATGTCCGCTTAGATGATCGTTGTCGAAGAACAGCGGTTCACCCTCTTCCACTGCCGAACAGGTCTGCGGACCGCACAACAGTGGCAGCGGGTCCCACACTGTGAGCGATGGATAGCGCGCTGCCAGCTCGGCCAGCAACGCCATCTGTGGTGCACGCAGCCTCTCCAGATCACCGCGCGGCATGCTCAGGCCTCCCGCGCAGGCCGGATTGTGGCGGTTGAACCAGTCCGAGCAGCGATAGGCCCCGGCCTTGAACAACGGCAGCGGCGCATCCACAACCACGTGCACGCCCAGCTTCTGCAGACGCCCTAGAACACGATCCGCCTCATCACGCGCAGCCTGTGCATGGGCCGGGGTGCGCTCGTCCAGCAGCTGTTGATAGATCTGCTGCGCATCCTGGCGCTGCCAGTCAAACCCACGCAGCTCCGGCATACGCAGGGCCGCCAGCAACACGATGTCGCCCGGACGCGCCTCGTGTTCGATGTTCGTCAGCGCGTCTTCAATGAAGCCTTGGCAATCGGCCGGGCTGGCGCGCAGCAGATTGACGAAACTGCAGCCGCCGCGGTCATCCTGGCGCACCTCGATACCGGTCTGGCGCGCGACCATGCTGGTCATCGTGCGGTAGGCCGCCGCATGCGAATCGCCGGCCACGAACAGGCGCCGCCCTTCAAGCGAGGGTGCACTTACCGGCTCCAGCGGGCGCCACGCCGGGTAGCGGCGCGCCTGCCATGCGTAGCCGTCGCGGGTGACGCTGAGCGAGACCTGCTCGTGGTATTCCACGGTAGCCCAGGCACCCGCACCACACAGCGCCACCAGCGGAAACGCCATCGCCAGCACCTTGGCCGGTGCCAGCCGCAGCAGCGGCGCCGCACTGCGCAGCGGGCGCTCGATGAAGTGGTAGGACGCGGCCGATATCGCCAGCAGCAGCACCGGATACAGCCACAGCGCGGCACCGTGCAGGCCATACGTCCAGCGCAGCAGTACAAGCAGGGGCCAATGCCACAGGTACAGCGAATAGGACAGCCGACCCAGGTAGGCCAGCGGTGCGCAGCCCAGTGCGCGGGCCATGCGCGATGTTCCCGATGCCGACACGCCTGCCAACAGCATCAACGTCCCGCCGACGGTAGCCAGCACGCCCGGCACCGGCATCGCCAGCTGAGGGGCGATCACCACGCCTGTACCAAGCAGTGCCAGACCGACCGCTGCGACCGTGTCACCGCTCCGGCCCGGCACGCGCCCACGCATCCACTGGTGCAGCAGCGCGCCCGCAGCCAGCTCCCAGAACCGTGCAGGCAGCAGATAGAACGCTGCCGCCGGTGCCGTCTGCGCCTGCCAGCCTGCCCACGCCAGCGACAGCACGGTGAGCACCGGCAACAGCCAGCGCGCCCACAGCCAGCGTTCGCGCCCGCGCAGCCACACGAAGAACAACAGCGGGAAGACTAGGTAGAACTGCTCCTCCACACCCAGCGTCCATGTATGCAGGAAGGGATTGAGTTCTGCGCCGGGTGAGAAGTAATCGTCCTGCTGTCCGGCCAGCACGATGTTGCTGAAGCCGACCAGCGCGGCCCAGCCGGTCTGGTCGAACTGCTCATTGCGCCACGCGCGGGGAATGAACAGTGCCGACAGCACGAAGGTCGCCATCAGCATCACCAGCAGCGCCGGCAGCAGGCGCAGCACGCGGCGCCGGTAGAAGTCGAGCAGCATCGCGCCCAGCGACGCATGGGTGCGCGAGGCCAACGACTGGCTGATCACGAAGCCGGACACCACGAAGAACAGGTCCACGCCGGTGAAGCCGCCGGGCAGCCACGTCGCGTTGGTGTGGAAGAGGATGACGGCCAGCACCGCCAGTGCACGCAGGCCATCAATGGCGGCGTTGTGGGAACGTTCGGGAGGGGACATGCGGGCAACCAGCAGAAGACAGGGCGGCAGCATCGCCACCGTTTGCGCAGTCATTCAATGGACGATTGCGACAGACATGGACGTCGTTCAGGTCCCGCCCCCCCGCTCGACGCGGTTGTAGAGCCGAGCCATGCTCGGCTGCTCTTCGTTCAGATCGCGGTGAGCCGAGCGTGGGCTCGGCTCTACAGAGGTCCGTGCGCCGCCCCCGACACGCCCGCTTACCAGGCCATGCGCAGGCCCAGCTGGCCGCCCACATTGCGGTAGCCATGATCGCCGTGCTGCACGCTCACGCCACCCCACGCGCCCCAGCGCTGGCCCAGCTTCAGCTCGGCACCGGCCTGCACCTCGTAGCGGTTGCGCGGCACGTCTGCGCCCAGCGTGTCACCGTTGAACTGCAACGTGCTGGTGCCGCTGCCACGCAGCCAGTTCACGCCCAGGTACGGCTGCACCGTGTTGCCGGCGGCCGTGCCATGGCCAAACACACGCACGCCCAGACGCCCGCTCAGGCCACCGGCATCGGCGTGGTCGATCACCGTGCCATTGCGCTCCACGTGGCGATCGGTGCGGAAATCGACATGGCTCAGCTGCAGCTGCGGCTGCACGTACAGCGCGCTGGCGGCACCCTGCCACACGTTGAAGGTGTAGCCGGCCTCCAGCGACGCACTGGCCATGCGCGAATCGTAGTGCTCCGGCTCCAGGTCTATGCCCTGCACCCGGTTATCGAAACGGCCGTACTGCAGGTTCGCATCCATGTACGCACCCTGCGTACCGTCAGCCACCTGCATCCAGGTGCCGTACACACCTACCGCGCTGCCACGCACCCGACCCTTGGCGCTGTAGCCGGTCAGATCGGACACTGCGCTGCTGTCAGCACGCCCCGTGCCCAGCATCACGCCGAACGCTGCATTGCCCCGGCGAACCAGGTCACTGCCGATCTGCAGCACCGAGGTGTTGCCATCAATCGACAGCTGACCACCGACCGCGCTGAAGTCCGCCCGCTGCCGGCCCACGCGCGCCCACGCGGCAAGGCCCTCATCCAGCGAAACGGCACCGATGCGGTCGTTCAGACGATGGGAAAACATGTTGATGGCTGCCGACTGGTTGGCCAGGTACGCCCCGGCTTCGGGACGCAGCACCGGCACCGGGTCCACCGGGTCCACCGGGTCCACCGGGTCCACCGGGTCCACGGGGTCCACGGGGTCCACGGGGTCCACAGGGTCCACCGGGTCCACGGGATCCACCGGATCGATGGGATCAACCGGGTCCACCGCACAGCCCGGCGCGGCCGGATTGTCCTTGCAGACATCAAACCATTGCGAACGCAGATACCAGTTGCCATCGGTGGGATCAGTCACGCCCCCCTTGAACAGGAAGTACTCATGGGAGCCGCCCACGGCGCGGCCGGCAAGCGCATAGGTCGCCAACGATGCACCGTCCACTTCGATCAGCTGGATGCCATCGGTGGTCTGAGCGCCAACGCCGCCAATGTTCTTCACCGCAATGCTTGCATCGCCCGAAGTATCGCCACGCACATGCAGGCGATCAAAGGCGCTGTCGTCACCGCCCAGGGCGCCTTGGAACAGGAACGTCGCGCCCTCGCTGTGCAGATCACCGTCCACGGTGAGCGTGTTGAATCGGCCACTGCCGTCGGACAGCGCCACACCACTGTTCAGTACGCTCAGTTCGCCCACCGTGGCATCACCGGTCAGTGTCCACTGGCTTCCGCTTTCAATCGCCATCGTCTGCACCAGGTTGGACGTGCCCTGCCACAGCGACCCGTCTGCCAGGCGCACGTGCACATCGGACTGCGGCACCAGACCGGCATCCTCGTCCTCGGGCGTGATGACGATGTCGCCGACCATCTGCGAATGCCCCTGCAACACCACGTCGAAACGCCCCGCCACCGCCGCATCCAGTGCGATGGCAATGCCATTGCCACCCGATACGTAGGCATTGTTGGACAGCGTCAAACGGGAGTCACGGTTGCTGCGAACCCACACACCGCCGTGCTGCACGCTTTCCAGCGCACTGCCGTCGATGCCCAGGCTGCCGTTGTCATTGATCACCGCAGCCCAGGCGCCCTCGCCCTCGGTGCGAATGTGCGAACCGGCCAACGTCATCCCGCCCCTGCCCCCGGTCAGCACACCATGGGCCTGCTGGCCTTCGGTACGGATGATGCTGTCGTCCAGATGGATGCTGCCGCCCTGGCGCGCAACCGCACCGATCGCACCCGCACCCGTGGTGTGAACCTGGGCCGCACGCGCAGTGATGATCGGGCCGGCGCCGATGCCAGTGAAATCGGCATACAGGCCATGGCTGCTCTCACCGGACGTGGTCACATTCACGCGGTCCAGATCCACCGTACCGGTTCGTGCATCGATACCGACCGCACGGTCCCCCTCGCTGATGACGGAACTGCGGGCCATTGCCAGCGTCGAATCGGAGAACATCTTGACGTTTGCGGTCCCGTTGCCGGTGCTGTGGAAGTTGGAGTCCGCCACCGTGACTGCATTGTTGCGACCATTGATGTCCAACGCGATGCCGTTGGCCTTCACGGTGCTTCCTGAAAGATCGAGCTGATTATCAGTGCCCAGCCAGATGCCCGCCTCGCCCTCAATTGCAACGCCGGTCAGGGTCATGTTCGCCCCGGTGGCCGACACCGCGCGGCTGCCCAGCCCCATCGCCGAGATCGAGCCACCGGTCATGGTGATGTCACCGCCGCCGGCGAGGCCGACCGACGACACACCCTCCATGCGGATGTTCACATCCTGCAGCGTTGCCTGGCTGCCGGTATGCGCCACAACGCCCATGCCGGTGCCCTTGTTGATGACGTCAGTCGCCGTCAGATGCAGTTCGCCTCCCGTCGTTGCCAGCGCGGTAGTGGCACCAAAACCGGTGGTGACCAAGGTCGAACCATTCAGTTCGATACGACTGCCAGCCCCTTCGGCACGGGCTGCGGATGCCCCGCTACCATCCGCACTCACATTGACCGCACCCATCGGCACGATGCTGCCGCCGTTGAGCGCATGGAAGGCGTGGTTGCCCACGCCGGTTGCGCTGTAATCCCCCGCTGCCGGGGTCTGTGCATCGCCGTCTGCGATGACCTGCTGTGCGTGCGCACGAACAGGGATGCCAACGGCGAGTGCCGCCGTCAAGGCGAGGGCCAGCGCCGAGTATTGGATCTGATGGGATCGCATGTTGAGGTCTCCTTTTTTCGAGACCGGCATAGTGGATGTCGCGTTGAACACCCACCATGCAATTAGTTGCAATGTCAGATGCGACATTGCGACACACATACGACATTAGTGTTCGTGAAGCGACCTCTCGAGCGTCAAAGCGTTCTACCACCCGTACGCCGTTTGACGCGTCCACCGTGCATCCCCGAGATGCTGCCCACCATCGAGCACATGGGACACAACTCCACCCCCGCAATGGGCGCCGCCACATTCATTCAGATGACATGATACTGGCGTGAAGAACCTGAGAAACAAGTGCCGTTAGGTATCCGGGCCAGCCGGAGCGAATGGCTCGCACGCCTCACCAGTAGTCAACGTTCAGCACGGCCTCGCCCTTGATCAGGCCGGGCTTCAGATCCTCGTTCACCCGAAGGTAGCGCGCGGTGTACTCGAATGTATGGACACCACCGACTCCGGGGTTGAAGAACCACGGTGTACCGAACTGTACTTCCCGGCCGGCACTGAGGAGCTGCACCCGCACACCTTCGGCAGTGGAGTCGGCGCTCGGTGTCAGCAGGCTACCCGTGTTGCCTGCATCGCCCGCATCCATCAGGACCATGTCGGCACGTGGCCGCACGACGCCGCAGTCCATCAGCAGCGACACGGGTTTTTCCCGAGCAGAGTCCCCAGGATTCATGAGGTCGGCAGCGGCGACATCCTGCAGCACCTCGGAAACGTCGCGCATGCGGCATGTGGTGGGCGGAAACGCAATCTTGATGTCCACCGGCACCGTCACATCGAAAGTGGGATGGTTGCGCCCCACGATGTGCACCGACGCCAGTGTCTGCGTATCGCGCATCTTCTGACCGCGGCTGAACATAAAGGCATTGATGATGAAACTGTCGCCGCTGTTGCGGATAGGGTAAGTCAACGTGTTGTCACCCAACGCCAGCGGCAATCGTGGGCCGTCATAGGTGGTAGCAAAGCCGATTAATGGGGAATCCGGCCCGGTTTCGTACAACGGCAACGGGCCATCCACCGGCCAGACAGGAACATCAGGCAGATCCATGACCCAGCGTAGGCCCGGTCCCTGGATATTGACTATCATCTGCAGATCGCCACCCACCGGACACCCGCTGTAGCTGACGTTGGTGCCGCCATCCACCAGCATGTGGATCTCCTCGCGGTAACCGGGCTTCTGCCTGTCCTCAACGATGGGCCAGGTGATGGTGGCGGTACAGGCCTGCGCCAGGCCCGGCAGCAGCGCCGCCACCAATACCAGCAGCGCCATGCGGCAGCTGCGCCGATGCAGGGGCACGAACACGAGGGAGCGAGAGTGATCGGACATCTTCATTTTCCTGTTCAACGCAAGGTCGGTACTTCGCGGTGCACCCTGTGGCAGCACGGGGTCGTGCATCACCAGTAGTCAACGTTCAGAACTGCCTCGCCCTTGATGGTGCCGGGCACCAGCGGTTCGTTGGTGCGGATATAGCGCGCGGTGAACTGATGGTCATGCACGCCGCCCACACCCGGATCGAAATCCCAGGTCTGGCCGAACTGCACTTCAGAGCCATTCCGCAGCAGCTGCACGCGCACGCCTTCGGCATCCGAATCGGCTGTAGGCGTCAGCTGGCTTCCCGTGTTGCCCGCATCGCCAGCATCACTGAGCGTCATCCGCGCACGCGGCGGGTCCACGCCGCAGTCCATGCGGATGGCGACCAGCTTTTCCTTTGCGGTGGAGCCCGGTACGGACAGCTCTGCAGTCTGCACGTCCTGCAGGGTTTCGGCCTTGTCCTGCAGGGGGCAGGTGGTGACTGGGAACTTGAGATCCAGCTGCACGATCGACTGGTGATCAAGTGAGGGCTCCGATGGCGCTCGCAACGTGATCGAACCGGTCATGGTCGGGGGCGTTCTCATGCGGCCCCCACGGGAAAAGACAACTGCCCAGTACTGGATCGACGCTTCAAGGGATGTCCCCCCGCTCATCTCGAACAGTCCAGGCACCTCCTCACCATTACGAAGCGGACCGTCTTCAGAAAAAGCGACGTGATGGTAGAACATCACCAGCGGGGAGTCGGGGGCCGCGGAATACGCAGGATAGGACTTCCCCCTGAAAGTGACCTCGCCTTCATAGATGAGGCCGGGCATCTCCAGGGTCATGAAGACCGGTACGTCCCGCTCCTCCGGGCAATCTTTGAAGGAACGCGAAGCAAACTTCTGGTCAAACTGCACCCTGCCCGCGTCCGGGTACGTGGCATACGTCTTGTCCAGCAGCAGATCGCGGTTGATGCCGTACTCGACACAGGCAACTGCACTGCCTGCACAGAACAGCAGCCCCAGCAACGGTGTCGCCAGCAGCTTGCGGGCATGGCGCGGGATGGGACGCGTGTCAGGGGCGGTGTTGGCGCTCATATCAGTCTCCTTGGGGTACGTTCGAGCCAGAAACAGCTCACTCGTAATCGGCAGTGACCACGATCTCGGTAGACACCTCACCTGCGCTCGGCGCTTCGCCGGTGGGCAGGAAATAGGCGGCACGCAGGTCGTAACGCGCGGTGGCGCCAGTCACCGGCACATCAATGCCGGTGTCGCCATCCTTCAGATAGGTGCTGCCGGTGGTACCGGACAGCAGCGAGATCAACACGCCGTCGGCCGCATCGCTCGCAGCAGTGTTCTTCCAGCGCGTGGCATCGCCGTCGGCGGCGGTACCGGCGAAGGACAGCACGGCCTTGCTCACGCCAACGCAGCCCGAGAACTGCAGCGACCCGGCCTTGATCTGCGCATCGGCGCCGGGCGTCAGGTCGTTGGCCTTCACCGGGTCCAGAGTAATCGGCGCAGCGGTGAGCGTGCAGGTACCGGGAAGCACCTTGCCGCTGATGGTGAGGGTGGCGCTGTCAGCCAGAGCCAGCGGCGCGGCGGCCAGCAGTGTGGTGCACAGGGTGATGCGGTTGAACAGGTTCATGAAAGAATTCCTTGGGTTGAAAGAATGAAATCAGGACATCAGAACGACGTGGCTTCGACCGCATCCAGGGCGGCCTGCAGCCCATTACTCGGGGCCGGCATCGGCGTGCACACCGCCTGGCTCCACGACAGCCCATAGGCGTCGGGGGCATCCGGGGTGGCGTATTCCAGGCGGCAGCGATGCGGGCCGTCCGGGTCGACGATCAGCTGGCCCTGTTCGGGCGCGCCACGCAGCTGGATCACACCGCCCTGGCCCACTGCGCCATGGCTGCGGCCGGTCTCATCTTCGATACGTGCCGCAAACGGCAACGGCTGGCCCAGCGCATCGGTGGCGTCGATGAACAATGTGCGTTCGCGCTTGGCATTGAACGCAACCCGCACGATGCTGCCCGCCGTCGGTGCAATCCGCTGCGAGGTCTGCAGCAATTCCACATCCATCGGCAGGCCCGACGGGTCCAGTTCGATCTGGTTCCAGCGGTAGGGGCTCACGTGCGGCAGCAGCGCATAGCCGTTGCGACCGATGCGCACGTCGCTGCCGTAGCCGATGCGGGCGCCCTGCGCGCCGTCGGCCTGCACCAGCGCGAAGCCATCGCCCACCGGCGCACCGAAGTTGATGCCATCGCGGTGCACCACCACACTGCCGGCCGCGTTGGCGTTGAAGGCGCTGTAGTCGCGGGACCGGCTGTAGCCAGCGGTGACCGTGCCCTGCCCACCGCGATAAGACGCATAGGCATTGGCGCCGCCGGCCCCGTCACTGAATTCGCTGGCAGACACGCTGTAACTCAGCTGCTGATCGGCACCCAGCGTTCCGTTCAGCCCCAGCTGGCCCTGATCGCCGCGTGCCGAATGAGCTACCTGGGTGCTCAAGCGCGGCGCGCGCGGGGCCGAACCCAACGGAATGCTGAAGGTCGCCGCATAGCGGGTGTCCTGTCTGCCATCGCCCATCTGCAGGCGCATGGCAGACAGGCTCAGATTGGCGCGGCCAATGCTGGTCTGGAAGCGCAACTGCAGATCGTTGTGCTGCTGCGCGCTGTCCCAATAGCGCACCTGTCCGCCATTAAGCGAGAGCGTGCTGCGCTCGCCGATGCGCTGCGAGAAGTTCACCTGGAAGCGCTGGCGCGCGCGGCCACTGACGCCCCAGTCGTCGTTGTACGCCTGGGCGAAATCATTCAGGGAGAGATAGCCGCGCGTGCTGTAGCGCAGCGCTGCCAGACCGAAGTTGGTACCCGTTGCGGTGATATAGCGCTGGTAGTTCAGCCGGAAGCTGTTGCCGGTAACCTGTTCGCCATTGGCCAGGCGTGCGCGCGAATGGGTAACGTCGGCACCGAACGCACCGAGCGGTGTATTGATTGCACCGCCGAACAGTGCGGACTGGAAGTCTTCGGCAATCTGCACCCCGCCCAGCGCGGTGAAATGGTTGCTGATGCCACGTGCGTAGGTAGCTTCGGCAAAGCGCAGTGCTTCACGCACACCGCGCGCGTCGCGAAGTTCACCCGCGGTGACGCTGAAGCGGCTGGCACCCGGCCGCAGCGCCTGCGGCACTGCGGAGAAGTTGACAGTGAACTGCTGCTGGCGGCCGTCGGCTTCGGTGACGGTGACGTCCAGGTCGCCACCGAAGTTGGTCGGGTACAGATCTTCGATGGAGAACGGCCCCGGCGCCACGCTTACTTCGTGGATGACGTGGCCATTCTGGCGGATGCTCACCACCGCGTTGGTTTCGGCGACGCCCTGCACCACCGGCGCGAAGCCGCGCAGCGAGTCCGGCAGCATGCGCTCGTCGCTGGCCACCCGCACACCGGTAAATGACAGCGACTCGAACAGTTCGCCACCGGTCGTACCCTGCCCCAACAGCAGCTGGGCATTCCACGCCGGAAGATCACGCTGCAGCGTGCTGCTGATCACATCGTGACGCGAGCCATGGCTGCCCTGGCTGAAGGACGAACGATGACGCAGCCGCCACGCGCCCAGGTTCACGCCCGTGTTCAATCCCAGATAGGTCGACTGCTGGCCCTTGTGGCGGCTGTGGTTGATGTTGTAATCGAAGAAGGCTGCCGTGACGCCGTGGTCGCGCAGTGCAGGTGCCACGTAGCCGCGCGCATCGCGTGCCTGCGCAGCCTGTGGCACGTTCACTAGAAGCTGCAGGTTGCTCTCATCGAACTCGACCGTGGCACCATCGATCAGGCTGGGAAGCGCGACGCAGCCTTCATCATCCTGGTCCAGATCGGCCAGGAACATCTCCTTCAGCGGCAACTGGCGTACCAGCCCGGCCGGCAGGCACGGGGTTGCACCCAGAGGCGCCGGCGCCGCCACGAAGGTGATATCGCGCGTGTCGTGGAACTGGCCATTGACCACCACGTCCAGGGGATACACGCCAGGCTCCGTGGGATTGCCCTTCGCATAGCGCTGCATGTCGATGGCCCGGCCACCAATCAGGAAGCCCTCGCTGAACTGCAGGGAATCATCACCGTTGGCACTGGCATGACCGGCAATCGCCATTGCCACGGCGGCGGCAATCGCCAGCCCCAGCGGACGGCTGGCAAAACGATGCGGCGTGCGGAGATGAAGGAGGCGCATGTGCATGGTTAGCGTCACTCGATGAGGCCGAAGGCGACATCGCTCGTAGTCGAAGTGGGCCGAAGCGTAGACAGCGTGCGGCCGGCTTCCCATGCAATTTGTTGCAAAGCGACAACGCGCCACGAAACCACGCGGTTTCCAGCCACGCCTCTGTTTCGGCGCAATTCATGCTTGTTTTCAACAAATGACGGCAGTCAATCGAATGCATTGCAGATGCACCCAACGCTGCATGCGACAGCTTGCCGCAGTCGGAAATGACGCTTCTTAACCGGACGCTGTACCGCAAGCACGGACTCAACTGTCCTGCAAGCACCTTGCAACTAATTGCATATCCACGTGCCGCCCAGTTGGGAACACTGTGCGCATCCGCTGGTTCGTCCAATGCGGATTCCCCCTGATTCCCTACCGAGGACATTCCCATGTCGAACCGATTGAACCTGATTGCCGCCGGCGCGCTCGCGCTGGCCCTGTCTCCCGCCGCATTCGCCGAGAAGCTGGAAATCACCGGCGAGCTGATGACCAGCACCTGCTCGGTGGATGCCACCGGCGGCACCATCACCGTGCCGATGGGCAAGGTGGACGTGGCGTGGGTGAATGAAGCCGAGCGCGCCGGCATGAAGAACTTCAGCATCCTGCTGGACTGCACCGGCTCCGGCGCCGCGCAGGATGTGGGTGTGCGCTTCGGCGGCACGGCCGACGGCAGCACCGGCAACCTGGCGCTGACGGCTGCGTCTACGGCCACAAACGTGGGCGTGGCGCTGTACGACGCCGCGGGCAACCACCAGAAGCTGGGCGAAGACCCGCTGCAGTGGGTGAACATTCCAGCCGCCGGCAAGGGCCAGCTGGACTACAGCGCCTGGTATTCCTCGCCGGGCAAGAACGCCACGGCCGGCACGGCCAACGCCTCGGGCGATTTCGTCGTGCTTTACAAGTAACGCATATCCCTGCGCGTCACCCCGTGGTGGCGCGCCTTATTGGAGGACGACCTGATGAAGATCCGTGCAATGACGTGGATGACCGCGCTGCTGGCTGGCGCCCTGGCGCTGCCGGCATCGGCAGCGGTGACGCTGCAGGGCACGCGTATCGTGCATGACGCGGCCCAAGGCCGCGATGTAACCGTGAAGGCCACCAACGGTGGCGACAAGGCCGCGATGGTGCAGGTCTGGATTGACGATGGCGACAGCCATGCACGCCCCGAGAACGTGCGCACGCCCTTCCGCCTGACGCCGGCCGACCCGCGCCTGCTGCAGGCCCACCAGGGGCAGGCGTACCGCATTACTTACGCGCCGCGCCCGTCGGAGACACCGCTGCCGACGGATCGTGAATCGGTGTTCTACTTCAACCTTCTGGACATTCCGCCCAAACCCACCGATGCCGCCGGCAAGAACCTGCTGCAGTTCGCCGTGCGCACGCGGGTGAAGCTGTTCCACCGCCCGGCCGGCCTGCCCGGCAAGCCGCGTGATGCGGCCGGGCAACTGCAATGGCGTGCGCAGGCCGGTGCCCTGCTGGTGAGCAACCCCAGCGCCTACCACGTGACTGTAAGCACGCTGACCCTGCCCGACGGCCGCAAGGTGGAAGCAGAGATGATCGCACCGGGCGCGCAGGTACGTCTGCCGCTTCCGAGTGGTGCGGCGATGCCCGCGTCGGTGACGTTCCAGTGGCTGGACGATTACGGGACGCCGCGCGATGCCGAGGCGAAGATCTCCCCCTGAGCGCAGCCTGACGCGCGAGCCATCTTCTGTAGAGCCGAGCCCATGCTCGGCTGCTTTGCGGCCAGATCGGGCTGTACCCCGTGCATTGCGCTGTGAGCCGAGCATGGGCTCGGCTCTACATGATTTGTCGTAATTGGCGCGCCCCCGTTGCGAGCGGGCCATCTGCAACGCTTTCGAACTTTCCAACAATTCTCATTGGCAGCACAGGCGCTTCATGCAAATCATGTAGCGCCACCGACAACGGGTGGCACGGGCTTCCAATCCCGTTAGGTTGATGTGTTGGTTACGCTTGCCTGCCGGCGTCGCTCTTTCCTTGTTGGGTGGCGTCGGCAGGCATTCTGTCCGCGCTTACATGGCGGGCGGTGCGTGGGGGCCTCGTGCCCGCCGGCGCTTCTACATCGACCTCCGGTATTGGAACCATGCACCGTCCGCCACCCTCGCTGTTAAGCGGGGTGGCCCCTTGCCGCTTGCACAAGGACGCCGCCATGACCGCTTCCCCCTACCCGCACCTGTTCGCCACCCTGGGCGAGGCCGCCACGCGCCTGCCCGATGACCTGGCCCGCACGCTGGAAGACACCTTCGTTGCGCTGCAGACCGGTAACAGCCCTGGCGCCATCACCCTGCAGGCCTGCCTGCAGCATATCCGCCAGGGCGATGCCGCCGATGGCCAGCCGTGGCCCGGCAGCCACCGCACACCCGGGCAGCGCCTGGCCTTGGCGCGCATCGACCGCGCCAATGCGGGGCTGAGTTTCCTGCTGGAACTGCTGCACGCCACCGAACGCGTGCGCGTGGACGGGGATATCGACCAGCACATGGATGACGGCGCGCGCGAAGGGCTGTTGCTGGCCTGCCGTGGGCTGGCCGAGTATGTGGATGTGCAGTTGCGGGCGGTGTAATGGCATCTGTAGAGCCGAGCCCACGCTCGGCTGCAATCCGATTGAATCGTGATGAGCCAAGCGTGGGCTCGGCTCTACAAATGCCACGTCAACCAGAATAGTGCGCACTTGGGGTCAGAGCTCTTTGCGGCGCAAAGGGATCTGACCCCACACCGAAGCTTGGCACCCAGCAGTGCAGTACCGCTGCGGCTACGCGAAGTGCTGGTAACCGCCGTCGGCGGCTTCGCCGTCCACGTGCACGCCCTGCCCTTCGGCGATGCGGCCGATGCGGGTGAGCGGCACGTCCAGCGATTCGGCGAGGTAGTGCAGCGCGTCGCGCTGGTCGGCGGCGGCGGTGAAGCACAGCTCGTAGTCGTCGCCCCCGCGCAGTGCGCAGTCGCGTGCAGCGTCGCGGCCGAGCAGTTCACGCAGCGCGTGCGAGATCGGCAGCGAATCGGCATCCACATGCGCGGCCACGTTGCTGCGCGTGGCGATATGACCGAGGTCGGCCAGCAGCCCGTCGGACACATCCACCGCCGCGTGCGCGAAGGCCCGCAGGCGCAGGCCCAGAGTCACGCGCGGCGTCGGCCGCAGCAGGCGCAGGCGCAGGCTTTCGTAGTCGGCCAGCAGCGTGGCGGTGGCGATGCTCAACGCACCTTGTTGCCACAGGCGCAGCGCGCCGGCGGCATCGCCCAGCGTGCCACTGACCCAGATGTCATCGCCTGCCTGTGCGCGGTCGCGCCGCAGGGCCTGGCCGCGGCCGACCTGGCCCATCGCGGTGACCGACAGCGAGAGCGGGCCGCGCGTGGTGTCACCACCGATCAGCGCGATGTCGTGCTGGTCGGCCAGGGCGAAGAAGCCATCGGCGAAGGCCTCGATCCAGTCTTCAGAGGCCTCCGGCAATGACAGGGCCAGCGTGCACCACGCCGGGCGCGCGCCCATCGCGGCCAGGTCCGACAGGTTGACCGCCAGGGTCTTCCAGCCGATGTCGAAGGCCGGGGTTTCCACCGGGAAGTGCACGCCGCTGTTGAGCGTGTCGGCGGTGACCACCAGCTGTTCGTTGGCGCGCGGCTGCAACAGCGCGGCGTCGTCACCGATGCCGAGCAGGATGTCGTCGCGCTCGAGGGTACGGGCGCGGATGCGGTCGATGAGGGCGAATTCGGCCAGGGACATGAGGCGTTCTGCTTTCTTGTAGAGCCGAGCCATGCTCGGCTGCATTTCGATCACGCGCCGCACCGCCGGACGCAACCGTGCGCTGCACGGTGAGCCGAGCATGGCTCGGCTCTACAGGAATCGGATCAGTGTCCCGATTCGACCTTGCGCCATTCCACGGCGGCACGATCCAGCACGCCGTTGACGTAGGTGTGGCCGTGCTCGGAACCGAAGCGCTTGGCCGATTCGATGGCTTCGTTGATCACCACGCGATACGGCACGTCCAGGCGGTAGCGCAGTTCGTAGGCGGCCAGGCGCAGCACCGCGCGTTCGATCGCATCCACTTCCTCGATGCCACGGTCCAGGTACGGCCCGAGCGCTTCGTCGATGTCGCGACGGTTGTCGAGCACGCCGTGCACCAGCGCCTCGAAGTACGCCAGGTCGGCAATTTCGCGGGCCTGCTCGTGGGCGAACTGGGCGATCAGCGACTGTGCGTTGCCGCCGGAGATCTGCCAGGCGTAGATGGCCTGCACGGCACGACGGCGGGCGCGCGAGCGCAGCACCGGATCGACGCCATCGCGGCGGACGGGTTTACCGGAGGGCTTGCCCTGGGTGTTCTTGTTCATGGCAGTTGCTCCAGCAGATTGACCATTTCCAGTGCGGCGAGTGCGACTTCCTCGCCCTTGTTGCCGTGGCTGCCGCCTGCACGGGCCTCGGCGTCTTCAACGCGTTCCACCGCCAGCACGCCGTTCAGTACCGGCACGCCGAAATCCAGCTGCACGCGCATCAGGCCCTCGGCGCAGCGGTCGGCCACGTGCTCGTAATGACGGGTATCGCCACGGATCACGCAACCCAGGGTGAGGATGGCGGCGTGTTCGTGGGCGGCGGCCAGGCGTGCGGCCACCAGCGGCAGTTCCCAGGCTCCCGGCACGCGGATCACGTCGATGTTGGCTTCGGTGATGCCGTTGCCTGCCAAGCTCTGGCGGGCGCCAGCGACCAGCGTGTCGGTGATGCGGGCATTCCAACGGCTGGCCAGGATGGCGAAGCGCGCCGATTCGGGAGTGCGAAGATCGCCTTCGTAGTGGCTCATATGCGGCTTGGGGGACTCGATAAGGGGGTAATTCTAGCGTGGATGGGCCCCGGCCGTGGCTGGCGGGGCCCAGGGCTGTGCCGACCAACGGTCGGCACCCACCACGGGCAGGGCATGGTCGGCACCCACCACGGGCAGGGCATGGTCGGCACGCCAAGCGGCTTACAGAGTGACCGTCTCCACCACTTCCAGGCCGTACCCGGCCAGGCCGATCTGGCGGCGCGGGGTGCCCAGCACGCGCAGCTTGCCCAGCCCCAGGTCGGACAGGATCTGCGCGCCGGCACCGTTGCGCCGCCACTGGCCCACGTCCTTATCCTTGCCCGGCACCACCGGCGCCGGCTGCTGGCGCAGGCGGGCCAGCAGGGCTTCGCCATCGCGCGGGGCCGACAGCACCACCATCACGCCAGCGCCCTCGGCATCGATCGCCCGCAGGGCGTCGGTGGCGGCCACGCCGAAGTCGTCACGGCGCCAGTGCAGCAGATCGGCCAGCGGGTTTTCCACCTGCACGCGCACCAAAGTCGGGGTCTGCGCATCCGGGGCACCCCGGACCAGCGCGAAATGCAGGTCGTGGGCGATGCGGTCGCGGTAGGTCACCAGCTTGAACGGGCCGAATTCGGTGTCGATGTCGCGCTCGTCGACGCGCTCAACGGTCTTTTCGGTGGCCAGGCGGTAGGCGATCAGATCGGCGATGGAACCCATCTTCAGGCCGTGCTCGCGGGCGAACACTTCCAGCTCCGGGCGACGCGCCATGCTGCCATCCGGGTTCAGGATCTCCACCAGCACACCGGCCGGTTCCAATCCGGCCAGCATGGCCAGGTCCACGCCGGCTTCGGTGTGGCCGGCGCGGGTCAGCACGCCGCCCGGCTGGGCGATCAGCGGGAAGATGTGGCCCGGCTGGTGCAGGTCCGACGGCTTGGCATTGGGCTTGACCGCGGTGCGGATGGTGTGGGCGCGGTCGTGGGCCGAGATGCCGGTGGTGACGCCTTCCGCCGCTTCGATGCTGACCGTGAAATTGGTCTGGAACTGCGCGGTATTGGCCTGCACCATCGGCGCCAGGCCGAGGTCGGCGGCGCGGGTGCGGGTCAGCGGCAGGCACACCAGGCCACGGCCGTGGGTGACCATGAAGTTGATGTCCGACGGCTTGACCAGTTCGGCGGCCATGATCAGGTCACCTTCGTTCTCGCGGTCTTCGTCATCGACGATGACCACCATGCGGCCTTGGCGGATGTCTTCCAGGATCTCCGGAATCGGGGCGAAGTTCATGCTGCGTCTCCCTGTGGGTGCTGACCGTTGGTCGGCACACCCATCAATCGCTCGACGTAACGGGCGACCAGATCGATTTCAAGATTGACCGCGCTGCCCACGCCGGTGGCGGAGAAGGCGGTGTTGGCCACGGTGTGCGGAATGAGGGCGACTTCAAAGCCTTCATCGTCCACTTCGTTGACGGTGAGGCTGACGCCGTCCACGCAGATCGAACCCTTCCTGGCGATGTAGCGGCGCAGCGAGGCCGGCGCGGCGAAGCGCCAGCGCTGGGCACGTGCATCTTCGTGGATGGACAACACCTGGCCGAGGCCGTCGACGTGGCCGCTGACCAGATGGCCGCCGAGGCGGTCGGTCGGGCGCATGGCGCGCTCCAGGTTGATGACCGCACCCTCGCCCAGCTGGCCCAGCGTGGTCAGGCCCAGAGTCTCGGTGGACGCATCGGCCTGGAAGCTGCGGGCGTCGAATGCGATGACGGTGAGGCAGACGCCGTTGATGGCAATGCTCTCGCCCATCTGCACGTTGTCGAACGGCAGGTTTCCGACATTGAAGGTGAAGCGGACATCGCCGCCGATGGATTCGCGTGCGGCCAGACGGCCGACGCCTTCGATGATTCCAGTAAACAAGAAACGTTCTCCGCGAAAAGTGAGCGAAAAACGCCGCAAGGCAAACAGGCGGGCGCAGGGCCGCGAAGGCCCTGTGGCACCGTCTTCTTTCATCCGGACTATGACCGTCGGCTCCGGCATTGGACCGGATCTGCTGACCCCCGGCCGTGGGCCGGAGCGCTCGCGGGCTCGTGCTTGCGCACCTACCGCCGGTGGGGAATTGCACCCCGCCCTGAAGACGTTTGTGTACCGGCGAACCGGCGTGGCCAGTGTACCAGCCCGGGCTGAACGGGGCTGGATGCCACAGCTGTGACGGCCGTCGCTCGCAATTTGTAAAACTTTCATTAAAATTCGCAGCGGACGACATGAGGTCGCCCACGGGTAGCCGAGAGGGCTGGCCCGCCAATGGACTGAAATTCACAGGAATTCCCATGCGCAAGATGCTGATCGTGGCCGCCCTGCTGGCCGCCGCCCCGCTCTCGGCTTCGGCCGACGCCCTGAGCTACACCTACGTCGAAGGCGGTTGGACGCAGGTCAAGGTTGACGACAACGCACTGGACGACCCGAAGGTCGACGGCGGCTACCTGCGTGGTTCCGTGGCGATCGCCGAACAGGTCCATGTGTTCGGTGGTTGGACCTACGCCAGCAAGTCGTACAACTACGACTACGGCTCCTACAAGCTGAAGCTGAACCAGCCGGAGCTGGGCATCGGCTACCACATGCCGTGGACCGACCGCGTCGACTTTACCGCTGACGCCGCCTGGGTCCGCCAGCAGGCCGAAATCACCGTCAACTCCGATTTCTACGGTCGCCTGCGCAACAAGGACCACACCAACCTGGGCCGCGTCACCATGGGCATCCGTGGCAAGCCGTCGCGCATGACCGAAGGTTGGGTCAAGGCCGGTTACATGGACGGCGGCAACAACTTCAAGGGCACCTGGGTCGGCACCGTCGGCGGCCAGATCAACTTCACCAAGACCTGGGGTCTGGTGGGCGAGATCTCCGGCTACCGCGACGTCACCCAGTACTCGGCCGGCGTCCGCGCCAGCTTCTGATCCAACGATCGCTCCTCGTCGTGCGATCGAACGGGCCCCGCAAGGGGCCCGTTTTTTTTTGCCCCGCGCGCCGGCACGTGATCACAGGGCACCGTCGGGCCCGCGCAAAGATGCGCTAGGCTTGCGCGCCTCTGGAACAGGAAACACCGTCATGAAGACTCCCCTGCGTACCCTGCTGGCCAGCGCTCTGCTGGCTGCCCCGCTGCTGGCTGCCCCGCTGCTGGCCAGCGCCGCCCCGGCCACGCTGACGCCCGAACAGGCCTTCGATCTGTATGCCCGCGTCCTGCTGGAAGACGACGCCGCCGCGACCCGCACCCTCAACGATGCGCTGAAGCCCGCCTTCGACGGCCAGGACGCGGTAACCCCGAACCCGGGCGCATTGGCCAAGGCGCTGGCCGAACCGTGGCAGGTCGTGCTTGCCAGCACCGGCGCAAAGGCCGACGCGGCCGCCACCGAAGCGCTGTATGCCAAGGCGCTGCGTGATTCGAAGTGCCGCGCGACCGAGAGCGTGATCGAAGACAACGAGTACGTGGAAGACCAGAAGCTGGCGCGGATCACCTTCAGCTGCCAAATGCCCGACCTGGGCAAGGTACGTCCGCTGTTCGCCGCCAGCCTTGCCTCCGACGCCAGCCCGGCTTCGCGCAAGCAGTTCACCGACGCTTACAGCCAGGCGCTGCAGAGTGGCGCGCGCGTGCCGGTCAGCGGCACCTTCACCCTGTACCCGGCCAAGGACAACGGCTACTGGTACAGCGGCAACTTCGATGACCTGGTGGGCACCGTAGCCGGTGCACTGGCCCCGTTCGAGGACTGGATGCAGGACGCGCAGGCAGCCAACGCGCCAAAAGTGACCGGCGTACCCGGCTGCGACCTGCTGCTGCAGCAGCACCGCGCCTGCGTGGCGAAGATCGCACCCGACCAGATCAACGGCGTGGACGCGATGGCCGAGGAACTGAAGGCCAAGGCGCAGGTGAAGTCAGCCAATGAGATGACGCAGGAGTGCAAGGCGCTGCGCCCGATCGCCGAGATGATGTGGACCGACGAGTGCGCGTAAGCCACCTGTAGAGCCGAGCCCGTGCTCGGCTCTCGGTCGCGGATGGCGAATGCATCCGCACTTTCAGAACCGTTGCATGGCCCTGGGTCGCCTGCATGGTCAATGCTGTTGCCCTCTTCCACCGGGGGCAACCGCATGAAACACCGTATGACGTCGACCGCGATCATGGTGCTGGCGCTGATGGCGTCCTGGCAGGCCGAAGCGTCCAGGTTCAAAGCCACCAAGATTTTCGTCGTCCAACCCTCAGTCGCCTTCGAGTCGACCCAGCTGAGCGACAGGCATCTGGATGCGTGGATGAGCAAGGACGATGACTGCCATGCGTTCCTGATGTATCACGACCAGTGCGCCGTGCTGGTATTGCCCCATGAGTATGACGACGGGTTTACGCGTCGCCAGCTGCGGTTGAAGGCCAGGCAACTGCCGGGCGAGGCACTGGGCGCGTACTGCCGCGACCTGCATGCGCGGTGGAAGCAGCAGTGGAAGGGCCAGTGCCCCGTCGGCGAAGAAGAGGACGAATCAACCTGACGCCGAGGGCGCAGCCCCTGCTCTGCGCTGGTCCCTCACGGCCGCAGCAGCAGCCGGATGTCTTCGCCTACCTGCCGCTGATCGACCACGCGCAGGCGACGCTGCTGGTCCATCGCCTCGATGCCGAGACCGGCCAGCAGCGGACGACCGTTATCGCCCAGCAGCGTGGGCGCCTGATACAGCAGCAGTTCGTCCACCCAGCCAGCACGCAGCAGCGCACCGGCCAGTGTCGCGCCGGCTTCGGTATGCACCTCGTTGATGCCCCGCTCGGCCAGCAGCGCCAGCACTGCACCCAGATCCAACCGCCCATCAACGCTCGGCACACTGGCGAATTCGGCATCGGCCGCATCCGGTGCGCTCACCGCCGCATCGTGCAGGTACAGCGTCGGGGCCCCGCCTTCGCGCACGCGGCTGCATTCGAGCGAACGCAGGCGCGAATCGAGCACCACCCGCAGCGGTGGCATCACCTCGGTATCGGCCAGGCGCACGGTCAGCATCGGGTCGTCGGCCAGCACGGTATCGGCGCCAGTCAGGATCGCACCGGCGCGAGCGCGCCAGTGCTGCACGTCTTCGCGCGCGGCCGGACCGGTAATCCACTTGGAGCTGCCGTCGGCCATCGCGGTACGGCCATCCAGGCTGGCGGCCAGCTTCACCCGCAGCCACGGGCGGTTGCGCTCCACGCGCGACAGATAACCCTTGTTGAGCTCGCGCGCCTGTGCCGCCATCAGCCCTTCGACAACTTCGATGCCGGCATTGCGCAGCAGATCGAAGCCACCGCCATCGACCTTGGGGAACGGATCGCGCATCGCCGCGACCACGCGCGACACGCCCGCTTCGATCAGTGCCAGCGCACACGGCGGCGTGCGCCCGTAGTGCGCGCAGGGTTCCAGGGTGACGTAGGCGGTGGCGCCACGGGCGTCGCTGCCGGCCTCGCGCAGCGCGAACACTTCAGCATGCGGGCCACCGGCGCGCTGGTGCCAGCCCTGCCCGACCACGCGTTCGCCATGGGCGATCACGCAGCCGACCATCGGATTGGGGCGGGTGGTGTAGGCGGCACGCTCGGCCAGGCGCAGTGCGTTGGCCATGTGCAGGTGGTCGAGGACGGAGAACGAAGTGGTCATGCGGCCATGGTAACGCCGCCGGTGTTGATCCATGCCGTCAGTGCCAACCAACGGTTGGCACCCACCAGTGAATGCGGCCATCGGTGCCAACCAAGGTTGGCATCTACCAGGGAAAAGGCGGTCAGCCCTTCTTCTTCTTGGTCAGGGCGATCACATCGCCCAGCAGCTGCAGCTGTTCGGTGCTGGACGGCAGGTCGCGCTCGAGCTTCTCGATCTCCTCGCGGAAATCGGCCACGTCCTCGAAGCTGCGGTACACCGAAGCGAAGCGCACGTAGCCCACGTGGTCGAGCTTGCGCAGTTCGTTCATGACGAACTCGCCAACCTTGATCGAGGGCACTTCGCGCTCGCCGCTGATGCGCAGCTGGTGCACCACCGCGCGTACCGCCGCCTCGATCTTGTCTTCGGGCACCGCGCGCTTCTGCAGCGCGCGGTCGAACCCCGCGCGGACCTTGCGCTGGTCGAACGCTTCGCGGGTGCCATCGCTCTTGACGATGGCCGGCAGCTTCAGCTCGACCGTTTCCAGGGTGCTGAAGCGCTCGCCGCAGGCTTCGCATTCCCGCCGACGGCGAATCGTCGCGCCGTCTTCAGAGACGCGCGAGTCGATGACCCGGGTATCGGCATGTTGGCAGAAGGGGCAATGCATGGAACGCCTGGCTCAGGGAAGTACCTATTGCCACGGTCATGGCAGCGTCGCAAAGGTACCTGAGAAAGGGCCCCGCAGCAAATGCTGTCTGCGCGGAAGTGCCTGCATTTCGGCCGAACAGAGCCTCCAGCGCGGTCAGCGCTGTGCGCTCAACCGGGTGTCGGCGGCACCGAGGCTGCGCGTGCCCAGCGCAGCCACACCAGGTGCCCGGCCATCACCAGCAACGGTGGGCCAAAGCCGAGGAAGGCCAATGTCGAGATCTCCCCGTGCTTGAAGGTGAAGTACAGCGTGGCGGCAACCACGGCCAACGCGGCCAGCACGCCCAGCGCCAGGCCGGCCCAGGCGGCAACCGGTGATTGGCGCAGGCCGGCAACACCGCGCCACAGGAACAGTCCGCTCAGCCACAACCACGACAGCAGGCCGATGATTCCCGCCGACGACCACAGCAGCAACAGCGTGTGCTCGTCGCCCGTCAGGTACTTGCCGTCCCATACGACCATCAGCCCCAGCACGGCACCCGTACCGCCTGCTGCCACGGTGGGCAGGCCCACCAGCAGGCCGGCGATCGCCATCCAGCGTTTGTGCAGACGCTCATCCACGCGTTCGATTCCCTTCCATGGGCCACGTCATGCGCAGCGTTTGATCCACACCAGCATCGCAGTCGGCACCAGCATCGACGGGCCCAGCAGCAACAGGGTGATGCCTTCGGCGTGCACGGTGACGCCCCACCACAGCGCCAGCCCCAGCGGGGGCAAGGCGGCGAGACCGCCCGCCAGCAGCATCCACCACCAGAGACGGTGCACGTGCAGCCCGGCACGCCCCTGCATCAGAAAACCCGCACTGAGCCACAACCAGGCCAGGCAGCCGGCAATGCCGGCCAGGCCCCACAGCGGCATCACCGTCACCGAGGCCAGCGTGCCGTGACCGAACTGGCCCAGCCCCATCAGCAGCAGCATGGTCGCTGCCGCGCCGCCCATCACCAGGCTGGGCAGGCCAAGCAGCACCGCCAGGGCGGTGTACAGATACTTGAGGTGGCGCTCATCCATGCGCGGTTACTCCAATGCTGGGGTCAGAGCCCTTCCCTGCGGGAAGGGATCCGACCCCACTCCCCGATCAGCCGTAGACCGGGTACTTGCGGCACTGCGCGCTGACGGCGTCGCGCACGCGGGCGATGACCGCGTCATCGTTCGGTGCGTCGAGCACGTCGGCGATCCAATTGGCCAGGTCCACGCAGTCCTGCTCCACGTAACCACGGGTGGTCACCGCCGGGGTGCCCAGGCGCAGGCCCGAGGTCACGAACGGCGAACGCGGGTCGTTCGGTACCGAGTTCTTGTTGACGGTGATGTGGGCCTTGCCCAGCGCGGCTTCCGCGTCCTTGCCGGACACGTCCTTGCCGATCATGTCGACCAGCATCAGGTGGTTCTGGGTGCCGCCGGAGACGATCTTGTAGCCGCGCGCGATGAGCGTGTTGGCCATCGCCTGAGCGTTCTTCACCACCTGCTGCTGGTAGGTCTTGAAGGCCGGTTCCAGCGCTTCCTTGAAGGCGACGGCCTTGCCGGCGATGACGTGCATCAGCGGACCGCCCTGGATGCCCGGGAACACGATCGACTGCAGCTTCTTGACCAGGTCCTCATCGGCACCCTTGGCGATGATGATGCCGCCGCGCGGGCCGCGCAGGGTCTTGTGGGTGGTCGAGGTGACCACGTGGGCGTGGTCCAGCGGGCTCGGGTAGACGCCGGCGGCGACCAGGCCGGCGACATGGGCCATGTCCACGAACAGGTAGGCACCGACCTTGTCGGCGATGGCGCGGAAGCGCGCCCAGTCGATCACCTGCGAGTAGGCGGAGAAGCCGGCCACGACCATCTTCGGCTTGTGCTCCAGGGCCAGGCGCTCGACTTCGTCGTAATCGATCAGGCCCTGGTCGTTGACGCCGTACTGCACGGCGTTGAACAGCTTGCCCGAGGCATTGACCTTGGCACCGTGGGTGAGGTGGCCGCCGTGGGCCAGGCTCATGCCAAGAATGGTGTCGCCCGGCTGCAGCAGGGCGAAGTAAACCGCCTGGTTGGCCTGCGAGCCGCTGTGCGGCTGCACGTTGGCGTAGTCGGCCCCAAACAGCTGCTTGAGGCGGTCGATCGCCAGCTGCTCGGCGATGTCCACGTATTCGCAGCCACCGTAGTAGCGCTTGCCCGGATAGCCTTCGGCGTACTTGTTGGTCAGCTGGCTGCCCTGGGCTTCCATCACCGCCGGGCTGGTGTAGTTCTCGCTGGCGATCAGCTCGACGTGGTCTTCCTGGCGCTGGGTCTCAGCGGCGATGGCCTTGGCCAGTTCGGGATCGTAGGTTTCGATGCGGACGTCACGCGGGAACATCGGGTACTCCAGCAGGCAGGGAAAGGGGTACGGCTCAGCCCCTGATTGTAGCCCCGCACCGGCCTGCCGGGGCCGGAAAGGCCGGGGCCGGCACTCCCGAAGGAATCCGGCCCCGTATGGTTTCGAGGGACATTGTGGGATCACAGCCCTTTCCGCTGGAAAGGGATCCGACCCCGGCCGCGATCCTCAGCGACTGTTGATGATGTAGTCGGCGATGATGCCGGTCGCCACCGCCACCAGCAGCATGTTGCCGCGGTCGTCGCGGATCCAGTGGTGCCCATACGGCGGGCGGCGCAGGTGGTAGCGCGGGTAGTCGTTCACCACATAGATCGGGCCGCGGTAATAATCGCGGTAGCGGTGGCCGACCTTCCAGCCGTAGCCCGGGCCGTAGGCCGGGCGGTAGACCACGCGCGGCGGCGGCGGGGCCGGACGGTAGTAGCGGTCGTGGTCGCGGTGCCAGTCGCGGCGTGCCTCGCGGCGGTCGCGTTCCCAGTCACGGCGGTCCTGTCGCCATTCGCGGCGGTCCTGTCGCCACTCGCGGCGGTCATGGCCGCGACGGTGGTCGTTGTCGGCAAAGGCCGGGGCCACCGCGCCGAGCGCCAGCACAGAGGCCACGGCGCTGGCCATTACTCGATTGATGCGCATGTCAGACCTCTGCTTGGGTGGTGGTGAGCCCATATTGCGCACCCGATCTGAACCGTTTCCGGCTGGAAACGCTTCCCGCTGCAGGACTGTGACGGAGTATTCAGGCCACGGCCAGCCAGCGCCCCAGCCACGGGCGCGGCCCGGAACCGGTTCCGGCTATAATTGGCGGTATTCCTTTCCAGTCTGTGCCCGCTGCCACAACGGGATGTTCCCGTGATGGGCCGGGCGCAGGGCCGCGCCTACGGAGACCTCATGTCCTCGCAATACATCTACACCATGAACCGCGTGTCCAAGGTGGTCCCGCCCAAGCGGCAGATCATCAAGGACATCTCGCTGTCCTTCTTCCCGGGCGCGAAGATCGGCCTGCTGGGCCTGAACGGCGCCGGCAAGTCCACCGTGCTGAAGATCATGGCCGGCGTGGACACCGATTTCGAGGGCGAGGCCCGCCCGCAGCCGGGCATCAAGGTCGGCTACCTGGCACAGGAACCGGAACTGGACCCGAACAAGACCGTGCGCGAGTCGGTCGAGGAAGGCGTGGGCGAAGTGCTGCAGGCCCAGGCCGCGCTGGAAGCGGTGTACGCCGCCTACGCCGAAGAAGGTGCCGACTTCGACGCGCTGGCCAAGGAGCAGGAGCGCCTGGAGGCGATCCTGGCCGCCGGTGATGCCCACACCCTGGAAAACCAGCTGGACGTGGCCGCCGATGCGCTGCGCCTGCCGCCGTGGGACGCCAAGATCGCCAACCTGTCCGGTGGTGAAAAGCGCCGCGTGGCACTGTGCCGCCTGCTGCTGCAGAAGCCGGACATGCTGCTGCTGGACGAACCGACCAACCACCTCGACGCTGAGTCGGTTGAATGGCTGGAGCAGTTCCTGGCGCGCTACACCGGCACCGTGGTGGCCGTCACCCACGATCGCTACTTCCTGGACAACGCCGCCGAGTGGATCCTGGAACTGGACCGCGGCCGCGGCATTCCGTGGAAGGGCAACTACACCGAATGGCTGGTGCAGAAGGATGAACGCCTGAAGCAGGAAGAAAACCAGGAAAAGGCTCGCCAGAAGGCGATCCAGAAGGAACTGGAGTGGTCGCGCCAGAACGCCAAGGGCGGCCGTTCCAAGGGCAAGGCCCGTCTGGCCCGCCTGGAAGAACTGCAGTCGCAGGACTACCAGAAGCGCAACGAGACCAACGAAATCTTCATCCCGCCGGGCGAGCGCCTGGGCAACATGGTGATGGAGTTCAAGAACGTCTCCAAGAAGTTCGGCGACCGCCTGCTGATCGACAACCTGTCGATGCTGATTCCGCCGGGCGCGATCGTCGGCATCATCGGCCCGAACGGCGCCGGCAAGTCGACCCTGTTCAAGATGATCACCGGCCAGGAAAAGCCGGATTCGGGCGAGATCGTGATCGGCCCGACCGTGCAGCTGTCCTACGTGGACCAGAGCCGCGACAAGCTGGAAGGCAACCACAACGTCTTCCAGGAAATCGCCGGCGGCCTGGACATCCTCAACATCAACGGCATCGAGATCCAGTCGCGCGCCTACATCGGCCGCTTCAACTTCAAGGGCCAGGACCAGCAGAAGATGGTCGGTTCGCTGTCCGGTGGTGAGCGTGGCCGCCTGCACATGGCCAAGACCCTGCTGCAGGGTGGCAACGTGCTGCTGCTCGACGAACCGTCCAACGACCTGGACATCGAAACCCTGCGTGCGCTGGAAGACGCGCTGCTGGAGTTCCCGGGCAACACCTTCGTGATCTCGCACGACCGCTGGTTCCTGGACCGCATCGCCACGCACATCATCGCTTTCGAAGGCGACTCGCACGTGGAGTTCTTCCAGGGCAACTACCGCGAGTACGAGGAAGACAAGAAGCGCCGGATGGGCGATGACGCTGCGCCGAAGCGCCTGCGCTTCAAGGCGCTGAAGTAAGGCAACCGGAAAGGCCGCGCTCGCGCGGCCTTTCTCCTTTCGGTAGGTCACCACCGTTGGTGGTGACGCTTTGAAGCGTACCGACCAACGGTCGGTACCCACCACCAACGGTCGGTACCCACGTTCTGCATTCGGGTAGGTCACGACCGTTGGTCGTGACACCTTATCGTCGCGAGAATCTCCATGTCCCTGTTCGAGCGCATGTTCCAGCTGCAGCAGCACGGCACCACCGTGCGTACCGAGCTGCTGGCCGGCATCACCACCTTCCTGACGATGTCCTACATCGTCTTCGTCAACCCGGAGATTCTCGGCACCACCGGCATGGATGCGGGTGCGGTGTTCGTGGCCACCTGCCTGGCCGCCGCGCTGGGTTCGGCGGTAATGGCGCTGGCGGCCAACTTCCCGGTCGGCATGGCACCGGGCATGGGCCTGAACGCGTTCTTCGCATTCACCGTGGTCGGCGCTGCCGGCCTGCCGTGGCAGCAGGCGCTAGGGGCGGTGTTCATCTCCGGCCTGGTGTTCCTGGTGCTGTCGCTGACCGGTGTGCGGGCATGGCTGGTGTCGGGCATTCCTTCGTCGCTGCGCTCGGCGATCGTGGCCGGCATCGGCCTGTTCCTGGCGATCATCGCGCTGCAGAAATCCGGCGTGATCGTCGGCAACGAGGACACGCTGGTGGCGCTGGGCCCCTTGAACACGGCGCCGCCACTGCTGGCGCTGGCCGGTTTCCTGTTGATCGCAGTGCTGGAAGCACGCCGCATCCGCGGCGCGATCCTGTTCGGCATCCTGGCGGTGACCGGTGCGGGCTGGGCATTGGGCGACGTGCAGTACCAAGGCCTGGTCTCGCTGCCGCCGAGCCTGGCGCCCACCTTCCTGCAGCTGGACCTGCCGGGCCTGCTGCACCATGACGGCGGCGCACCGATCGCGGTGCTGCTGCAGGTGGTGCTGGTGTTCGTGCTGGTGGAAGTGTTCGATGCCACCGGCACCCTGTACGGCGTGGTCGGCCGCGCCGGCCTACTGAAGCTGCCGGGCGCGCAGAAGCGCTTCGGCCGCGCGTTGCTGGCCGACAGCACTGCCATCGTGGCCGGTTCGGTACTCGGCACCAGCAGCACCACCGCTTTCGCTGAAAGTGCCTCGGGCGTGCAGGTGGGCGGGCGCACCGGCCTGACCGCGCTGGTGGTATCGGCACTGTTCCTGGCCGCGCTGCTGTTCTCGCCGCTGGCGGCAATGGTGCCCAGCTATGCCACCGCACCGGCGCTGCTGTTCGTGGCCGGCCTGATGCTGCGCGAACTGGTGGAAGTGGACTGGAGCGACCTGACTGAATCGGTGCCGGCCGCACTGTGTGCGCTGGCGATGCCGTTCACCTACTCCATCGCGAATGGCCTGGCGTTTGGCTTCATCGCGTATGCGGCGCTGAAGGCCGGCACCGGCCGCTGGCGCGAAGTGCATCCGGCGGTATGGCTGGTGGCGGTGTTGTTCACCCTGCGGTACGCGTTGGAGTAAGCACGTGGTGGTGCCGGCCAGCGGCCGGCACTACCCGTTGCTGGGTTCACCTGCTGCGCACGGTGCTCTGGGATGATGCGGGCATGGTTGCGCCCGTCCTTCCCGCAGATCCGTCTTCGCCATTGCGCCGCCGCCTGCTGCGCGCGGCCGTGCTGGCGCCGTTGGCCGGTACGCTCGCTACCCTGCCCGGCTGCTCGCTGCCGGTGCAGGTCGACGGCACCTTCCTCCAGCCCTGGCGCAGCCACCTGCAGTGGGGACTGGCCGACTGGCAGCGCTCGTTGAAGCTTGCACATACGCTGGGCTGCCGTCAGCTGGTGCTGCAATGGACCGGCATCGTCGGCGGCAGTGACGGCGACTGGTCAGTGCCCGACGGCAGCCTGCGGCAGCTGTTCACCGCCGCCAGCCAGAACAACCTGCGCATCCGTGTCGGCCTACCCTTTCAGCAGCGCTGGTGGCAGGCGATCGGCGCCGACGACGCCGCGCTGCAGGCGTTCCTGGCCGACAGCCTGGCGCACGCACGCAGCTGGTTGGCACAGGCGCCGTGGGCCGAGCAGCCGGCCTTCGGGGGCTGGTACCTGCCCTACGAACTGGAGCAGTACCACTGGGCCGATCCGGCCCGCCAGCAATGGCTGGCGCAGTGGCTGCACGGGCTGGCAGACGCCACCGGCGCGCGCGGCGGTGACTGCGCGATCTCCTGCTACTTCAGCCGCCTGCAGTCCGATGGCGACCTGGTCACGCTATGGCAGGCGGTACTGGCCCAGGCCACGCTGCGACCGATGGTGCAGGACGGCGTGGGCGTTGCCGGCGCCGGCAACGTCCAGCAGCTCCAGCCGTTGCTCGATCATTTCCACGCGCACGACATCGGCTTCGACGCGATCGTCGAGCTGTTCCACGAACTGCCCGGCAGCGCCGCTGATGGCAGCGGGTTCAAGGGCGAGACTGCCGATGCCGCGCGGATCCAACGGCAGCTGGCGTGGGCACGCGACAGCGGCGCACAGCACGTGCTGGTCTATGCGCTGGAGCCGTGGCTGACCCAGGACACGCCGCAGGCGGCGGCGCTGCGGCGGCGGTGGGGGCTGCCTCAGTAATAGAGGATGGCGGTGGCGAACAGGCCCTTGGCGCGCTGCGTATCACCGCCACCGATCGCAAAGCGGTACTGCACGGTCAGGTCGAGGTAGGAACGCGGCGTGTTGTAGCGGTCCTCGCGGAACCAGTAGCGCACGCCCAGGCCCGGCCCCGCGCCAAGTGACCAGCCGCGCTGCGTATCGTTGAGCGCGAACGACTGTACCGGAAACAGCGGGTAGCGGATGTCGCGCACGCGCGAGCGCTGGTCCAGCCAGTCCGCCCCCACCACCGCATACGGCGTGACCACCCAGTGGGTCTGTCCGGCACCGAAACGGAAGCTGCGTCCGGCGCGCAGTTCAGCGGCCGCGAACCACTGTTCGCGATGCAGGCGCCCATTGGCATCACCGATCCGCCGCACTGGTATGCCGTTGGCATCGAGTGCATCCAGGGTGAAATGCGCGCTGTTGTCATCCCATGTGTAACCGCCCTGCGCGTAGCCGCTGACCATCCACCACTGGTTCACGTCGGTGCGCAGGTCGGTACCGTGGTAATAGCCGTAGGTCAGGTAGGACATCCAGGCACCGGAACCGCTGGCCAGGCGGTAGCGGGCCAGGGTGCTGGATTCCAGTGGCGGGTTCAGGGCCAGCTGCAGGCTGCACTGCACGGCCGCGGAGGCGGGATAGACATCGCCCGTGCGCGTGGCGCTACCGAGGAACTGGCGGCGCTCGATGCCGGCGCTCAGGCCGGTCTGGCCGAAGGCGTAGCGCATGCCGAACGAGGCGATGGTGGACGGCCAGCCGGTGGTGGAACGCGAACGGCTGAGACGGTCGGCGCGTGCACGTGCGTCGGGTGTCGATTCGCCAGTGCACGGGTCCACTGCGCGGATCGATTCGTAGGTGCCGCCCTCGTCGTACAGCGTGTTGAGCAGCCGCGTGTAGAGCTCCAGCGTGCCATGCTGGTCGTTGAACGCCGGGGGCCGCCAGAACGCTTCCAGCGTGCTGAACACCGAATCGCCCGGCGTACTGATCGCCGCGCCGCCGACATTGGTCGCGGCCTGGCGCGCGCCGCGGAAGCCGGCCGAGGCGATCACGCCCCACTCGCGCGAATAGTTGGCGATGGCATTGCGCACGTTGTAGCGCTGATGCGCATCCAGAGGCAGCTCACCGGCGTCGGCGCGATCAATGGCGCTGCGCAGCAGCGACACCGCCTGAGGATGATCGCCGTTGGCCGCACTCGCATACGCCTGGTCGATCACCACGCTTTTGGGTGCCTTGCCGGTGGCCTCGGCGGCACGGAAGTCGGCCAGTGCGCGCGCCGGTTCGTGGGCCTTCTGGCTGAGATAGCCGCGCTGCATCAGCAGCCCGGCGTCATCAGGGCGTTGCGCCAGTGCCGCGTCCAGGCGCAGCCGTGCTTCGTCCTGCTGGCTGCGGTTGCCTGCCGCCAGCGTGGTGGTCAGCAGGCCTTGCAGGTCTGCATCGTCCGGTGCGAGCTGCACGGCCTGCCGTGCTTCACCTATGGCCTCGGCAAAGTCCTGGCGCGCGTAGGCTGCATATGCGCGCTGTGCAGCGCCACCGTCGCCCTGCAGGTCAGCCGGCATCAGCTCGCAGATATTGGCGGTGTCATCCGATTGGCAATGCTGGAACGGCGCTGGATAGGCCTGCGCACTCATGCGCGGAAGCTCGCGACTGGATCCGGTCGCCCTGGCGCGCTGCTCGATGGCCTGCTGCAGCAACTGCTGCGCGCGTGCATCGCCTGCATCGGCTGGCACTACCGGCCGCAACGGCGCCAGCAGTGCAGCCGCACGTGCGCGATCCCCAGCGGCCAGGGCCGCATCCACGGCCAGCAGGCGCACGTTGCGCTGCTGCGTTGTGGACCCCGGCATGGCGAGCGCGGCGTCGAAGTCCTCATTGGCAAGCACGGTCTTGCCCTGGCGCTGGCGCAGATAGCCGCGCATCACCCGGGCATTGAGATCCCCGCCGTCGGCCTGCAGTGCCTGGTCGGCGCTGCGCTCGGCGTCGGCCAGCCGCCCCTGCTGCAGCTGCGCGGTGATCAACAGCAACCGGTACGAAGCAACATCCGGCGCAAGCTCGACGGCGGCACGCGCCTGCGCGACGGCCGCCGCATCGTTCTGCGTGGACAGCGACTGATAGGCCTGCTGGGCCTGCAGCAGCGCGCGCTGGCGGGCCAGCGCCGCGCGCCGCGCGTGCAGTTCCTCGACGTTCGGTGCGCCCAGCTGCAGCGCCGTGCCGATGGCCGCGTCGGCCAGTTCGGCCTGTTGCTGTGCCTCCAGCGCCGCCACCCACAGCAGGGCCCATGCGCCCTGTTCCGGCTGCTGCCGGAACGCCTGTTCGGCCTTGCTGGCTGCTTCCCGCATGCGCCCGGCGTCATAGGCAGCATAGGCCTCGGTGGCCAGCGTGTAGGCCTGCTGCCTGACGCGGTCTGCGCCGCTGCCGGCCGCGCGCGGTGGAGAGGGCGCGCGCCCGCCCCGGGCATCCGGGGGCGTGCTGCGCGCAGCGGTGGCAGCGGCCAGTGCCGGCAAGGCCGGATCCTTCAACCCGGCATCCAGTGCACGGCGCGCCTGCTGCTGCGCCTCCGCCGGCCGGCCCAGTTTCTGCAACGCATAGATCTGCAGCAGGCGCAGCCGCACCACGTCCGGGCGCAACCGGACAGCTTCGCTGGACTGCTGGTAGGCCGCAGCGTAATCACCGCGCTCGTAGGCGGCGAAGGCCTGCTCGGCGACGCGGTAGGCCGCACCGGACAACGGCAGCGGCGCATCGGCCTGCGCCAGCACCGGCGCGGCGGCCGTGGCCAGTGCCACGGCAATGACGGTGGACAGCAGCGTGGTCTTCATGCGGGCAAGGCTCCGGGAGGCGGCGACTGCAGCGCGGCCGCACGCCGGCGCTGCTCCTGCATGGCCTGGGCCACGGCCTCTTCGGTAGTGATGCCCTGCTTGACCAGGTAATCGCCAATGCGGCCATCGCGCTGCGGCTTGTACGCATCCAGTGCAATCTCGAAGCGCGCGTGGTCGATCAGGCGCATCTCCACCAGCAGGTCGCCCAGCAAGGGCACGTTGTCCAGCTGCCAGTGCTGGTCGCCGCCGATCAGGCGCAGGCCTGCGTTGATTTCGCTTTCGCGGGCGATGCTCTGTTCGATGTGCGCGCTGCGGGTTTCCTGCTTCAGCAACGCCAGCGCGTCTTCGGGCAATGGGCTGGCCACGGCCAGCCGCAGTGTCTGCTGCTGCCGCGGCGGTAGCGGCAGCATGCGCCACTGCACGCAGGCATCGGCGCTGACCGGGAATGAGCCCGCGCGCAGGTAATCGATGTCGATGACCGCACGCGGCAGGTCGCCCTGGAAGGCGATGGCTTCGGCCAGGGTTTCATCATCCAGCCAGCCCTGGGTGAGCAGGATGCGGCCCAGCGGCTGCCGCCGGCCGGCATGCTGCTGCGCCAGCGCCTGCTGCAGCCGCTCCGGTTCCACCGCCTGCCAGGTGGTCAACAGCTCACCGAGTTGCTTGCGGGTCTGCACCAGCTGTGCCGCATCGGGAAAGTCGTGCATGGTCTTGTCCCAGACCATGCGCTTGCCGAACAGCAGGTACGCCAGGAACACCTTCCATGCGCGGGCGGTGGCCATGAAGTTGATCATGTTGCCGACCACCATGCGCGGGATCGACATCAGCGCATGCTCCCAGCCGTACAGGCGGTTGACGAAGTAGAAGCGCTGCACGACGCGGGTCGCCAGTGCCGCCGTGGTCAGCAGCGCGACATTCATCTGCCAGGTACCGGCCTGGAACACGCTGGGGAACTGCATCGTCCACACCCCGGTCGCCTTCAACAGCCAGAACAACAGCAACTGCAGGAAGATGAGGTAGGCGATGATGCTGACGAACGAGGTGATGATGCCCTTGCGATCGCGCGCCAACAGGTACTTGGTAGCCAGCGAACCGCGCCAGCCCAGCGACTCCCAGCTCTGCAGGCCGATGCCCAGCACCCAGCGCGCCTTCTGCCGGTACGAGGCGCGGAAGTTGTCGGGGAAGTACTCACGCACGCACAGCGCCATCTGCTGGGTGCGCTCGCGCACCGGCCCCCAGCCGAACCATGACGGCCGACGCACGCGGAACTGCACCGGGAAGCGGGCGAAGATCGACTGCATGCCCATGGCTGCCAGCCGTGCACCGACGTCGTAATCTTCGGTGAGGCTGTCGGTATTGAAGGGCTGGTTGTCGGTCTGCGCGCTCAGCGCCAGCAGCGCACGCCGCGAAAAGCAGGTGCCGACGCCGGCCGACGGCACCATGCCGGACACGCTCTCGCGCACCACCAGGTCCTTGGCGTGCCATTCGGCGAACTCGTCCATGTAGACACCGGCCACCAGTTCGTACCATTCGCGGTCCAGCGAGGTGACCGGCAGCTGGATCATGTCCTTGCGCGGCAGCAGGTAGTTGTAGAAGCGCAGTTCCATCGGGTGCAGCACGTCTTCGCTGTCGTGCAGGATCACCCCGGCGAACTCGATGTCGTGGCGCTTCTCGTAGTCGAAGATCGCCAGGATCAGCCAGTTCAGGCAGTCGGCCTTGCTGGTCGGTCCGTCATGCGGCACCTCCACGCGGCGCAGGCGCTTGTAGCGACGGCGCATGCGCTCGACTTCGTCGATGGTCTGCTGGTCGTTGGGATAGGTGCCGACGAACACGACGTACTCGCGGTAGTCGAGCACGTTGATCATGTTCTCGACCATCTGCGCGATGACGTCGTACTCCATCCACGCCGGCACCATGATCGCCAGCGGCTGTTCCGGCCGCTGCAGCAGGTCTTCCTGGGTCAGCGGCCGGTACGCGTCGCGACGCTTGATGGTGAGCGCGCGCCAGCTCTCGCGCACCCAGTACCAGACATCGATGAACAGGTCATCGAGGCTGGAGATCAGGATCAGCACGGCCACCGCCGCCGCCGTGGTTTCCAGGGCGGCGTAGTAGTTGGCCAGCTGGATGTTCCAGAACAGACCGTCCACGGTGGATCAATGTCCTGCGTTGGCGGACTTGCGGCGGCGCACCTGGGTGACGCGGGCGGCCAGCAGCGCGAATACGATCACGCCGACCAGCAGCAGCAACCAGACCATGTGCCGTTCCCACTTCGATTGCGGATTGCCGTCGTGCGCGAGGCGAGTGCCATAAGGATCCTGGCGGTCGAATTCGCGCACGACATCAGTGCCGTCAAGCACGGCCAGATCGCCGCGCAGCAACCGGAACGGTGCGCTGAACGACGGTGCCTGTGCGCCGAGGTCGCTGTAAAGAACGCCCAGCTGGCCTCCGTACGAACCCACCTGCACCACCGCGGCGTGATCCAGGCCGCTGACATCCAGCAGCGGTTGCGACGTGCCACCGACGCGCAGGTGGCCATCCTTCAGGCCGGCCACATCGACACCGGCCGGTGCAACGCCGAAGGCCAGCCATGGCGCGCCCGGGCTGACCGCGGCACCGGCGTCGACCACCTTCAGTTCCGACGCCTCCGGCGAAGCGCCCACTGCACTGGCCACCGCGATGACCTTGCCCAGCGAGGCCGGTGCATCCTGCAGCCAGGCGCCGGGCACGAACACCTGGTTGCCGCGTGACAGCTGGCTGCTGGCACCGACGAAATCACTGCCCAGCGAGCGCCTGGCCAGGGTCAGGTGGCTGCTGGGCAGGATCGAGACTGGATAGCCGGTCGCCGGATCGTGGCAGTAGGGGCGTACCGGTTGGCGCAGGAAGCTGACACGGATCTCGTTGCGGGCCGACAGCGCGTAGGCCGGTACCTTGGCCACCAGCCGTTGCGGTTGGCCGTTGGCCGACAGCACCTTGCCGCCCAGCAGGTAGTCGTTGAGGTAGATCGTGGCCACCGCGCCCTGACCCGCCGCATTGGGGGCCGCCGAGACATCGATCACCACTTGCTCGGGCAGGCGGCCATCGGCCGACAGCGTGCCCAGATCGAAGCTGGCGCTGCGGTCGGCGCGGGTCACCACATCCATGGTTCCGGCGATGTTTCCGAGCCGGCTCAGCAGTACCTGGTCACCGTCCAGTTTGGGCGTTCCTGCTGCGCTGACCTGCAGGCTGCGGCCCAGCGCATAGCTGCGCCACTGTTCGGCGAACAGTCCGGCAACCTTGCCCGCTGCCGCCGGGTCGACCACCAGCGTCGGACGGCCTGCAACGGCCACCACGCTGACCGACGCGTTGGCGGCGGGCTTCTCCAGGCCGCCCATGTCAGTACCGCGCCACGTGGCAAACGCTGCGCCCGCATCGGTGCCCGCCGCGCCGACCTGTGCGGCCAGCGCATCCAGCGCCGCGCGTACGCCGACGCGCAATGCATCGCTGCCGATCATCACATCGGCGGCCAACGGCCCGCTGTCACGCAACGACAGCAGCGCTCCCACTTCGGCCAGGTCCTTGATCGCGTGCACGCGCTCGCCCGCGGCCAGCGCGGCGTACGCCGGCACGCCCTGCAGGCTGGCCGGGATGCTGATGCCGGCCAGGTCGACGCTGTCGCCGACCTTGGGCAGCGCCACCACCTGCACCTGCTTGCCGCCGGCCTGCAACGCGGTACCAATGCGCCAGGCGGCATCATAGGTGGGCGCCTGCAGCGCCTTGCCCTCCACCAGCAGGCGCACCCGCGGTGGCAGCGCGCCCCAGGCCTTGGCGACGGTATCCACGGCACGCCCATCGAAGCGGTAGCTGAAGCGCGAATCCGGCGACAACCGCAGCACATTGGCCGGCGCGCTCTGGTCGGCACATTGATAGTCGGACACGATCGACCACCAGCCGACACCGACCCGCACGAAGCCGTTCTGGCGGGGTTCGCCATCGATGGCCAGCAGCTGGCTGGCATCGCCCTGGGCATCGGTGATCGAACGCGCGGCGACCGGATCGCCATCCACCGACCACAGGCCTGAAGTTCGCCCGGCGTGGCCACGCACATAGCGGCCATCGAGCTGCAGCTGCGCATCGCGGGTGGCAACGCCAGCCGGCACCGGCAGGTAGACCTCGCGCTGGCTCTCCTGCCCGCTGAGCACCAACGGTTGGCGGAAACCGAGTTCGCGCAGGGTCATCTGCCGGCTCACCGTGCTGTCACCGCTCCATTCGGCGAACTGGCCGGCGACGCTGTCGGCGGCATGGGCACTGCCAACCACGCCCGACAGGACGAACGCGGCGGCGGATGCAAACAGGGGATAGCGGCCGGTCTGGCTCATGGCGTCACTTCATGGAGAGGGTGGTGGGCGGCACCGCCGCTGCGGAGACCGGGCGAGAACTCGGGAAGGGAGGCGCCACGCAGGGCGGCGACGATGCGGGCGCTGGCGCGGCCGTCGCCATAGGGACTGCCATCGGGGTCGAAACGGGTCGGCTGCGGTGGCTGTGCCAAGGCCGCATTGACCCCCTCGACGATGCGCGAGGGCGTGGTCCCGACCAGCGTCACCACACCGGCCTCGACCGCCTCCGGGCGCTCGGTGACGTCGCGCATCACCAGCACCGGCTTGGCCAATGCCGGCGCTTCTTCCTGCACGCCACCGGAGTCAGTGAGGATGACGTCGGCGCGCTGCATCAGGCGCACGAAGCGCAGGTAGTCCTGCGGCGGCACCAGGTGCACGTTGTCGAGGTTGCCCAGGTGTGCGTTGACCGGTGCCTGCACGTTCGGATTGAGGTGCACCGGGTACAGCACCTGCAGGTCCGGCCGCTGGGCCAGTTCGGCCAGCGCACGGCAGATGTCCTCGAAGCCCTGGCCGAAGCTCTCGCGGCGATGGCCGGTGACCAGCAGCAGGCGGCGCCCGGGGTCGAGCATGTGGAAGGGTTCGTCGGCCTGGGCACGCAGTGCCGGATCGGCATCCAGGCGCTGCACGGTCTGCTGCAGGGCATCGATGACCGTGTTGCCGGTGACCAGGATCTGCCCGCCCAGATGCTCACGGGCCAGGTTGGCGCGCGAGCCGGGAGTAGGTGCGTACAACTGATGACCGACCACGTCGATCACCCGCCGGTTCATCTCCTCCGGCCATGGCCGGTTGATGTCGCCGGTGCGCAGGCCGGCCTCGACATGGCCGATCGGAATGCGGTGGTGGAACGCGGCCAGGGCGGCGGTCATCGCCGTGGTGGTATCGCCGTGCACCAGCACGCGATCCGGGCGGACCTGCGTGTAGAGCGCGTCAAGCCGCTCGAACAGCCTGGAACACAGGCCATTGAGGGTCTGGTTGGGCACCATGACATCCAGGTCATGGTCGGCGGTGATCTCGAACAGCGACATCACCTGGTCGAGCATCGCCCGGTGCTGGCCGGTGATGCAGACCACCGATTCGACGTCCGCAGCCTGGGCCAGGGCGCGCACCAGCGGCCCCATCTTGATCGCTTCCGGCCGGGTGCCGAACACCGACAGGACCTTCACCGGGGTGCTCCGGAAGGACAGTGCTGGAAAATGCCAGGAGCTGTAGCCACGTCTGGATCCTTGCGGCGTTACCGTCCAATGCCCGCAGGCAGGAGACGGTCACCTCATGAGGAAACTCCAAATTCGCGACGTCCATCACAATCGATTGATGGCACGTGCGTCGTGGCAGTGATCTTCATCGTTGGAAGATCAAGACGCAGTCAACGCCGCCCGTGAGCCGGGCGACGTTGCGGCGGAACGCAGCAGGGGCAGCCGCCCGGGCGGCCTTACTCGTACTGGATGGTGAACGTGGCCTGGCCGTTCGCGACACCCGCACCCACCGTGCCAGCCTGGGTCTGCACATAGCGCGCGCGCAGCGGCAGCGCCATGACGCTGGTCCCCGGCGCGGTGGTGCCGACGTTGATGGTCTGGCCGAAGCGCACTTCGCGCTCGGTGGTGCCAACGCGCTGGACCATCTGGATGCCGATGCGGGTGGCGCTGTTGGTGGCCGCGCTGAGCTTCAGCACGCCCGGCATGTTCGAGCTGTCCTGGTCGGCATCGAGACGGATGCCGATCTTGCTCTGGTAGGCGGCAACATTGCTGCCCTGGCAGTTCAGGCGGATCTCGAAATCACGATCGACCGCGCGCGAACCGACACCGGTGAAGGTGGTGTTGGGCACGCTGCCGAAGTCGACGGCGATGTTGCGGCTGCCGGCCTGCACTTCGCAGGTCGGGCTGACCACGGTGGTGCCCGAGCCCTTGAATGTCGAGGTCAGCACCGGGCGACCGGGGCCATCACCGTCGAAGTAGTAGGTGGTGAAGCGGCCGTTCGGCGCGATCACGCCCGAGCCGGTCTGGGCAGCGGTCTTGATCAGCTGGATGCGGAAGGTGCCTCCCACCAGCGAGATGGTGCTGCTGCTGCCGAAATTGATGGTGTGCGGATAGTAGGTCTGGATCGCACCGGAGTCCCGGTACAGGCGGATACCCACGCCCGCCACATCGGTTTCATAGACGTTCGAGAAGCCGGCCACCGGACGCTTCTGCGCGGCGTTGACGTACTCGCCAATGGAACGGCCACCGGACCAGTCGCAACGTGCCACGCTGTTCTGCTGGTTGATCGGCTCGCTGATCTCCTTGATCACGCCACCGACCGGCGTGCTGGGCAGGATCACGATCTGGCCCATGTCCATGGTCACGTCCTGCGCGGTGAACCAGCTGGACTGGATGCGGCACGACGCGCTGGCCTGCTGTGCCAGCAGTGCGCCACCCAGCAGTACAAGGGCCGTCAGCGCCTTGCGGCCACGGGAAGAAATCATCGGCATGCTGCCTCCAGCGGGATGAAGCCGGTCTTGGACGCATCGGCGCCCGCCGGAACCTGGTAATCGATGGTGCAGCGCTGGTCGGCACCGACGCCCCACTCCACCAGCAGGCGACCCTGGTTCTTTTCACTGCGCACGTACAGGCGGCCGCCCTGGCTGACCATGCCGACCGGCTGGCCCTGCTCATCCTTGACCTGTGCGCCGAACGGCATGCTGCGGCCATCCGGATTGCGTACCTGGATCAGCAACGCGTTGCCCTTGCGGGTATCGAAGCGCAGGTAGCTGATGGCACCGGCGAACGGTGCGATCGACTGGCTGGTGCTTTCCAGCTCGACGTCGTGGGCCATGCCCTGCGGATCGAGGGTGACGGTGTTGAGGCGGTACGGCGACACGTACGGCACCACGGCGTAGCCGCGGCCATCGACGCGCAGGCCCGGGGCGTTGCTGACGATCGCATCGCGCGCGCCCGGGGCCTCGACCAGCACCATGGTGTCGCCACGCTGCGGGGTGAACGTGAAGCCGCCCGGATGCACCACCACGCTGCCGTTGGCACCGACCGAGGCCTGGCGGAAATCACGCGAGTGGCTGTAGGTGGCATTCAACGCGGAGTAGCGGCTGCGATATTCGGCATTGCCGACCGCCGTGGTGCCACCCTCGCGGGAATCGGACAGGGCCACGCCGTAGCTGAAGTTGTTGTCGACGCCGGCCGAACCGGTGATGCCGACGCGGCTGTTGTCGTAGCCACCGCGGTCGCGCACGCCGAGATCGGCACTGAACGACACCGGGTGGGTACCCCGGCCCAGCGGCACGCTCATCGACAGCAGGTACTGGGTGTCGGAACGGCCGAGCACGCCTTCTTCGGTGCGCAGCGCCGAGAAGCCGTAGTTCACCGAACGCCAGGCGTTGTTGTAGCCCACCTGGTACTGCTTGGAGGTGCCGGAGCGGTCATAGAAGTCACGCACCGAACCGGTCACGTACAGCGCACCGCCACGACGGCCCAGCGGCTGGTTCAAGGTCACCTGGAACTGGCTGCGCTGGCGACCACGGGTGGTCGGATCGATGCCGCGCTTGTCCGAGTCACGGCCATACAGCGCGTCCTGCAGGCTGTAGAAGCCTTCGGTCGAGTAGCGGTAGGCGGCCAGGGTCAGGTTGGTGCCGGTCTCGCCGATCATGTTGCTGTAGCTCAAGCGCACGCTGGCGCCAGTGTGGCTGCCGTAGTGGTCGAACGAGGTGCGTGCATGGGTGACGTCTGCCGCGAAGGCACCGACCCGCGTGGACAGGCCGACACCGTACAGCAGCGACAGGTAGCCATCGCTCAGCGCGCTGCCGCCGTACAGGGTCAGCTGGTTGCCGATGCCGCGCTGGTAGGTGCCCTGCACCAGCCAGGGTTCGTCGGCCAGCAGCTTGTTGCGCACCTGGCCGGCGGTCAGCGAGTAACGCGACACGCCTTCGCGCAGCATCTGCGGCACCGAGCCGAACGGCACCTTGAATTCGCGGCGGCGGCCATCGGCCTCGATAACGCTCACTTCCAGGTCGCCGCCGTAGCCGGTCGGGTACAGGTCATCGATGACGAAGTTGCCCGGCGAAACGGTGGAGGAGTAGATCAGCTGCTGGTTCTGGCGCACTTCGATGCGCGCATTGGTCTCGGCGATGCCGCGCACCACCGGCGCGTAGCCGCGCAGCGAATCGGGCAGCATGCGGTCGTCGCTGGCCAGGCTGGCACCGCGGTAGCCGATCGAGTCGAACAGCTCGCCCGTGGTGTAGGCCTCACCGATGGTGAGCATGCCGCGCACCTGCGGGATGCCGCGCTGTGCGTAGGTGGCGATGCTCTGCCAATGGCGGCCGTCACCCTCGGACCAGGTCAGGTTGGAATCGTGGCGGAACTGCCAGCCGCCCAGGTTCAGGCCGGCATTGAGGCCGAGATAGGCACTGCGGTTGCGCTGGCCACCTTCGACACGGCTGTTGCTGTCGATGGCATTGAAGCTGTAGCCGACGAAACCGGCATTGATGCCGCGGTCCCACAGCGCCGGGTTGACGTAGCCGCGCGCCTCGCGGCGCAGGAACACCTGCGGAATGCTGAGGTCGTAGCGCAGGTTGCCGCTGTCGTAGACACCGTAGGCGTTGGCCATGCGCTGCTGCACCGGCACGCAGCTGGTGGTGTCGGTCGGCAGCGTCGGGTCCTGCTGCAGCAGCACGGCCTCGCTGTCCACGCCCATTTCCTCCAGCATCGGCAGCGGCAGGCAGGCGTCGACACGGCCCTGTGCATCGGCCTTGAACTGCAGGTCACGACGGCCCTGCCAGGCACCGTTGACGTAGACATCGACACGGTAACTGCCGGCAACCATCGGGTTGCCATTGCTGAAGGCCGCCAGGTCGACCTGCTTGGCCTGGCCGGACAGGAAGCTGGAATTGAACTGGGCCGATTCCGGTGCACGCGCATTGGCCGCACCACTCTGCGCCATCAGCGCCTGTTCGCCGAGATTGGCCGGCGCAGCCAGCGCCCATCCTGGGCAGGCCGTGCCAACAACCAGCAGGCAAAGCGCCTGATGGATCGACAATGTCAATCTGTTTCCGATCACACTGACATTCCTTCAATTCGCCGCACGGCGGCGGTGGCGGGATGCGCAGGCCCATGGCCGGCGCGGCGCGTTCAGCCCCCGGTGCTGTCGAGGCGGACGGTGTGCTCGACCCGGCCGCCGTAATCATTGATGGTGATGAAGCGCACCTGCTGCGTGCCCGCCGGTGCGGCGAACTCCAGGCTCTGCTTCGGCGCGACCATCGCGCCCTTGTCCTCGACGGCCTTTTCGCTGCTGCCGGTCACGGCATGCACTTCGGCCAGAGTGACGTGGAAGGGGCTCGGGTTTTCCACCCGCAGGCGGTCGCCATTGCGGGTCCAGCGCAGCGCTGCCGGTGCGTCGTTGGCGACGCCCTTCAGGCCCTGCGGCCGGTAGAAAAGCTTCAGGCGCGAACGGAACGCGACCTGCAGGTAATTCTGGTCACCACTGTCGGCGTTGTCCGGCGACGGCGGTACGTCCAGCACATTGAGCCAGAACACCGTCTCGCGATCGGTCGGCAGCTGTGCGCCGGAGAAGATCAGGCGCAGCGCCTGGCTGCGGCCCGGCTCGACGCGCGCGATCGGCGGCGTCAGCACGAACGGAGCATCACTGGTATCGGCGGTCTGGTTGGCGTCGCCACTGTCGATCCAGGCCTGGACCAGTGCGGGCGAGTCGCCCACGTTGTCGACCTGCACGGTGACTTCGCGCGCCTGTGCCGGGTAGATCACCCGCGTGCCATTGACCACCACGCCGGCCAGTGCGTTCTGGCAGAGGGGCAGCGTGAACGCTGCCAGCAGCAGCGCCCGGGGAAAGAGTGCTTTCATCGGAAGTACTACGCTCGAGGGGTGTGGCCAGGGGCCGCGGAGCACTGGCCGGCGCGTACGCCGGCCAATGCGGGTACGGCTACGATCAGTTGTAGATGATCGTGTACTTGACGCTGCTGGTGACGTCGCCCGGGGTGGCGGCGGCAGTGGCGTAGTACTCAGCGTAGTAGTTCAGGTCGGCCGAGCCGTCGGTGCCGACGGTGACCCACTGCGAGTTGGTCTGGGCCAGGCCAGCGCCGGCAGCCTTGATCGGCAGGAACTGGTTGTTCGAGCCCAGCAGCTGCAGCTGCACGTTGGTGGCAGCGTTGGCCGAGGCCTGGTTGACCAGGCGGCCGCTGTTGAAGTCGACGGTCGAACCCGGCTCGAAGTAGGTGGCGACGTTGCCGGCGCTGCACTTGGTCAGGTTGATGGCGAACGGGGTACGGCCCGCAACGGCACCGGCGGTAGCCAGGGTGTTCTTCGACACGGTCGGCAGGGTCACGGCGAAGTCCTTGCCGCCCGGGGTCGAGATGGTGCAGGTCTTGTCGGTCACCTTGCCATTGAAGGTGATGGTGCCGTCGGCGGCGTTGGCGGCCAGCGGAGCGGCGGCCAGCATCAGAGCGGCAATGAGGTTGATCTTGTGCATTCGCTTTTACCTAACCCTACTGAAGAGATGAGAAGTAGAGGAGGAAGCAAGGAGCACTGCCGGGCTAACAAGACCCATCCTTGCGTCTCACCTGTGGCCGGACTCGGACATACCTTCCCCTGAATCCGTGACGCAAGTATATGCACAACTGTGATGAAAGTCTCATTATTTTTCTGAACGCCAATTCATTGACGCCCTAAATGTGACGTGATAAGCGGAATCAGCGCCTGGGACGCGTGGAAGATTTGACGACGGGGCCGCCAGGTCGCGGACAACCGTGGATGACGCGTTGAGAGGCGCGTTCGGCAGGCGCGGAAACAGGCATTTTTCAGGCGGAAATCACCTTATTTGATGCGCATCACTCTTTCTTGGTGATGGCCCTAGCAGATTCGGATTTGTCCTATTAAAGGCGGATCGAACCTGTCGCTAACTAGGACACACCGAACCAGAGAACGTGTCATGAGGAATTCCATTCTGCTGTGTGTGGCCCTGATGTCCGTCAGTGCGCTGGCCCAGGCCAGCAGCGGCAGCATCCGTTTCAGCGGCCGCATCGCCGAGCCGGGCTGCACGACGAACCTGTCCCAGGGTGAGCTGAGCCTGGCGGCCTGCCCGCCGTCGGCCAAGGGCTCGACGGTGGAAGTGACGGCACTGGCCGATGGCCAGGCCGCGACGCTGCGCGATGGCAAGCGCCAGGGCCAGAAGCTGTCGGTGTCGGCCAGCGCGATGCGCGCCGGCGATATCGCCTTCTCCGAGCGTTACAGCGTGCAGGCTTCGAAGCAGCAGCCGCTGCAGGGCGCCTACCTGGTGGTGGTCGACTACCTGTAAGCCGACGTATTTACGCCGGCGGCAGCTCGAAGACCTGGCGCAGGTAGGCCAGGTAGCCCGGGTCGTCGCACATGCTCTTGCCCGGCGAATCGCTGAGCTTGGCCACCGGCTGGCCGTTGCAGCGGACCATCTTGATGACGATGTTGAGCGGCGTCGGGCCCAGGTCATTGGTCAGGTGGGTGCCGACGCCGAACGCGACCTGGCAGCGGCCACGGAAGTAGTCGTACAGACGCATCACCTTGGCGATGTCGAGCCCATCGCTGAACACCAGCACCTTGCTGCGCGGATCGACGCGACGCTGCTGGAAGTGCGCCAGCATGCGGTCACCCCAGTCGAACGGATCGCCGGAGTCATGGCGCACACCGTCGAACAGCTTGCAGAAGTACATGTCGAAGTCGCGCAGGAACGCATCCAGGCCGACCACGTCGGACAGCGCGATACCGAGGTCACCGCGGTACTCGCGCGCCCACGATTCCAGTGCCGCCACCTGCGAATCACGCAGGCGCGGGCCGAGCGCCTGGAACGCCTGCAGGTACTCGTGGGCCATGGTGCCGTGCGGGGTCATGCCGTACAGGCGCGCGAAGTGGACGTTGCTGGTGCCGACCAGCTGCGGGCCGAGCGCGTCGCGCAGCAGCGGCAGCAGCCGGGCATGCCAGTCGCGCGAGTAGCGGCGGCGGCTGCCATAGTCGGCGATGCGGCATTGCTCGAAACCGGGGGTATCGCGCAGCAGCGCGGCCTTGGCCTGCAACCGGCGCTCGCCTTCGGCGAAGTCGGCCGTGGTGGTGTTGCGGAACCAGACTTCGTTGATGATCGCCAGCAGCGGCACTTCAAACAGGATGGTGTGCAGCCACGGGCCGGTAATGTCCAGTTCGATCTCGCCGGGCACGGCCGTCGACGCGCGCAGCTGGATGTACTTGCGGTCGAGGTGGAACAGGCCGAGGAAATCGGCGAAATCCGGCTTCACGAAGCGCAGGCCACGCATGTAGTCCAGCTCCGCGTCGCTGAAGCGAAGGCTGCACAGGTGGTCGATTTCTTCGTCGATCTGGTCGATGTAGCGGGCCAGGTCAATGCCGGGCGTACGGCACTTGAACCGGTACTGCACCTGGGCGCCGGGGTGCTGGTGCAGCACCGCCTGCATCATGGTGAACTTGTACAGGTCGGTGTCGAGCAGGGACTGGATGATAGGCATGGAGCGGATTATGCGCCCGGCGGCGTGAACCGTGGTCGCGCCCGCCTTCCGTAGAGCCGGGCCACGCCCGGCTGGATTGTTGCCTGAGCCGAGCGTGGCCCGGCTCTACAACGACCTGCGCAGCAGGCGCGGCACCAGCATCGCCGCATGCGCCCAGATCGCGGCCCACACCGCAATGCGTACCGGCAGCGTGCGCTGCCTGGCCTCGAACTTCTGGAAGTAACGCCACAGCCCCCTGTGCTTGTGCCATTCCACGAAGAATGGCCGCGAGCGGCTGGAGACGCCGCGCACATGGGTAACCTGCAGGTCGTTGGCGATCGCCACCACCGCGCCGGCCTCGCGTGCGCGGCGGCACAGATCCAGGTCCTCGGCATGCAAGCGGTAACCCGCATCCCAGCCACCGATGCGCTCGAACAGGGTACGCGGCATCATCAGCAGCGCGCCGGACAGCGCCGGCACCGGCTGCACGGCCTGGTGTGGATCGCGCGGAACCGCCAGCTTCGAACCCTTGCCCGGCGAGCGCAGCATCAGCAGGAAATCCGGATCGCGACGGCGCACCGCTTCATCGGCGTGGCCGTGCTCGTCCACCTGCTCCACGCCCAGCAGGCAATCGCCCAGCACCTCGCCACGGCTGCGCAGTTCGGTCAGGGTGTCCGGCTCAACCATCAGGTCCGGGTTGATGAAGGCCAGCCACGGGCTGTGCGAGTCGGCCACGCCCTGGTTGTTGGCGGCGGCAAAGCCGGGATTGTCCGGATTGCCGACGAAGCGCACGCGCGGGTCATGACTGGCATGCCGCTGCACGATGTCCAGCGTGCCATCCAGCGAACCATTGTCGATCACCCGGATCTCGGCGATGTCCTGCGCCTGGCGCAGGCGCGACAGGCAGGCATCGATGGTGCTGCCACTCTGGTAGGTGACGACGATGGCGGCAATGGCTGCATTCAAACGGGAGGCTCCGGCGCGGGCGGGACGAACAGGTCGCCCTGTTCCTTCGGCATTATCGCCTGCCGCATGCGCTGCTGCAGGTCGGCACGCAGACCGTGCAGTGGATCGTGCATCAGGAAATCGGCCAGCCGCGGCACCCAGGCCGGCCAGCGTGCCGCCAGGGCCTCCAGGTCGCCATCGCGGCTGACCGCCTCTCCTGCCCGGCCGACGAACGCGGTCTCGCACAACACGTTGCGCCAGCCCAGGCCCGCCATGCGCAGGCTGAGGTCGATCAGCGCGGCATTCCAGCCGGCATAGCTGTCCACGTCCAGGCCACCGGCACGGCGGCGCGCGTTGCCACGTACCAGCACCGCGTGGGTGACTGCCGATGGCAGCTCCGGGTGAAGCGTGGGCAACGTGGCGCAGGTATGCGCCAGCAAGGCCGGGTCATGGGGTTCGGGATTGATCTCGCCCAGCCGTGGCCACGCCGCGGTCTCGCCGGCGTTGCACCAGGGCGTCGCGGTGGCGATGGCGGCATCGCGGGCGAAGGCATCCTGCAACTGCTGCAACCAACCGGGCGACGGCACGCTGTCCGGCGCCAGCACGGCCACGTCCAGGCCATCGCAGGCGCGGAGCATTTCGTCCAGATGGGCAACCTCGCCCAGCGGGCGCGCGCGCCGGGTGTATTCGGCCTGCAACGGCGTATGCGCCAACCAGTGCTCGACCACGGCCTGCGCACGCGGCCCTGCCTGCGCGTCATCGGCCAGCCAGACCGCAGTGCCCGGCGCGGTGCCGGCATCCAGTGCGGCCAGGCAGCGGTCCAGCGCGGCATCGTCCACGCACAGCGGCAACAACACGATCGCCCCCATCCCGCCTCCGTGGTTGTCGGTGGTCACAGCGTAGCACTGGGAGGGTATCGGCCGGGTTGCACCCGGCACCCGCAGAGGCCAGAGCCAGAGCCAGAGCCGAAGCAACAGCCGGAGCAAAAGCTGGGTTCCTGGGGGGATGGCGGGGTGGGTCCGGTTGCGGGGGACGCCGTAAATACGTCCCTGTAGGCTCGGTCGCCGCATCCATGCGGCTCACGCCCCCACAACCGGACCCACCCCGCCTTCGACAGTTTTCCGCGATCTGTCGGCCCTACCTTCTGTAGAGCCGAGCCATGCTCGGCTCAGATGTTTCGGATCTCGAAATATTCGATTTCGATGGAGAGTCATCCACGCATGGCGTGGATCGTGTCGACCAAGGTCGACACCTACCAACAGCAGCAGGAAACTGTCGAAGGCGGGGCACTGTGGGTTTGCGGGGTGTGAGCCGCATGGATGCGGCGACCAAGCCTACATGGACGTATTCACGGCGTCCCCGCAAACCCACAGTGCCCCGCCATCCCTCAGTAAACCCGCTGTTGCTGTTGCTGTTGCCGTTGCTCCAGCTTCAGCCTCTGCGGGTGCCGGGCGCAGCCCGGCCGTAACCCCCTTACTTCTTCGCGCGCGGCTGGTTCAGCGGCTCCATCGCGCGGAAGCGCTGGCTGTACTCATCGGTCAGGTTGCGCGATTCCTGGTTGTTGCGGACGATGGTCGGGGTCAGCAGCACGATCACCTCCGAACGACGGCTGGTGCGGGTCTTCTGCCCGAACAACGCACCGACCACCGGGATCCTGCTCAGGCCCGGAATGCCGCTGCTGCCATCGGTGGCCGAGTCGGTGATCAGGCCCGCCAGCATGATGGTGTCGCCGCTCTGTACCGCCGCTTCGGTGGACAGCTTCTTGGTCGAGATGCGCGGATTGCAGTTGCGCTCATTCGGGTTGCAGGCGTCCGGCACGTCGGAGGCGCTGCTGACCTCCTGCACGATATCCAGGAACACCGTGCCATCGCGGGTCACGCGCGGGCGCACCTTGAGGATCACGCCCGTGTCGATGTACTGCACCGAGCTGTAGGTGCTGGTGCCCACGCCGGTGTTCACCGTGGTGGTGTTGATCGGCACCTTGTCGCCAACGTTGAGTGTGGCCTCGGCGTTGTTGCGCACGAACACCGACGGTGTCTGCAGCAGGCGCAGGTCGGTGACCTTGTCCAGCGCGCTGACCACGGCGGCCGCGTTGTGGCCGGTGAACGCCCAGCCCACGCCGTCGTTGCCGGTGACACCGCCGGCGAAGGTATTCCACGAACCGCCCGCTGCCGGCGGCAGGGTCAGGCCCGCCAGTGCGCCGGTCAGCGCGCGACCGGCCACGGCGTTGTCGAAGAACCAGTTCACGCCGTACTTCAGGTCACCGGTCAGCGCGACTTCGGCCACCTGTGCCTCGATGTGCACCTGCAGCGGCATCACGTCCAGCTTCTCGATCACCTCGCGGATCGAGCGCCAGGCCTGCGGGGTCGAGCGCACCAGCAGGGTGTTGGTCTCCTCCACCGCCGACACGCCGACGCGGTCGCCCTCCACTTCCAGGCTGACACTGACGTTGCCGGGCTGGCGCTGCGGCAGGTTCAGGCTGCCGTTGCTGCTGCCACTGCCACTGCTCCCGCCCAGCGTCGAGCCAAGGGTGCTGCTGTTGTTGTCCATGCCACGATCGCCGTCACTGCCCAGCTGCGACGGGATGGCGCCCGGCGCCAGCGAGGCCGGGCTGGAGGCGCCGCGGTTGCCACTGCTGGCGAAGGCCTCGCTGAGGCGCTCGGCCAGGTCGCGTGCCTTGATGTAGCGCAGCTCGTAGGAGAACAGGCGGGCGCTGCCACCTGCGGTGTCGATGCGATCCAGCCACTGCTGGATCTGGTCCAGGTAACGTACCTGCGGCGTGATCACCAGCACGGCGTTGGCGTTCTCCAGCGGCAGGAAACGGAACATGCCAGCACTGGGCGTCTTGCTCTCTTCGCCGAATACCTTTTCCAGGTCGGCCGCGACCTGCTCAGCCTTGCCCGACTGGATCGGGAACACGCCCACCGACATGCCCGACAACCAGTCGACGTCGAAGATCTCGACGGTGCGCAGGTAGTTTTCCAGTTCTGCGCGCGTACCACCGAGGGTGATCACGTTGCGGCCGCTGTCCACATTGACGATGGCGTTGGGACGCGCATACGGCTCCAGCACCTTCTTCATCTCGGTGGCGGAGATGAACTGCAGCGGGACCACGCGGACCTCGAAGCCGCGTGCGCTGGCCGCCGGCGCGGTGCTCGGCGCGACCGTGCCGGCCAGCGCCTGGTCGGCGGCGACGATGTTGTAGCGGCCGCCGCTGTAGACCATGCGCGCGTTGTTCCAGCCCAGCACCATCTCCAGCAGGTTCAGCGCCTGCGCCGGCGAGACCGGCTTGGGCGTGGCCAGGGTCACCGTGCCCTGCACGCCCGGTGCAATCACGTAGTTCTGGCCAAGCATGTCGCCAAGGATGGCCTTGACCACCGCATGCAGCGATTCGCCTTCGAAGTTGAAGGTGGCCTCGCCGGTGCTGGCGCCATGCAGCGCCGGTGCCGGTGCGCGCGCGGCCTCACGGTTGATCATGGTGCCGGTGCCGCGACGGATCACCGCCTGCGGTGCGCCCTGGCTCTCGCGGGCGGCATCAGCGGCGACGTCGGCCGCTTGGCCGGCAGCGGCGCTGGGCGACAGGTTGCCGTTGCGCTGCACGTGCGGCGCGGACACCGTACTGCAGCCGACCAGCAGCGCGAGGGCAAAGGACCAGGGAAGAAAACGCAGGTTCATGCATTCACTCTATCGGTTGGTGCCATCGCCCGGGGGCGGCGACGGTTGTTGCTGCTGTTGCTGCAGCTGGCGGCGGCGGGCCTGGATGCGTTCGCGGATGGCCTGCATCTGCGCTTCGCTGGGACCGTTGTTGTTGGCCGGTGGTGTTTTTGCAGCTGACGCCGCAGGTGTGGGGGCATTGCCGGCGGGCGGCGTCGGTGGGGTGGCCGCGACCGGGGACGGCGCCGGCGGAGCACCCGCCGAAGGCGGCACAACGATCGCACCTGCAGGCGGTACACCGTTGGCACCGCGCAGCACCGTCGGCGGCTCGCCGCCCTGGCCGTTGAACACGGCCAGTTCCAGGACCTGGTTGCCACCGGGGCCGATCACCGTCGCCTGGCGCGGCTGCAGCGCGACCAGCTGCCAGCCATCCACGGCTTCGCCGTTGAGACGCAGGCGCAGCGAGCGGTTCTGTTCGGTGGTGAAGGTGGCCATGCCGAAATCGCCGGTCAGCAGCACGCCGGTCAGGCGCAACGCGGCACTGGCCGCCGGTTCGCTGCCCCCCAGCAGATAGGGCCGCGGCCTGCGGTCTTCGGCGAACAGCGGGCGCTCTCCGATCGCGCTGTAGCTGTCGGCGCTGGCCATGCGCTCTGCAGCCAGCGGCGGCAACGATGGCAGCGATGGCGCGGCGTCGGCATCACCGTCGGCGCCCGGCAGCTGGCTGCCCAGCCCGAAGACGGTTGCCAGCCAGACCGCCGCCGCCCAGCCGGCCAGTGCCAGCAGGAAGCCGGTACGCAGGCTGATCTGCTCAAGCTTCATCGGCCACCTCCTGCCCTTCGGACGGGGGCGCCGGCTGGGGCGCCGGCGTGGCCTCGGCCGGCGAAGCAGCCGGCGTCGGCGCTGCAGCGGGCGCTGGTACCGTGCCATCGGCGGCGGCGCCTGGCAGCAGATAGCCGGCCAGCTCGAAGGACACATCCAGGCCCAGCCCCGATTCGTTCGGCGATTGCTGGAAGCGCTGCGCGATCAGGTTGAGGTTGTCGACGAACAGGCGGGGGCTGCCGGTTTCGAGGCTGTGCAGCACGGTGGCCAGTTCGGCCACGCCGCAGCGCAGGCGCACCTGCATGGCGACGCGCACGAACTCGGCATCGCGCCGGTTGTCGGTCAGCGGCGTGCGGTTGCTGATGGTGCAGCTGCGGTTGCCCGGGCTGGCCATCGCTACCGCATCCTGCAGCCGGGCGCCCAATGCAGCGGCGGCAGCTTCGGCGGTGGCTTCGCGCAGGAAGCCTGGCCGCTGCTGCAGTGCCTCGCGGGTAGCGCGAAGGCGCTGTTCGATCTGCGGCTGCTGCTGCAGCTGCGCCTGCACGCGCGACTCGCGTTCGCGCAGGGCGGCGACATCGGCGTCGATCGCACGCAGCGGCTGGGTAAACCAGGGGTGCACCAACAGCAGATAGGCCAGGCCCAGCACTGCCAGCAGCAGTGCCAGCGCCAACCAGCGATCACGGCGTGCGCTTGGCATCGGCATCGGCCGCCTCCGGGGTCGGTGCTGCGGCCGGCAACGGCTGCAGTTCGGCAGTCATGGTGAAGCGATCGCGGCCACTGGCCGCGCCATCGGCCTGCAGCACCCCGGTCAGGTTGACCTTGCGCCACTGCGGTGCATCCTGCAGCAGCTGCACCAGCTGCGATGCCTCGCGGCTCAGGCCGATCAGCTGCAGGTTGTTGTTCTCGATCGCCAGCTTTTCCAGGTAGGTACCTTCCGGCAGGCGCCGGGTCAGTTCGTTCCAGATCTCCACCGTACCGGCGCGCTGGCTGCGCTGCTTCTCAAGGAATGCAGCACCATCGATCAGCGCCTGCAGCTGCGCGCGTTCGCTGGCCACGCCACGCGCGCTGCGCGCGCTGCGCTCGACCTGCGCACGCAGTTCGTCGGCGGCGGCCTGGCGGTTGTCCAGCAGCTGCACCGCGGCCAGTACCAGCATCACGACGGATGCCACTGCCAGCAGCAGGTTCCAGCGCCGCATCGGGTCTGGCCGCAATTGGCGCTGCGCGGGCGGCAGCAGGTTCACCTGCAACACGTTGCCCTGCGCATCGATGGCATCGACGCCGGCCAGCGCATCGGCCCATTGGCCCACCCGCGTGCGCCATGCTTCCAGCTGCCGCAGTGGCCACGCTACCAGTTCGACCTGCAACTGCCCTTCGCCGCCCGCGCCGAGTTCACGCACGTCATAGCTGACCTGGGACGCTTCGAACGGGGTCTGCCGGTCGATTTCGAAACCGACCACGGCACGCAGGCGGTCGGCCGCCGCGGCGGGCAGGCGCAGCGTGCGCCGCAACACATCCGCCGCGGGCAGCAGCCACACCCGGGGCAGGCTGCGCAGGCGCGGCTCGAGTACGCGGTCCAGTTCCACCGGCGACAGCGGCCACGGCAGGCGCGCCACCACTTCGCGGCGTTCACCGGCCTCACGCCAGACCTGCAGCTGGTCGCTCTCAGGCTGCAGCAACAGGCGGGCCTGGCCCCAGCCCAACGCCCATTGCCAGCGCACCGGTACCCAGGCCAGCAGCGACTGCCGCCACCAGCGCAGGAAACGGCCAGCGCCCGGGCCGATCCGGCCCTGCACCTGCCGCAGACTGTCCTGCCACGCCGTCATCTTGCTGTCATTCCCTGCTCCCAGCGAAGCACTGTGTAGGTCCGCCCGGGAACGCCGCCCGAGCCACTGCGTATCACTGCCTGCAACACCGACCTGCGTCCACTGCTGTCGATGGCAGCGGACTCGATACTATAGGTGCCGCTGCTGCTGGCAAGCGTTGTCGTACCGCCAGCGGAATCTGCATCACGCTCCTGCTGGGCGCGCTGCGCCAGCACGGTATCCGCATCCAGGCCCAGTGCGGTCAGCACCGGTGCGCTGGCGAACTGGGGATCCGGCCGCGCCTGGCGGCTGTACAGGGTCAGGTGCGGCAACATCGCCCGGTACAGCGTGCCGCGCATGCCCAGCACGCGCTGCAGCTCGCCCAGGGTCTCGAACCGCTTGTTGCGTGGGCCATAGGGCAACCCGGCTGCGGCGTAGTCCTGCGCTTCGGCACCACCGCCCGGCTGCAGCAGGCTGTCCTCGTCACGCCAGTCGATGATGGCCCCGGCCAGCTGCCGGGCCTGTGCATCGTCTTCACCCAGTGCCTTGAGGAAGGCGGCCAGCAGCGCGACATCGGCCAGGTTCAGGTTGATCTTGCCGTTCTCGTCCAGCACCTTGATCTCGATGCTGGCGTCGTCGAACTGCCAGCGATAGGTCCGGCCATCGGCACGCCAGGGCGCGCGCTGCGGATCGGCCGACAGGCGCAGCAGTGCATACTCGAGGCCGGCACGCGCACGTTCCTGCCCGCGTGCATCGTCATCCAGCACGCGCTGCTGCAGGTGTTCGACCCGTGCGCTCAGCGCGAATGCGCCGACCAGCGCGGTCATCAACGCGATCAGCCACAGCACCAGCACCAGTGCCGCCCCACCCTGACGCCTCATCGCGCGCCTCCGCTGCCACCGGCGCGCAGCGCCACCACCAGCGGCGGCCACGGCGCACCCCGGGCCGGCGCGATCTGGATCTCCACCAGCATCGGCAGGCGGCGGGTGTCGTCCCAGCGCGGCATCCAGTCAGTCACCTGCCCGGTGCTGGCATCGATACCCCGATAGCGCAGCTGCACCGACTTCAGGTTTTCCACCAGCACCTCGGGCGGGCGCGGCGGGTTCTCGGCGATGCGCTCGCCTTCCTGCAACAGCACCAGCTCCAGCAGCAGGCGCTGTCGGCCATCGCGTCCGTCGACCTGCAGCGCGTGCAGGTAGGGTCCGCCACGGCCGAGGTAGCCGGGCAGATCGGCGGCGAACAGCATGCGCTGCTCTTCGCCCTGGAAGAAGACCGGCTCGCGGGTGGGATCCGGAACTTCCAGCGGCGTGCGCAGCGCAGCCGCCAGCTGCCTGCGCAGCAACGATTCCACCGCGCGCATGCGTTCGCTTTCGGCGGCGATCTGCTCGCCGCGCTGGCTGACCGCCATCGCCGAGCGCACGCTGGCAAAGGCCAACGCCAGGCCGCCGGCCAGCAGCACGGTGGCCAGCATCACTTCGACCAGGGTGAACCCTGCGGCGCGGCGCCTCACCGGGCATTCTCCAGGTCGGGCGGCAACAGACGCAGGCTGCGCCAGCGCAGCTGCTCGCGTTCGCTGTCGCCCCAGCGCACCTGCAACTGCAGCTCCGCCAGCCATGCAGTACCCGGTGACGTCGCCTGCCCGACAGTGCCGGCGCGGGGCTCCACCCACGGCTGAACCTGCAGTTCCCAGTGATAGCGCCCCTGTTCCCAGTCACCCTGTTGGCTGCCCACCTGCAGCGGTGTGTCGACACCGGCTTCGGCCAGCAACGACTGGGCGTGCAGCACCGCGCGCGTGCGCAACTCGGCATCGCGCACCTGTTTTGCGCCGCCGGACAGGCTGCCCAGCAGCAGGGTCAACGCCAGGCCCAGCAGGGCGAAGGCGATGATCACTTCCAGCAGGGTGAAGCCACGCGCGCGCCGCTTCATTGCGCCCGCCAGGGGCCGGAGCGGACCTCGCCAGTGAGCCAGCCGACGTCGACGCGCCATTCGGCGCCGTCGCGCTGCAACCGGATGCGGCCACCGCTGGAGCCACCATCGGGATGAAATTCGATCACACCCTGCCCCGGCGCGGTGGCCAGCTGTGCGGCACCTTCGAACTGCACCTGCAGCTGTGCGGGCACCTCACCGTGGCGCTGGTTGGCGCCTTCCCAGCGCCGCCGCGCCGGCTCGATGACGAAGCGCTGCGGTTCACCGCGGGCGATCGCCTGCGCGCGCACCATGCGCAGCTGGCTGGCGATGTCCTTGCCTGCGCTGCGTAGCTGCATGCCGGCGAAGCCGCGCGACAGACCGGCGGCAGTGATCAGGCCGATCGCCGCGATCAGTGCGATCACCAGCAGCATTTCCAGCAGCGACAGTCCCGCCGCGCGCCTGCCGTGCAGGCGCGGGTGGGGCAACCGGCGCGGCAGGAAATACGTCATGCGCGGTTACGGCTGGTAGCGGATGTCAGCGTCGACGCTGCTGCCGCCGGCCTTGCCATCCTTGCCCAGGCTGACCAGCTCATACGGCTGGCCTTCGCCCGGTGCGCGGTATTCCAGGGCGTGGCCCCACGGGTCGTTCAGGTCGGCCGGCTTGGCGTACGGGCCGAGCCAGCCGCCAACACCTGCCGGTGCGGTCACCAGGTCATTGAGCGAGCCGGGCAGCTTGCCGGTGTCGATCTGGTAGTTGTCGATCTTGGACGCCACGGTCTGCACCTGCGCCTTGGCGATGTTGGCCTTGCCACGGTCGGCACCGCCCAGCACACGGCTGGCGACCAGGGTCAGCACCGCGCCGATCAGCACGATGACGATGATGATTTCCAGCAGGCTCATGCCCGACTGGTTGCGCGCGGCAGTGAAGGAAAGGCGGATCGGTCGGCGACGGGCAATCATGGACGGTCCTTTCAGTTGCGGAGTGTCGGGGTTGCAGGGAGTGCCATCGTCAACCGATGGCATTGGTCAGGTCGTACAGCGGCACCAGCACGGCGACGATCACCGCGCCCACCACCGAGGCCAGCACCAGGGTGATCGCCGGCACCATCGCCGCCAGCAGGCGGTCGATGCGCCGGGCACTATCCTGTTCGAAGGTGTCGGCGGCCTTCAGCAGCATGGTATCGAGGGCGCCGGATTCCTCGCCGACCTGGATCATCTGCAGGGCGAGGCGCGGGAAGCGCTTGCCGCGCGACAGTGCCAGCGACAGGCCGGCACCATTTTTCACTTCATCGGCGGCCGCTTCCACGTCGGCGGCCAGCGCGCGGTTGCCCAGTACGTTGCGGGCGATGCCCAGCGCGCCCAGCAGCGGCACCCCATTGCGCAGCAGGGTGCCCAGCGTGCGCGCCAGGCGCGCGGTTTCCAGTTCACCGACGAGACGGCCGATGCCACGGCGCTGCAGCAGCCAGCCATCCAGCGCCAGCCGGAACGCGGGTTGCCGCGCCTTGCGCTCGAAGAACAGCGCCACCAGCGCCGGCACCACCAGCAGCAGCACCCACCAGTCGCGCACGAACAGGCCCAGCTGCAGCACCGCATTGGTGAACCACGGCAGCGCCACGTCCAGGCTCTCGTACATCTGCGCGAACTGTGGCACCACATAGCCAAGCAGGAACAGCAGCGCGCCGCCCACCACCACCAGCAGGATGGCCGGGTAGACCAGTGCGTTGATGACCTTGCCCTGCAGCGCGCGGCTGCGCTCGAGGTAGTCGGCCAGGCGTTGCAGGGTTTCATGCAGGCTGCCACCGGCTTCGCCGGCGCGCACCATGTTCACGTACAGCCGCGAGAACAGCCCATGCTGGCGTTCCAGCGCGGTGGACAGCGGTGCACCGCCGCGCACCACGTCGCGGATGTCGGTGATCGCGCGGCGCGATCGTTCGTCCTCGGGCAACCCCAGCAGGATCGACAGCGCGCGGTCCAGCGGCTGGCCGGCACCGAGCAGGGTCGCCAGCTGCTGGGTGAACTGCAGCAATGCAGCGCCCTGCAACGGGCGCTGCTGCAGCAGGTTGCGCCAGCTGCTGCCGCCGATCGCGCCGGCGTCGGCCAGCTGCGTCTCCATCGGCAGGTGGCCCTGGTCCTGCAGGCGCGCGATCAGCTCGGCCTCGCTGGCCGCCTCCATCTGCCCGTCGAAGACCTCACCGTGCGGATTGAGCGCCTTGTAGCGGTAGTTCGGCATGTCAGCCCCGGCGTCCTGCACGCATCAGCTTTCCTCGGTCACGCGCAGCACTTCCTCGATGGTGGTCTGTCCGCTCAACGCCTTGGACAGGCCATCCTCGTACATGGTGCGCATGCCGGCTTCGCGGGCGATGCGCTCGATCTCGCCCATGCCATCGCGACGCATCACCGCACGCCGCAGCGCATCGTTCATCACCAGGAATTCCATGATGGTGGTACGCCCCAGGTAGCCGGTCGGCGCCAGCGCCGAGGGCTTCGGACGGTAAAGGTGGATCGGTCCCTCCGGCTGCAGGCGGCGCAGCTCGAAGCGTTCGATCTCCTCTGGCGAGGCTGCGTAGCGTTCGGCATGGGTCGGCTCCAGCCGGCGCACCAGGCGCTGGGCGAGGATGCCGTTGATGGTCGAGGTGAGCAGGTAATCCTCCACGCCCATGTCGAGCAGGCGGGTGATGCCACCGGCCGCATTGTTGGTGTGCAGGGTGGACAGCACCAGGTGGCCGGTCAATGCCGACTGGATGGCGATGCGCGCGGTTTCCAGGTCGCGCATTTCACCGATCATGATGATGTCCGGATCCTGGCGGACGATGCTGCGCAGCGCGTTGGCGAAATCCAGGCCGATCTGCGGCTTGGCCTGGATCTGGTTGATGCCCTCGATCTGGTATTCGACCGGATCTTCCACCGTGATGATCTTGACGTCGGCGGTGTTGAGCTGGCTCAGCGCGGTGTACAGCGTGGTGGTCTTGCCCGAGCCGGTCGGGCCGGTCACCAGCAGGATGCCGTGCGGCTGTTCCAGTACCTTGCGGAACTGCGGCAGGAAGGCGTCGGTGAAGCCGAGCCGGTGGAAATCGAAGACCACCGTTTCACGGTCCAGCAGGCGCATCACCACGCTTTCGCCATGCGCGGTGGGCACGGTACTCACGCGAAGGTCCAGCTCCTTGCCCTGCACGCGCAGCATGATGCGGCCGTCCTGCGGCAGGCGGCGCTCGGCGATGTTGAGCCGGGCCATGATCTTGATGCGGCTGATCACCGCGGCGGTGAGGTTGGCCGGCGGGCTTTCGCCCTCCACCAGCACGCCATCGACCCGGTAGCGGACCTTCAACCGGCTCTCGAACGGTTCTACATGGATATCCGAAGCGCGCAGTTCCACCGCACGCTGGATCACCAGGTTGACCAGACGGATCACCGGCGCTTCCGAAGCGAGGTCGCGCAGGTGCTCGATATCGTCGACCGCGCCGCCCTCGCCATCGGCGGTTTCCACGATCGCGCCCATCGCGCTGCGGCCCTGGCCGAACCAGCGCTCGACCAGGTCATCGATCTCCGCGCGCATGCCCAGCACTGGTGTCACCGGAACCCCCAGCGCCAACTGCACGGCCTGCTGCGGATAGGCATCGTGGGCATCGGCCAGCCACAGACGCACCCCGTGTTCATTCAGCTCCAGCGGGCACACATGGAACTGCTTCAGGAAACGCAGCGACAGCGGCAGTCCCTCGGCCAGCGCCTGCGGCGGGGCCTCCGGCACCTGTTTGCCCTCCAGCAGCGGCAGGCCCAGCACCTCGGCGCTGGCCTGTGCCTGGTCGCGTTCAGACACCAGGCCCAGGCGCACCAGCAGGCCCAGCAGGCTGCCGCCGGCCTCGGCGTGCAGCGGCCACGCGCGCGCCAGGTCTCCTTCCTTGAGCCGGCCGCGTGCCAGCAGCGCATCCAGGATGCGGCCTTCGGCATCGTCGGTAACGGTTGCAGCGAGCGCGTTCACGTGACTCTCCTGTCAATCGGACCGACTTTAGCAGTTAAGCCATGATTTCCGCCGCCCTGCGGCCAGCTTTCGTAAAAAGACGAAGCCCGTCACACAGGATGACGGGCCTCGGCCGTTCAACTACGACACGTCAGGCTTACTGCGTGGCGAGGATGCTCACGCCGTTGTAGGCCGCTTCGCCCACCACCTTGATGTAGTAGGTGCCTGCCACCGGCTTGTTCACCCGTACCGTTTCGGACGTGCCGGGACGGGTCGACTTGCCATCGTTGTCGCTGGCGCTCGGCTCGCGTCCCTGGGCGATGTAGACCGACACGTTGCCGGTGCCACCGTAGGTGATCACACTGAGCTGCTTGCCAGCGGCTGCCTCGAAGCTGTACAGGCGGCTGCTGCCGGCCGTACCGTTCAGGCCCCCCACGGCGGCCTTGTTGGTCAGCGGCGTCGCCACCGGCCCGCAGTTCTCGGTGCACGGCTCTTCCAGTGCCTTGGCCAGCGCCGCCTTGGCATCGACGATGCCGGTGCCGATCGGGGTGGCGGTCGGGATGCTGACCGGGAACGGGCGCGCGGTTTCCTTCAGCAGTGCGCGCATCGCGGCGGGGGCCAGCGGGTCCTTGCCCTTGGCGATCAGCGCGCTCTGCACCAGTGCAGCGACGGCAGCCACGTGCGGCGAGGCCATCGACGTGCCGCCCATGCCCATGTAGCTGTAGCTGCCCGACTCCGGCGTGGTGGCCGCATCGGAACCGGACTGCCAGACGTAGCCGCCGGGATTGCCATCGACGCTGCCGCCCCCCCCCGGACCGGACAGGTCCACGCGGGTGCCGTAGTTGGAGTAGTAGGTGATGCCGCCGGTGATGCGGGTGGCACCGACGGTCACCACGCCATCGCAACTGGCCGGACGGTACTTGGAAGCGTTGTCGGTCTCGTTGCCGGCCGCCACGACCACGGTGGTGCCACGCGAGATCGCGCCATTGATCGCATCCTGGTAGGTTCCGTCACAGCTGCCGCTTCCACCCAGGCTCATGTTGATGATCTCGGCCGGGTTGGCATTGGCGGGCACGCCCGCCACGGTGCCGCCGGAGGCCCAGGTGATGGCGTCGGCGATATCGGAAAGGTAGCCACCGCACTTGCCGAGCACGCGGACCGGCAGCACCTTGGCCTTGTGCGCGACACCGGCCATGCCGACGCCGTTGTTGGTCTGCTCGGCCACTGTGCCGGCCACATGGGTACCGTGCCAGGAGCTGTCCTCCGCGACGGAGCCGGTGTAGCACTCGTTGTCGTTCTCGACCCAGTCGCCATAGTCCTGCGCGCCCGGCACGCGATCGTTGGTGGCACGGCGCGACGTCTCGGCATCGCTGATGAAGTCGTAGCCTTCCAGCAGGTTGCCGACCAGGTCCGGGTGCTGCGGCAGGATGCCGGTGTCGAGCACGGCTACCACCACGCCCTCGCCCTGCGATACATCCCACGCCGACGGTGCGTTGATGCCACCGGTGGCGTTGTGCAGGTGCCACTGGTACTGCTGGTAGTACGGATCGTTCGGCGCCAGCGCCGGCTGCACGTCACCGGCGCGCAGCTCGGTGCGGCGCAGCTTCACGTCGGCTTCGGCGTACTGCACGGCCGGGTCGGCCTTCAGTTCCTTCAGCACGCGCTGCAGTTCCGCAGGCGCCAGGCGCCCCTGCAGGCGGATCACATCGGCGCCGACGCCGAGCCGGCGCACGACCTGCGGGCCCAGCGTGCTGGCGCGGGCGGTGCCACCGGACAGGCTGGCGCGGGTCAGCGCGGACTGCACGGTGGACAGCTTGGCCGAACGGTCGCCCGCCGCAGCGGTGCCGGCACGATACTTGACGATGATGCGCTCGGCGCCCGGCTCGGCGGTGCTGGCCTGGCGCACCGGTTCACGGGTCGGCAACCCGGCGGCGTGGACGGCACCCACCGCGGTCATCGACAGCACGGCGGCGGCAAGCACATTGATGCGAAGGTTCTGCTTCTTGATCACGTCGAAATTCCTCTTCTGGGTCATGGATCAAACCAACACTGCGGCCATCATTCCTTGACGACTCCCGGCCGGCCCAGCCGGGATTGCCGTGACCTCCCCCCAGGCCCTGATTGCAGGTTTGGCGCCGGCGTGGGTGGCCGCCGGCGCAGTGGTTTGGCTTACCAGCCGAAGCCGGCACCGACGCCAACCGAGCTGTCGTCGCTGCTGAAGGCACCGCCGAAGGTGACCGTGGCGCGATCGCTGATCGCACGCTGATAGCCCAGCGACAACGCCGACTCGCCGCCCTGGAAACCGATGCCGACGCCGACCCGGTTCTGGGTGCGGATACCGGCGGCACTGGTGGCCATGTTGAGCATCGCCGCACTCATCGCACCCTGGCGGTCGATGCGACGATCCATGTGGCGCAGGCGCCCGTCGATCTCGCCCTTGAACACATCGAAGCTGTCGGCGACGGCCTGGACACGGCTGTCGGTGTAGCTGTTGGCGGTGGCCATGCCACGATCCAGCTGGCCCTTGTTGACGGCGTCGGTGGCGGTGGTGCCGGCGGCGACGTTGGTGACCTGGCGTTCGTTGCCTTCGCTACCGACCGACACGGTGTTGGCACGATCGGCAACCGAGCCCTGGCCCAAAGCCACCGCGTTGGCAGCCGTGGCACTGGCGCCCTGCCCGATGGCGGTGGACGAGGCGCCACTGGCCACTGCGCCTTCACCCATGGCGACGGCGTTGAAGCCCGTGGCCGGGGTGCCAACCGGAATCCCGGCACCGGCGGCGGCAGCCGTCGGCGTGCCCTGCACGCGTGCGGTGCTGGCCGGTGCCGCGTCGGCGGTGGCCGGTGCGTCGGCGACGCTGGCCAGTGCGCTTTCATCCAGCGAGGCACTCATCGAACGCAGGCTGGCCGTTCCCGAACGCGTGCCTCCGGCGGTGCGGCGATCGATCTCGCTGACCTTGCGGTCCAGCGCACCGAGCGCATCGCCGACGTTGCTGTACGTCGCGCCCTGGATCACGTAGTTCGGCGCCACGAACACACCCTGCATGCCAACGCTGGCGCCACCGCCGAGGAAGCTGGCGGCATCACTGAGCGACTGGAACAACTGCCCGCCATTGATCGCCTGGCGGCTGCCGGCGGCGATGCTGCCGGCACCGACGTTGTCGATGGTGGTGCCCTGGAAGCCGGACAGGGTCAGGCGATCACGGCTGGCGTCGTCATAGCCGACTGCACTGGCCGCCGTGGTCTCGACCGTAGCGATGCGCGAATCGAAATCACCCACGCGGGTTTCCACTGCGCCCACGCGCTGGTTGGTGACGTTGAGCTGTGACCCGGTGACCGCATCGGTGCTGCCGGCAGCGATGCGGCCGTCGGCCACATTGACGATGCGCCGCGTGGCCGGGCCGTCGGTGCCATTGCCGCCGCCGACCGACACCACGTTGGCATCGAGCGCACGCGAGCCCGCACCCAGCGCCACCGAGTTCGCACCGGATGCGCCGGCACTGTTGCCCAGCGCAAGCGCACCGTTGCCGATGGCCATGGCGTTGGCACCCAGCGCATTGCTGCGTGCACCACTGGCAGTGGCGGCCGAACCGACCGCAGCGGCATCGCTGCCGCTGGCACTGGCGGTACCCGCACCAGTGGCCTTGACGTAGCGTGCGGTGCCATCGGCGGTCGCCGCGACCGCATCGAGCTGGCCGCGATTGACTGCGTCGGTGCGCTCGGTACCGGCGGCGACACGGGTGATCTGACGATCACTGGTGCTGCTGCCCACTGACACGGTATTGGCACGATCAGCCACCGAGCCGGCACCCAGTGCGATGCTGCCGGCCGCCGACGCATTGGCGCTGACACCCACCGCGGTGGCATTCGCACCGGTGGCCTTGCTGCCGTAGCCGACCGCCGTACCAAGCCGGCCACTGGCTTCGGCATAGCTGCCCAGCGCGGAGGCACCGTCAGCCGAGGCGTTGGCGCGGAAGCCGCTGGCCTGCGACTGCGTGCCGCTGGCCGTGGCCTGCGCACCACTGGCGGTGCTGTAGGCACCCTTGGCCTGGGCACCGGCGCCGCTGGCGCTGGCACCGAGTTCGCTGGCGCTGGCACCGCTACCCACCGCCACGCTATCGACACCACTGGCCTGCGCGTTGTTGCCCAGTGCCGCCGCGTTGCTGCCGGTCGCCAGGGCATCGAAGCCTACCGCCGTGGCGTTGACGGCCATGGCGTTGGCTCCGCTGCCCAGCGCGGTGGCGCCGTTGCCGACGGCGTTGGCCGCGTTGCCGGCGGCCAGTGCGTTGTCGCCGTCGACCAGGGCACCGGCTTCGCCATCGGCGTTGCCGCTGGCCTGGAACTGCCGGGCAGTCCTGTCGGCAACGCTGGCAACCGCGTCCAGCTGGCCCTTGTTCACCGCGTCGGTGGCCTCGGTGCCCGCCGCCACATGCGTCACCTGGCGCTCACCGCCCGCGGTGCCCACGGCCACGGTATTGTCGCGCTCGGCCTTGGAGCCGGCGCCCAGCGCCACGCTGTTCAACCCACTGGCGGTGGCACTGGCGCCCAGTGCCGTGGCATCTGCCGCATCCGCCCACGAATTCCAGCCGATCGCGGTGGCGTAATCTTCGGTCGCCCAGGCGCCGGCACCGAAGGCCGCCGCGCCGGTGCCGCTGGCGCGCGACGGGATCAGGCCGAAGAAGGTGCTGCCACCGATGGCCACGCTCTCAGCGCCACTGGCTTCGCTGGACTGGCCGACCGCAACGGCACCGCTGCCGGCCGCGGCGGCGCCGAAGCCCACTGCCGTGGTGTTGGCACCGCTGGCCGCCGAGCCGTAGCCCAACGCGGTCCCGAGGCGACCGCTGGCTTCAGCATAGCCACCGACCGCGGTGGTGCCATCGGCGGAGGCGGCACTGCGGAAGCCACTGGCCAGTGCCTGCGTGCCGCTGGCGTTGGATTCGGTGCCGGTCGCGGTGCTGTACGCACCACTGGCCTGTGCACGCGCACCCGCGGCGCTGGCACCCAGCTCGCTGGCACTGGCGCCGGTACCGAGCGCAAGGCTGTCTTCGCCGGTGGCCTGTGCGGTACTGCCCAGTGCTGCGGCGTTGTTGCCGGTGGCCAGCGCATCGATGCCGACCGCCGTGGCGTTGGCCGCCAGTGCATTGGCGCCGCTGCCGAGTGCAGTGGCACCGTTGCCGATGGCGTTGGCAGCATCACCGGCCGCCAGCGCGTTGTCGCCCTCGACCAGGGCGCCGGTTTCACCATCGGCGTTGCCACTGGCCTGGAACTGCCTGCTGGTCTTTTCCGCTGCAGCCGCTACTGCGTCGAGCTGGTTCTTGTTGACCGCATCAGTGCCCTGCGTGCCAGCGGCCACGTTGGTGATCTGGCGGGTATTGCCACCACCGCCCACCGACACGGTGTTGTCGCGGTCCGCGATCGAATCGGCGCCCAGCGCCACGCTGTTGGCCGCGCGCGATTCGGCGGCGTTGCCCAGTGCGGTGCTGTTGATGCCACCGGACCAGGCGCCACCACCGACGGCGGTGGAGTAATTGCCCGATGCTTCGGTGGCCAGCACGCCGAACAGCGAACCGCCGACGGCGACGCTGTTGGTGCCGGTGGCCAGGCTGCCCTGGCCGGTGGCGGTGCTGTAGGCACCCGACGCCTCGGAGTCGCCGCCCAGCGCCACGCTGTTGGAACCGGAGGCATTGGCGAAGTTGCCGAAGGCGGTGGCATTGAACGCCGAGGCCTGCGCATAGCCACCGATGGCGGTGCTGTAGCCACCGGTCGCTTCTGCGCCGATGCCGAACGCTGCCGACGCGGTGCCGCTGGCGACGCTCTCGCTGCCGACCGCGGTGGAGCCGCTACCGCTGGCGTTGCTGAAGTAGCCCACCGCCACGGCTTCCTCGCCGGAGGCTTCGGACAACACACCGTTGGCGGTACTGCCGGCACCACTGGCGATGCTGGCGGCACCGAACGCCGCGCTCTGCTCGCCGCTGGCTTCGCTTTCCGCACCCTGCGCGGTGGCGTACTCACCGGTCGCCTGGGCGTTGGCACCGACAGCGCTGGCGTTGGCGGCGCTGGCCAGCGCGTTGAAACCGATCGCCTGCGCGTTGTTGGCCAGCGCGTTGGCACCACTGCCGAGCGCGGTGGCGCCGTTGCCGATGGCGTTGGCCGCATCACCGGCGGCCAGCGCGTTGTCACCCTCCACCAGCGCACCGGCTACGTCGTCGCCGCTGCCACTGGCTTGGAAGAAGCGGCTGGTGGTGGTGGCGGTACTCGCGACCGCATCCAGCTGTGCCTTGTTCACCGCGTCCGTGGCTTGGGTACCGGCAGCGACGTTGGTGATCTGCCGCTCGTTGCCGCTGCTGCCCACCGACACCGTGCGTGCACGGCTGGCAACCGAACCGGCACCGAGCGCGACAGCATTGCTGGCGCTGGCGTTGCTGCCGGCGCCCAACGCAATCGCACTTTCACCACCGGCCACCGTGTTGGTGCCGATGGCAATGCTGTTGAGGCTGTTGCCCAGCGCCTGGAAGCCCAGTGCCACGCTGTTGTCGCCATAACCGAATGCGCCGCGACCGACGGCGGTGGAGCTGGCACCATTGGCCCAGCTGTTGTAACCGATGGAGGTCGCACCACTGCCGCTGGCCCAGGCCGCGTTGCCGAATGCCGAGGCATTGGTGGCGGTGGCCCACGCACCCGAACCGAACGCTGCTGCGCCACTGGCCGTCGCCCAGCTGTAACCACCGACAGCGGTGCTGTCATCGCTGCTGGCGAAGGCGCTGTCACCGACCGCGACCGCATAGCTGCCGGTGGCGCGCGACTTTCCGCCTGCCGCGAAGCTGTTGTCGCCACTGGCCTTGGCGGCATTGCCGAAGGCGCTGCTGGCAGCCCCGGTGGCCTGTGCACCGCTGCCGACCGCCGTGGCATCGGCAGCCGCCGTGGTGCCCACCTGCTGCGCCTTGCCGTCGGCGCCGATGATCGGCTGGTTGTACTCATCGTAGGCCTGCCCGAGGCCACCGATGGCAACACCGCCGTTGCCGGTGGCGCTGCTGTTGCGACCCACCGCCACGCTGTCATCACCGATCGCCGACGCGGCAGCGCCATGTGCAACCGCGCCGGCGCCAATCGCATTGCTCGACGAACCGGCCGCGACCGCGCCTTCGCCCTCGGCGAACGCACCGGCATCACTGCCCGCTTCGGGCTGTGCCTGGAAGAAGCGCGCGGTGCCGTCGGCGGTGCTTGCCACAGCGTCCAGCTGCGCCTTGTTCACTGCATCCGTCGCCTGCGTACCCGCGGCCACGCTGACGATCTGGCGTTCATTGCCATTGGTGCCCACGGCCACCGTATTGGCCCGATTGGAGCCCGAATAGGCGCCCAGCGCGACACTGTTTTCGGCGCCAGCGGTGGCGTAGTAACCGATGGCCGTGCTGTCCTTGCCGATGGCCCAGGTCTGCGCGCCCAGTGCACTGGCGTTGTCGCCTGCGGCATAAGCGAAGTAACCCAGCGCGGTGGATTCCGCGCCCACCGCTTCGGTGAAGCTGCCGTTGGCCAACGAGCGGTCACCACTGGCGACCGCACCGCCGCCTACCGCGGTGGAGGACACACCGCTGGCCCGCGTCTGCACATACAGGCCCATGCCCGGCACGATGTCGGCCGGGCCACCAATGGCGACGCTGCCGGCGCCGGTGGCGCTGCTCTGCGTTCCCAGGGCGGTAGCGTTGCTGCCACTGGCGGTGGCCGCCGCGCCGAAGGCCGCGCTGCCCTGCCCCGAAGCCAGTGCATTGCTGCCGACGGCAGTGGCGCTCTGCGCGATGGCAACGGCGCCCGCTCCCAGTGCACTGCTGCCATTGCCGATCGCGTTGGCCGCCTCGCCGGCGGCCAGCGCGTCTTCGCCTTCGGCCAGCGCACCGGCCTCGCTGTTGCTGCTGCCGGTGGCCTGGAAGTGCTTGGCGGTGGCATCGGCCACGGCAGAGACGCCCTTCAACTGGGCCAGATTGACCGCATCGGTGGCTTCACTGCCCGCGGCAACGCTGGTGATCTGCCGTTCGTTGCCGGCGCTGCCGACCGCTACGCTGTTGGCACGGACAGCTTCGGAGTTCGCGCCCAGTGCAACGCTGTTGGCACCGCGAGCGGTGGCGTAATAACCGACGGCGGTACTCTGCGCGCCGCTGGCCCAGGTCTGCGCACCGAGCGCGCTGGCATTCTCACCCGGGGCGTAAGCGAAGTAGCCGACGGCGGTGGATTCCGCACCGGACGCTTCGGTCAGGCTGCCGTTGGCCAGCGCACGATCACCGCTGGCGATGGCACCGGCGCCGACGGCCGTCGCCGCTTCGCCGCTGGCCTGGGTCTGCACGAAGAAGCCCAGGCCCGGAATCAGGTCGGCCGGGCCACCGATGGCGACGCTGCTGGTACCGGTGGCGGTGCTCTGCGTACCCAGTGCGGTGGAGTAGTCACCGATGGCATTGGCGACCGCACCGAAGGCGGACGACTGCGCACCGGCGGCATACGCGCCAACGCCGTAGGACGACGCCGCAAATCCACTGGCTTCGGCACTGGCACCGACTGCAGTGCCACCGACGCCTGCGCTGGTGGCGCCGGTTTCGACCGGCACGCCACCACTGGTGATCAGCGGATTGCCATCGGCATCCACCGCAGCACCACCGACGGCGACGCTGCCCGGGCCGTTCGCCTGTGCGTTGTTGCCGAACGCGGCGCTGTTCTGGCCCGACGCCAGCGCGTTGTTGCCGACGGCGGTGGCGTTCTGCGCAACGGCCGTGGCACCGGCACCCACGGCGGTGGTGCCATTGCCGATGGCGTTGGCCGCCTCGCCGGCCGCCAGTGCCTCGTCACCTTCGGCCAGCGCGCCCGCATCGCTGTTGCGGCTGCCCGTGGCCTGGAAGTGCTTGGCGGTGGCATCGGCCACGGCAGCCACGTCCTTCAACTGGCCGACATTGACCGCGTCGGTATCTTCAGTACCCGCCGCGACGCTGGTGATCTGCCGGGTCAGGCCATATTCGGCGGCGCCGACCGACACGGTGTCGATACGGTCGGCCAGCGAGCCGGCGCCGAGCGCCACGCTGCCGGTGGCAACCGCCGCCGAGTTTGACCCCAGCGCGGCGCTGTACTCACCCACGGCGGTGCTGAACGCACCCACCGCGATCGATGCTTCATTGGCGGCGGTGGCGCCGCGGCCCAGTGCGGTACTGCCCGGGCCCATCGCCACGGCACCGCCACCCACGGCAGTGGCGCCATCGGCAGTGGCTTCGGACAACGCGCCCAGGGCGGTGGCCGCGCCATTCTCGCTTGCGGCATAGGCACTGGCGCCGACGGCGGTGTCACCAAGACCGAACGCGGCAGCACTCTGCCCGACCACCACGCTGGCGTCACCGATTGCCAATGCGCCCTGGCCGAACGCGCTGGCGCCCAGGCCGGCGGCAATCGCCTGGGTACCGATGGCGGTGGTGGCATTGGCCAACGACTGCGCACCGGCGCCCGCTGCAACCGCGCCCTGCCCGTCGATCTTCGCCGCGTCGCTGTCATCACCTGCGCCATCGGCCTTGAAATAGCGGCTTCCATCTGCGGCGACGTCCGCCAGCGCGGCCTGCGTGGCGCGCGCCTGCGCATCCAGCTGTGACTTGTTCACCGCATCGGTGGCCTGGGTGCCTGCAGCCACGTTGGTGATCTGCCGTTCCTTGCCGGCATCGCCAACGGACACCGTGTTGGCGCGGGTGGCCCTGGAGCCTGCGCCCAGCGCCACGCTGTTGGCGGCAGTGGCGCTGCTGTTGCTGCCGATCGCCACCGCGTTGCTGCCCTTGGCACTGGCGGAGCCTTCCACCAGGCATTTTTCCAGCAGCTTGCCGCTGAATGCCACGCAGGTGGCGCTGCCGCCGATCTGCACCGACTGTGCAATGGCGGAACCGCTCATGCCCAATCCCAATACCAGGCCCAGTGCCACCGCCAACAGCGCGGGCGTGGCCGATGTCGTATCGCGGCGCTGGTCGACAACACCACCGCTGCTGTCGGAGGAGGCCAGTTCCGAGGCCACCACCAACTGACCCAATGCTTTGTTCCAGACCTTGCGATAAATCCGATTCATCGGTACGGCTCCTGATTGGACTGGTTTTGGGCAAAGCAACGCCACCGCCGGGCCTTCTGGCCCAACGTCCCCTGGGGGCGTTTTTTCGCGTGATTTACTGCGGGGTATTGCCGAACGGCGCGCAGCGACAGAAAACCGAGCACGTACGCCGAGCGGTTACTGCGGAATGAATGGTTCTGAAACGGGGTTCAAGTGTTAACGGCAACTTTGCAGATCGTCAAGACTTTGACACGACAAATGCTATTGCCGTGAAGCAGTTCACCATTTCGCGTGTTTATAAAAGTATTTTGTTAGGTACACGTGACGGACCGCTGGCGCATGAAAACCGATGTAACTAGCGGGCGCGACAAGGGTTTCACGCGTGCAAAGAAAAACCCGCCGACGAAGCGGCGGGTTTTTCCATACGCGGTGGCATTGCGGCCTGCGCGGAACGATGCGATCAGCCGCACCACACCCGCGCGTTGCGGAACATGCGCATCCACGGCGAATCACCCTGCCATTCCGCCGGTGCCCAGCTCAGGTTGAGCGCGCGCGGGGTACGTTCCGGGTGCGGCATCATGATGGTGACGCGGCCGTCGCTGCTGGTCAGGCCGGTGATGCCGTCCGGCGAACCGTTCGGGTTCAGCGGGTACTGGCTGGCCACCTTGCCATTGCCATCGATGTAGCGCAGCGAGACACGTGCAGCAGCCTGGTCGACGGCATTGTCGAACACGGCCTGGCCCTCACCATGCGCCACCGCCACCGGCAGGCGCGAGCCGGCCATGCCACGCAGCAGGATCGACGGCGATTCCACCACTTCCAGCAGCGCGGTACGGGCTTCGAACTGCTCGCTGGCATTGCGGCGGAACTGCGGCCAGTGCTCGGCACCCGGAATGATGTTCTTCAGCTGGCTCATCATCTGGCAGCCGTTGCATACGCCCAGCGCGAAGCTGTCTTCGCGCGCGAAGAACGCGGCGAAGGCATCACGCAGTGCGCTGCGCTCCAGGATCGAGGTGGCCCAGCCACGGCCGGCACCGAGCACGTCGCCATAGCTGAAGCCACCACAGGCCACCAGGCCGGTGAAATCCTGCAGGGCCACGCGGCCTTCAATCAGGTCGCTCATGTGCACGTCGAAGGCGCGGAAGCCGGCGCGTTCGAAGGCATTGGCCATTTCGATCTGGCCGTTGACGCCCTGCTCGCGCAGCACCGCCACGCGCGGACGCGCTCCGGTGCTGATGAACGGTGCGGCCACGTCTTCGTTGAGGTCGAAGCTGAGCTTCGGCTTCAGGCCCGGTGCGTTGAAGGCACGCGCGACCTCGCGCTCGGCATCGGCGTTGACCGGGTTGTCGCGGCGCTTCTGCATCGCGTGGGTGACCGACCACCAGGCGTCGAACAAGGCCTCCCAGCGCCACTCGGCCAGGTTCTCGCCGCCCAGCGACACGCGCACCACCGGTGCGGTGGTCGGCTTGGCGATGCGCTGCGCGCATTCGGTCAGTGCATGGCGTTCGACCAGGTCGGCAAACGCGGCGCGGTCTTCGCGTGCGATCTGAACCACCGCACCCAGTTCTTCGTTGAACAGGCTGCGGAACGGATCATCGCCCCAGGCATCGAGGGTGATGTCCAGGCCCAGGCGCGAGGTAAACGCCATTTCGCACAGCGCGGCGAAGGCACCACCGTCGCTGCGGTCGTGGTAGGCCAGCAGCAGGCCGGACTGGCGTGCATCGCGGATCAGTTCGAAGAAACCTCGCAGGCGCTGCGGATCATCCAGGTCCGGGGCGGCGCCGGCGAAGGCCGGCAGGTCGCCGTGGTCGGCATGCACCTGGGCCAGGATCGAACCCCCCAGGCGCTGCTTGCCGGCGCCGAGGCCGATCAGCCACAGCTCGCTGTCCACCTCCCGGTCGAGCAGCGGGGTCAACTGCTGGCGTACGTCGGCGACCGGCGCGAACGCCGAGATCACCAGCGACACCGGCGACACGCTCTTGTGCGCTTCGCCCTGGTCGTGCCACTGCGCCTGCATCGACAGCGAGTCCTTGCCCACCGGGATGCTGATGTCCAGCTGCGGGCAGAGTTCCATGCCCACCGCCTTCACCGCGTCGTACAGCAGCGCGTCTTCGCCCGGGTGACCGGCCGCGGCCATCCAGTTCGCCGACAGCTTGATCTCATCCAGCGCATCGACCGGGGCCGCGCACAGGTTGGTCAGCGCTTCGCCCACCGCCATGCGTGCCGAAGCAGCGGCATCGAGCAGGGCCAGCGGGGTGCGCTCGCCGATCGACATCGCCTCGCCGGCCACGCCGTCGAAGTCGGCCAGGGTTATGGCCACGTCGGCCACCGGCAGCTGCCACGGGCCGACCATCTGTTCGCGCGCGGTCAGGCCGCCGACGCTGCGGTCACCAATGGTGACCAGGAAGTTCTTCGAAGCGACCGTCGGGTGCGCGAGCACGCGCAGGCCGGCTTCCTGCAGGTCCAGGCCACCGGTCTTCAGCGCCGGCCAGCGCGGTGCCGGCGGATGCGCGGTGTCGCGATGCATCTTCGGCGGCTTGCCGAACAGCACGTCCATCGGCAGGTCGATCGGTGCATCGGCCGGGGTGTGGCCCGGCACGGCGCCGTAAGCCACCACCAGATGCTCTTCAGCGGTGGCCACGCCGACGGCCGCGAAGGGGCAGCGTTCGCGGGCGCACAGCGCGGCGAACTCGGCCAGGCGCTCCTGGGCCACGCCCAGCACGTAGCGTTCCTGCGACTCGTTGCACCACAGCTGCATCGGTGACAGCGACGGATCATCGGTGGGCACCTTGCCCAGGTCGATGACACCACCGACGTTCGAGTCGTGCAGCAGTTCGGGGATGGCGTTGGACAGGCCACCGGCGCCGACGTCGTGGAAGAACTTGATCGGGTTGTTGGCGCCCATCGCCACGCAGCGGTCGATGACCTCCTGGCAGCGGCGCTCCATTTCCGGGTTGTCGCGCTGCACGCTGGCGAAGTCCAGGTCCTCGGCGCTTTCACCGGAGGCCACCGAACTGGCCGCACCGCCGCCCAGGCCGATCAGCATCGCCGGGCCACCCAGCACGATCACCGCATCACCGGCCTGCAGCGGGATCTTGTCGACCTGCACGCGATCGATTGCACCGAGGCCACCAGCCAGCATGATCGGCTTGTCGTAGGCGCGCACCAGGTCGGCGCCTTCCGGCAGCTCGAAGCTGCGGAAGTAGCCGAGCAGGTTCGGGCGGCCGAACTCGTTGTTGAACGCGGCGCCGCCGAGCGGGCCGTCGGTCATGATTTCCAGCGCCGGTGCCATGCGCGGGTTCAGCGCGCGCGGCGCCTCCCACGGCTGCGGCAATTCCGGAATGCGCAGGTGCGAGACCGAGAAGCCGGTCAGGCCCGCCTTCGGCTTGCCGCCACGGCCGGTCGCGCCTTCGTCGCGGATCTCGCCACCCGCGCCGGTCGAAGCGCCCGGGAACGGTGCGATCGCGGTCGGGTGGTTGTGGGTTTCCACCTTGATCTGGAAGGCACTGGGCACCTGCGCTTCGCGGCGGTATTCGCCACTGGCCGGATCGGGACGGTAGCGCGACGCCGGATGGCCTTCGATCACTGCAGCGTTGTCGCTGTACGCGCTGAGCGTGTGCTGCGGGGTCTGCTGGTGGGTGTTCTTGATCATCCGGAACAGCGAGCGGTCCTGTTCCTGGCCATCGATGGTCCAGCTGGCGTTGAAGATCTTGTGGCGGCAGTGCTCGGAATTGGCCTGCGCGAACATCATCAGTTCCACGTCCGACGGCGAGCGGCCCAGCGCGGTGAAGCGTTCACGCAGGTAGTCGATCTCGTCCTGGGCCATGGCCAGGCCGAGGCGCTGGTTGGCGGCCTCCAGCTGGTCCACCGGCACGCGTTCCAGCTCGCCACGGGCCGGCGCCGAGAACAGCGCCTGGCCCTGCTCCACGGTCTCCAGCACCGACTGCGTCATCGGGTCGTGCAGCGCCTTGACCAGCGCCTGCTGCACGGCGGCATCAGCCGGCCAGCCCTGCACATCGATACGCAGGCCACGCTCGACCCGGCTGACCGGCTGGCCGGCTCCGCGGACCAGTTCGGTGGCCTTGCTCGACCAGGGCGACAGCGTGCCCAGGCGCGGCACCACGATGCGGCTGACCGCGCCGTCGGCCACGGCTTCGGCCTGCGGCGCCGCTTCGAGGATGCGGCACAGCGTGGTCAGGTCGGGGGCGGCGCTGCCTTCGGGCTGCACGAAGTAGACGTGCCAGGCACCGCTGATGCGCAGGGAGGGAGCGATGGACTGCAGGCGGGATTCAAGACGTTCGCGGCGGAACGGCGACAGGGCGGGCGCGCCCTCGAGGACCATCATGTCCGGGGAACCGTAGTTGGGAAACGGGCCCGACATTGTACCGGAAGCAGGGGGATGGCTTTGGCCGGGCGGCGCCCGGCACCCGCCGAGGCCAGGGCCGAAGCAACGGCAACGGCCCAAGCAAAAGCGGGGTTCCCGTGGGATGGCGGGGGGGTGGGGGCCAGCAGGACACGCCGTAAACCCCGCTCCGCGGTCCGGCCCAGCCGCTGGCGGCTGGGCGTTCGGGCGCTTGCGAAGCAGTGCTTCGCAAACAAAGCGCCCTCACCCATGGGGCTCGATGGCGCCATCCATGGCGCCAACGGTCCTGCTGGCCCCCACCACCCCGCCCCCGACAGATTTCCGCGATCTGCGGTAGATCCACGCCATGCGTGGATGCTCCCCGGTAGTGCCGGCCGCTGGCCGACAACCAGGAAAATCTCAGAAGTCAGGTATTGGAGAGCGAAGCGACCGGCTTCTGCCTTTGATTTCTTGTTCTGTCTTCCGTGGCTGGCCGCGCAGGAATCTGTCCGTGGCCGGGCGGGTGGGCTGCGCAGGGGCGTAAGCGCCATGGATGGCGCGCCCGAGCCTACAGGGACGTATTCACGGCGTCCCCTGCGCAGCCCACCCGCCCGGCCAATCCCCGGAAATCCGCTGTTCGCAGCAAGCCCCAGCCACGAGGGGCCCCGCCGCTGGCCGCCGACCGCGCGCCAGCGCCGCTTTCCGCCCAAATCCTCGAACCATGCGCTTGCTCACGGATTGACCACGCAATTGATGACAACGTTGTCCCCACCTGGTGCCGGACTCTCTCCCCGGCCTCCCAGGTGCCTCCGTCCGGCCCCTCCGTCGCCTTCCCGGGCGATGCCCGGACCTGCGTCACGCGCGGCGCCATCGGGGCCCGCGCGCCCTTTGATCGGAGACTCACCCATGTACGACCCGATTGTGCGCAGTGCCGAACGTTCGACCCGAAGCTGTCGTCCCCGCCACCTGGCCTGGCTGCTTGCCCTGGCCGCCGGCAGCGCCGCCCTGCCCGGCCTGGCCCAGGCTGCCAGCTGTGCCGGCGTGGCCCAGTGGGACCAGGCCAAGATCTACCGGGCCGGCGATACCCTGCAGAAAGGAGGCGTCCTCTATCGGGCGAACCAGGACATCTGGAACGCGCCGCCGGACCATCCGGCCGGTGCGCCCTACTACACCAACCTCGGTGCCTGCGATGGCAGCGGCACCAACCAGCCGCCGGTGGTCAGCCTGACCTCGCCGGCCAACGGCGCCACCTTCAGCGCCGGCAGCACGGTCAACGTGACCGCCACCGCCAGCGATCCGGACGGCAGTGTCGCCAAGGTCGAATTCTTCCGCGACGGCAGCACGCTCGGCGTGGCCACCAGTGCGCCGTATGCAGCCAGCTGGACCAACGCCAGCGCCGGCAGCCATACCCTGCGCGCGGTGGCCACTGACAACAACAATGCCACCGCCAGCACGGCGACGATCACCATCACCGTCAACGCCGCCAGCGGCGACACCACCGCACCGAGCGTACCCGGCGGGTTGGCGGCCGGTACGCGCACCGCCAACAGCATCGCGCTCAGCTGGAGCCCTTCCACCGACAACACCGGCGGCAGCGGCATGGCCGGCTACGACGTGTACCGCAACGGCAGCCTGGTCGGTTCGCCGTCCAGTGCCAACTACATCGATGGCGGGCTGACCGCATCGACCACCTACCGTTACCGCGTGCGGGCGCGCGACAATGCCGGCAACGCGTCGGCGCAGGGCACCGAGATCAGCGCCACCACGCTGGCCGGTGACGGCGGCACCACCGGCAAGCGGGTCATCGGTTACTTCACCCAGTGGGGCATCTACGGCCGCAACTACCGGGTCAAGAACATCGACAGCAGCGGCTCGGCCGCGCGCCTGACCCACATCAACTACGCGTTCGGCAACGTGCGCAACAACCGCTGCGAAGTCGGCATCACCCAGCCGTCGGACCCGAACAGCGGTGCCGGTGGCGATGCCTTCGCCGACTACACCAAGGCCTTCAGTGCCGCCGAGAGTGTCAGCGGCAGCGCCGATACCTGGGACCAGCCGCTGCGCGGCAACTGGAACCAGCTCAAGCAGCTCAAGGCCAAGTACCCGAACCTGAAGGTACTGATCTCGCTGGGTGGCTGGACCTGGTCGCGCGGCTTCTCCAGCGCGGCGCGCCCGGAAAACCGCCAGGCCTTCGTTGCCTCGTGCATCGACGCCTACATCAAGGGCAACCTGCCGGTGACCGACGGTGCCGGCGGCGCCGGTGCGGCGCTGGGCGTGTTCGACGGCATCGACATCGACTGGGAGTACCCGGTGGCCTGCGGCATCGAATGCGGCAAGCCGGAAGACAACGCCAACTTCACCGCGCTGATGGCCGAGTTCCGCCGCCAGCTCGATGCGGTGCGTCCGGGCCTGTTGCTGACGGTGGCGGTGGGCGCCGGCATCGACAAGATCCGCGTCACCGATCCGGCGGCGTACCACCCGTACCTGGACTACATCAACGTGATGACCTACGACTTCCACGGCGCGTGGGATGCGAGGACCAATCACCAGTCGGCACTGTTCGATTCGCCGAATGATCCGTCCACCGGCGACCAGAAGCTGTACAACAGCAACGACGCCATCGAGGCCTTCATCAGCCGTGGCGTGCCCGCCGCCAAGCTCAACCTGGGCATCGGCTACTACGGGCGCGGCTGGACCGGTGTGGCCAACGCCAACAACGGCCTGTACCAGACCGCCACCGGTGCCGCCCCGGGCACGTATGAAGCCGGCATCGAGGACTGGAAGGTGCTGAAGAACCTGGCGTGGCCGGGCTACACCGACAACACCGCCGGTGCCACCTGGATCTACAACGGCAGCACGCTGTGGAGCTTCGACACCCCGGCCAACATCACCCGCAAGATGGGTTACGTGAAGACCCAGGGCCTGGGCGGCGCGTTCGTCTGGGAGTTCAGCGGTGACGATGCGCAGGGCACGCTGACCAAGGCGGTCAGTGATGGCCTGAAATAAGGGAAAAGCCGGGGGCGCATTTTTGCGCCCCCGGCCTCTGATCTGTAGCGCCGAGCCCATGCTCGGCTGATGGTTGCGCAGCCGAGCATGGGCTCGGCGCTACAGAAAAGGTCGGCGGCGATCAGCGCTTGGCCGACAGCTTTTCCAACGCCGCGCGCAGCTGCGCCGGCGGCAGGTAACCGCCCAGCTGGGTACCGTCCGGCGCGAAAATCGCCGGCGTGCCGTTCACGCCCAGCTGCTGGCCCAGCGCGTACTGCATCGCCACCGGATTGGTGCAGTTCCTGGCGGGAACGTTGCCGCCGCGCTTGGCGTTGGTCAGCGCCTGGCGACGATCCGCTGCACACCAGACCGAAATCATGTCGGTGTAGTCCTTGCTGCCCAGGCCCATGCGCGGGAACGCCAGGTACTCGACGGTGATGCCGTTGCGGTTGAGCTCGGCGATGTCCTGGTGCAGCTTGCGGCAGTAACCACACTCGATGTCGGTGAACACGCTGATGGTGTACTTGGCGTTCGGCGCGGCGAACACGATGCGATCGCCGTGGTTGGCCTTGGCCAGCAGGCCGCGCCGATAGCCGAGCAGGCCTTCGCTGTTGGCCGGGCCCTTGGCGCGGGTGTCGTAGGGCTGAGACTGGAACAGATAGCGGCCGTCATCGGACACATACAGAAGCTGGCCTGAAACGACGACCTCGCGGAAGCCGGGGAACGGCGCGGCGCCAATGTAGTCCACCTGGAAACCGGGGTTCAACGCGGTCAGTGCGGCGCGTACCGCCTGGTCGGCGGGCGCATTCGCAGCCGGGCTGGCCTTGGCCGCAGCGGCGGCGGGTGCCTTGGCGGCCGGTGGAGCCGGCTGGGCGCAGGCGGTCAGGCTGAGCGCACCGAACACGGCGGCGATGGCAAATCGGAGCATGGAGCGGTCCGCGACAGAAGAAGACCCCGGATTCTGACACAGCCGCCGGTACCGGGCGGCGACGCCCGGCGGCGCCCCGGGCAGCGATTCAGCCCGGCGCTCAGCCGCGCGGATGGTGGCGGGCGTGCAGCTTCTGCAGGTGCTCGCGCGCGACCAGGGTGTAGATCTGGGTGGTCGACAAGGAACTGTGCCCGAGCAGCATCTGCAGCGCGCGCAGGTCGGCACCGCGGTTGAGCAGATGCGTGGCAAAGCTGTGCCGCAGGCCATGCGGGCTGATCCGCGCCGGATCGATGCCGGCCACCTGGGCGTGGCGCTTGACCAGATGCCAGAACGCCTGCCGGGTCAGCGCATGCAGCGTCGGTTCGATGAACAACGGGGTCTGCCCATCCGCCAGGGCATGCACCTTGCCCTTGCCGACCAGCTGCGGGCGCGACTGCTGCAGGTAACGCTCCAGCCAGTGCTGGGACTCCTCGCCCAGCGGCACCAGCCGTTCCTTGCTGCCCTTGCCGGTGACCCGCAGCACGCCCTGGCGCAGGTTGACCGCCGTGGCCGGCAGCAACACCAGCTCGCTCACGCGCAGGCCGGCGGCATACATCAGTTCCAGCATGGCGCGATCGCGCAGGCCCAGTGGGCTGTCGATGTCCGGGGCCGCCAGCAGCGCATCGATCTGGCTCTCGGCCAGCGCCTTGGGCAGCAGCCGTGGCAACTTCGGCGGGTCCAGCAGCGCACTGGGATCCTCGCTGCGTTCGCCGCGGCGCACGCCATCGGCGAAGAACGCCCGCAACGCCGACAGCAGGCGCGCATTGCTGCGCGGCGACCAGCCATGCCGGGTGCGCCAGGCCAGATACTCGAACAATCCGGGACGCTCGATGCCGGCCAGGCCACCGTCGCGCCCATCCATCCAGCGCGCCAGCCCTTCCAGGTCACGCCGGTAGCTGTCGAGGGTGGCGCGGGCCAGGCCGTTCTCGGCCCAGATCGCATCGAGGAAGCGCTGGATGCGCACGCTGTCGTCGGCGCGAAGCTCGGGCAGTTGCTGGACCAGCTGGCGGCGTTCGGCGGGGGTGGAGACAAGGGCCATGCGTGCAGGATACGAGGGCCACTGCGGGCACGGCCAGCTTTGCGTATGCTCGGCGCATGTCCCGCCCTGCCACCGACACGGCCCCTGCGGCCGCTACCGAAATGCTCCATCCGCGCGCATTGCTGCTGTGGCGCGTGCTGGCGATGGTCTACGACGCACTGCCGGTGCTGGCGCTCTGGATGCTGGCCGGCACGCTGTTCACCCTCGCCTACACCTTCAGTGGCCACGCACAGCGCGAGAACATCGCGCCGTTCAGTGCCTGGCAGTGGCTGCTGTGGGCGGTGTGCTGGGCGGTCACGGGGTGGTATGCCACGGCCAGCTGGCGCCGCGGCGGACAGACCCTGGGCATGCGCCCGTGGCGGCTGAAAGTGCAATCAATCGATGGCACGCCGTTGCGGCGCGGGCAGTTGTGGCTGCGCTTTGCGGTAGGCACGCTGTCCCTGCTGCTGGGCGGACTGGGATTCTGGTGGGCGTGGGTCGACCGCCAACGCCTGACCTGGCACGACCGCGCCAGCGCCACCTGCATGGTGCGGATGCCGAAACGGTAAGGCGCTGTCTGTAGAGCCGAGCCCGTGCTCGGCTGCTTTCCGCACTGTACGTGACAGCCGAGCACAGGCTCGGCTCTACAACAATCAGAATCAGCCCGACTTGCGCCGGAACAGCAGTCCGGACACCGCCAGCATCACGATCGGCGGCAACGCGTAGGCAATGCGGTAGTCGAACTTCAGCGCGCCGGCCATGCGGCCGAAGAACAGCTGCAGCAGCCAGAAGCCCAATGCGAACAGGATGCCCAGGAACAGGCGCTTGCCCATGCCGCCGCTGCGCAGCGATCCGAACGCGAACGGCACCGCCGCCAGGCACAGGGCCAGCACGTTCACCGGATAGAACCAGCGGCTCCAGTACACATCCTCGAAATCGCGCGCGTCCAGCCCGTTGCGTTCGCGGTAGGCAATGCTGGTGCTGAGCTCGGACACGCTGAGGTTGCGCGGCTTGGCGATGCCGGTGGCCAGCGCGGCCGGGTCCAACTTCGAGTTCCAGGGCTCACGTGCCACTTCCTGACGGGTTGCCGAGCGCTCGCCAAAGGTGTCGCGGCGCACGCCGGTCAACACCCAGCCGTCCTTGTCGTGCTCGGCGGTGGCGGCGTGGGTCAACGAGGCGATCTTGCCATCTTCGGCGACCCGGTACAGGCGCACATCACGCAGGATCAGCCGCGTGCCCTTGTCGCCCACCAGCTGCTCCTCGCCGCTCTGCGCATTGAGGAAGGTGTCGCCTTCGCGCGCCCACAGCCCCGAGTAACGGGTAGTGGCAATATCCCGCCCCCATTTGGCGCTGGATTTCAGCGCATCGGCACGGTCCTGGCCCCACGGGCCCAGCGTCTCGGCGCTGAGCACCATCACCGCGGTCAGCAGCGACAGCGCAATCGCCACCGACACGCTCAGGCGCTTGCGCGACAGGCCCAGTGCACGCAGCGCGGTCAGCTCCGAGGTCGCGGCCAGCTGGCCCAGGCCCATCAGTGCGCCGATCACTGCGGCCGTCGGGAACATGGTGTAGGCGCGGCGCGGCACCGTGTACAGCACCCACGCGGCGGCATGCCCCAGGGTGTAGCCGTTCTTGCCGATGTCCTTGAACTCGCCGGAGAAGGCCATCACCACGTCCAGGCCCACCAGCACCGCCCAGGTCAGCAGCACGGTGGTGAACACCGACCGGCCCAGGTACAGGTCGAAACGCATCGGGCGCAGCCTCATGCGCGGGCTCCCTTCGGACGGCCCAGGCGGCCATCACGTACATACATCCAGATCGACAGCGCCAGCAGCGGCAGGGTCAACCACCACAGGCCGAGCGCGGGCGGAATCTTGCCGTTGGCAATCCAGCCGCTGCCGATGAACATCAGGTTGGTGCCCACCATGTAGGCCAGCAGGGCCAGCATCATGCGGCCGTAGCGCTGCTGGCGCGGCGAGCTGCGGCCCAACGGCACGGTCAGCAGGGCGAACGCCAGCGCGATCAGCGGCGGTGCCAGCCGGCGATGCAGCTGCGCCTGCGCCTGCGGCCGTGCATCACCGATCAGCTGCAGGGTCGGCATCAGTTCCGGGTCGTCCTCGGTGCGGGTCTGTGCGCCATCGGGCAGGGCCACGTCGTTGCGGGCGAAGGTCGCCAGCCGGTAATCCAGCCCAGCGGCCACCGGGCCTTCCACCTGGTGGCCATCATCCAGCTCCAGGAAACGCTGGCGGGTGCCCTCGAAGTACATGCGGCCACTGTTGGCCGACACCACTTCCAGGCGATCGTCCTTCTGCCGCTGCAGGAACACCTTGCCCAGCTCGGTGCCGTCAGGCGAGATCGAGGACAGGTAGACCACGCCGCCATTGGGCAGCGGCGTGAACCGGCCCGGCTCCAGGCCGGCCATCAGCACGCTGCGGTTGGCCTCGATGATCATCTGCTCGGCCACCCGGCCGGCCCACGGGCCCAGCCACAGCGAGCAGGCGCCGACCAGCAGCACCACCGGCACTACCAGCATCAGCAGCGGTCGCAGCAGTCGCTTGGGGCCAACACCAATGGCGGTGATGACCGCCATTTCCGAGTCGCGGTACAGCCGCGCCACGGCCAGCAGCAGGCCCAGCATCAGGGCCAGCGGCAGGATCAGCGGCAGGTAGGCGATGAACTGCAGGCCCAGCTGGGAGAACAGCAGCTTGGCCGGCAGGCGTCCGTCGGCGATGTTGCCGAGGATGTCCACCAGCACGCCGCCCACGCTGACCACCAGCAGGACGATCAGGGTAGCCAGGAAACTCTGGACGAAATCGCCCAGCAGGTATCGGTCGAGCTTCAGCATGGGGCGGTGGTTTAAACTCTGGGGTTCGTTCGCGGTGCCGCCCAGTCTACTGTCTGGGCGTAAACGGCCTGCGATTGTACGGACTCGCCAATGGAATCTGCTCAATGGCCCTCGAATTCACCCTGAACCACGTTGCTCCGGCCGCCGCCACCGTTGATTGCCTGGTGGTCGGCGCGTATGCCGACCATACCCTGACCCCGGCCGCGCAGGCCCTGGATGCCGCAAGCGGTGGCCGCCTGGCGGCCCTGGCCGAGCGTGGCGACCTGTCCGGCAAGACCGGCGCAACCACCCTGCTGCACGACCTGCCGGGCGTGACCGCCCCGCGCGTGCTGGTGGTCGGCCTCGGTGAAGCCGCCCGTTTCGGCGTGCCGCAGTACCTGAAGGCCGTGGGCGACGCCGTGCGCGCGCTGAAGGCCGGTGCTGCCCGCAGCGCACTGTTCACCCTGTCCGAAGTGGCGGTGAAGGACCGCGACGCGGCCTGGGCGATCCGTCAGGCGGTGATCGCCGCCGATCACGCCGCCTACCGCTACACCGCCACCCTGGGCAAGAAGAAGGCCGACGACGCCGGTCTGACCCAGCTGGCCATCGCCGGTGACGACGCGCAGGCGCTGGCTCAGGGCCAGGCCATCGCCGCCGGTGTCGAGTTCGCCCGCGAGCTGGGCAACCTGCCGCCCAACTACTGCACCCCGGCCTATCTGGCCGACGTGGGCGTGAAGTTCGCCGGCGAGCACGAGGGTGCCGAAGCCGAGATCCTCGACGAGCACCAGATGGAAGCGCTGGGCATGGGCTCGCTGCTGGCCGTGGCCCGTGGCTCGGCCAACCGCCCGCGCCTGGTCGTGCTGAAGTGGAACAATGGCGGTGACGCCAAGCCGTACGTGCTGGTCGGCAAGGGCATCACCTTCGATACCGGTGGCGTCAACCTGAAGACCCAGGGCGGCATCGAGGAAATGAAGTACGACATGTGCGGTGGCGCCAACGTCATCGGCACCTTCGTCGCTGCGGTCAAGGCCAAGCTGCCGCTGAACCTGGTGGTGGTGGTGCCGGCGGTGGAAAACGCCATTGATGGCAACGCCTATCGTCCGTCGGACGTGATCACCTCGATGTCGGGCAAGACCATCGAAGTCGGCAACACCGACGCCGAAGGCCGCCTGATCCTGTGCGACGCGCTGACCTACGCACAGCGCTTCGAGCCGGCCGCGCTGGTCGACGTGGCCACCCTGACCGGTGCCTGCATGGTCGCCCTCGGCCACCAGACCGCCGGCCTGATGAGCAAGCACGATGACCTGGCCAACGAGCTGCTGGCCGCCGGCGAGCACGTGTTCGACCGCGCCTGGCGCCTGCCGCTGTGGGACGAGTACCAGCCGATGCTGGATTCGACCTTCGCCGACGTCTACAACATCGGTGGCCGCTGGGCCGGTGCGATCACCGCCGGCTGCTTCCTGTCGCGCTTTACCGAAGGCCAGCGCTGGGCCCACCTGGACATCGCCGGCGTGGCCAGCGATGAAGGCAAGCGTGGCATGGCCACCGGCCGCCCGGTCGGCCTGCTGAGCCAGTGGCTGCTGGACCAGGCCGCCCGCGCCTGATGCCGTACCCGACCCTGGCCGGCAGACGCCGGCCGGGGCCTCGCCCGGCACTGCCGGGCCCCTGCCTGACCCGGACCCTGCCATGCCCCGCGCCGACTTCTACCTGATCGCCAAGCCCCGCTTCCTGACCGAGCCGCTGCGCCTGGTCTGTGAGCTGGCGCGCAAGGCCAACGACGCCGGGTTGTTCACCCTGGTGCTGGCCCGTGACCAGGCCCAGGCCGAGGAGCTGGACGAGCTGTTGTGGGCATTCGACAACGACGCCTACATCCCGCACCAGATCGCCGGCGAAGACATGGACGAGGAAGAGGCCCTGGTACTGATCGCGGTACCCGGCACCGAGGCACCAGCGCGTCCGCTGGTGATCAACCTGCGCGACGAGCCCTGGCTGGGCCAGTGCGAGCGCGTGCTGGAAGTGGTGCCGGCCGATCCGGAAGCGCGCGAACCGCTGCGCGAGCGCTGGCGCCAGTACAAGGCCGCCGGTTACGACCTGAACAAGCATGACATGTGACCGCGCCCCGGCCCCCTTGATGGGCCGCCGCCGCGCCCTGATCCTTCAACGATTACCTCCTGGTTCCCCCGCATGACCCAACTCGCCTCCAGCTACGACCCGACGTCCTTCGAGACCGACCTCTACGAGGCCTGGGAGAAGGCCGGCCACTTCAAGCCGTCCGGCACGGGCGAGCCGTACACCATCCTGCTGCCGCCGCCGAACGTGACCGGCACCCTGCACATGGGCCACGCCTTCCAGCAGACCCTGATGGACGCGCTGGTGCGCTACCACCGCATGCGCGGCTACGACACGCTGTGGCAGGTCGGTACCGACCACGCCGGCATCGCCACCGAAATGGTGGTCAGCCGCAACCTGGCGCTGGAAGGCAAGGGCGAGACCCGCGATTCGCTGGGCCGCGAGGGCTTCATCGGCAAGGTCTGGGAGTGGAAGCAGCAGTCCGGCGACACCATCGAACGCCAGATGCGTCGCCTTGGCACCTCCGCCGACTGGTCGCGCAGCACCTTCACCATGGACCCGCAGCCGTCGGCGGCGGTCAATGAAGCCTTCGTGCGCTGGTACGAGCAGGGCCTGATCTACCGCGGCCAGCGCCTGGTGAACTGGGACCCGGTGCTGAAGACCGCCATTTCCGACCTGGAAGTGGAGAGCGCCGAGGAAGACGGCTTCCTGTGGTCGATCGCCTACACGCTGGACGAAGGCCTGAGCTACGAGCACGTCGAGCGCGATGCCGACGGCGTGGAAACCCTGCGCGAAACCCGCGACTACCTGGTCGTCGCCACCACCCGCCCGGAAACGCTGCTGGGCGATACCGCGGTGATGGTGCACCCGGAAGACGAGCGTTACGCGCACCTGATCGGCAAGAGCGTGGTGCTGCCGCTGACCGGCCGCCGCGTGCCGGTGATCGCCGACGACTACGTGGACCGTGCGTTCGGCACCGGCGTGGTCAAGGTCACCCCGGCGCACGACTTCAACGACTACGAAGTGGGCGTGCGCCACAGCCTGCCGATGATCAACCTGTTCACCCCGGTGGCGGCGCTGAACGAGAATGCTCCGGAGCGATTCCAGGGCCTGGACCGTTATGAGGCGCGCAAGGCCGTGCTGGCCGAACTGGAAGACCTGGGCATCCTGGTCGAAACCAAGGCGCACAAGCTGCAGGTGCCGCGCGGCGACCGTACCGGCCAGGTGATCGAGCCGTACCTGACCGACCAGTGGTTCGTGAAGATGGACGACCTGGCCAAGCGTGGCCTGGAACTGGTCGAGGACGGAAGCATTTCCTTCGTGCCGCCGAACTGGATCAACACCTACCGCCACTGGATGAACAACATCCAGGACTGGTGCATCAGCCGCCAGCTGTGGTGGGGCCACCGCATCCCGGCGTGGTTCGATGCCGCCACCGGCAACTGCTACGTCGGTCGCAGCGAAGCGGAAGTTCGCGCCAAGCACAACCTGGGCAGCGACGTGGTGCTGAACCAGGAAAGCGACGTGCTGGAGACCTGGTTCTCCTCGCAGCTGTGGCCGTTCTCCACCCTGGGCTGGCCGAACGAGCAGGCCATGGCCGAGCGTGGCTTCGACCGCTACCTGCCGTCGTCGGTGCTGATCACCGGCTTCGACATCATCTTCTTCTGGGTGGCCCGCATGATCATGGCCACCGACAACCTGGTCGGGAAGATCCCGTTCAAGGATGTCTACTTCACCGGCCTGATCCGCGACGGCCAGGGCCAGAAGATGTCCAAGAGCAAGGGCAACGTGCTCGACCCGCTGGACATCATCGACGGCATCACCATCGACGACCTGGTCGCCAAGCGCACCGGCGGCCTGATGCAGCCGAAGATGGTGGAGAAGATCGAGAAGGCCACCCGCAAGGAATTCCCGGACGGCATTGCTGCCCACGGTGCCGATGCGCTGCGCTTCACCATCGCCGCGCTGGCCACCCACGGCCGCGACATCAAGTTCGACATGAACCGCGCCGAGGGCTACAAGAACTTCTGCAACAAGCTGTGGAACGCCAGCCGCTTCGCCCTGATGAACACCGAGGGCGCTGCGTTCACCGGCGCGCCCAAGCCGCGCACCGATGCCGAGCGCTGGATCCTCGCCCGCCTGGCCGCCACCACCGCCGAGGCACAGGGGCATTTCGCCGCCTACCGCTTCGACCTGCTGGCGCAGTGCCTGTACGAGTTTGCGTGGAACGCGTTCTGCGACTGGTTCCTGGAGCTGAGCAAGCCGGCCCTGAACGGTGCCGACGCCGCCGATGCCGAAAGCACCCGCCACACCCTGCTGTACGTGCTGGAAGCGCTGCTGCGCCTGCTGCACCCGCTGACGCCGTTCATCACCGAACAGCTGTGGCAGCAGCTGGCCCCGCGCCTGGGCCTGGCCGAAACCACGCTGTCGCTGCGCCCCTACCCGACCGCCGCCGAGTTCGAAGGCGATTTCGCCCAGGCCGAGGCCGACGTGGAATGGCTGAAGGCGGTGATCAGCGCGGTGCGCCGCGTGCGCAGTGAGCTGAACGTCGCGCCGTCCAAGCTGGTGCCGCTGCGCCTGCAGGCCGGCCTGGAACAGGACCGCGTGCGTATCGAACGCTTCAGCGCTTCGCTGTCGTTCCTGCTGAAGCTGGACAGCATCCAGTGGCTGGCCGAAGGCGAAAGCGCACCGCCGGCGGCCGCCGCGATTGTGGGCGAGCTGAAGCTGCTGGTGCCGCTGGAGGGCCTGGTCGATCTCGATGCCGAGCGCGCGCGCCTGGACAAGGAGATCAAGCGCGTAGAAGGCGAGCAGGAAAAGAGCGAGAGCAAGCTGGCCAGGTTCACCGACAAGGTGCCGCCGGCCGTGGTCGAGCAGGAACGCGTGCGCCTGGCCGACTGGAACACCCAGCTGGCCGGCCTGCGCGAACAGCGCGCGAAGCTGTAACGCCGCGCTCTGGTGCGTGCCAACCAAGGTTGGCACCTACCACGGCGGGAGAGGTTGGCACCCACCCAAGCGGAATGGGAAACGCCGGGCGATGCCCGGCGTTTCCATTTCCCCCGCATGGCATCATCGCCGGATGCCTCTTTCGATCTTCCTGCTGGTTCTCGCCGCTGCGGCACTGCATGCCAGCTGGAATGCGATCGTCAAGCGCGGGCCGGACAAGTTCCTCGGCACCGTGCTGGTCACCGGCAGCGCCGCGCTGCTGTCGGCCGCCGCCCTGCCCTTCCTGCCTTTTCCCGCCGCGCACAGCTGGCCCTGGCTGGGCGCATCGGTGCTGTTGCAGGTGACCTATTACGGGCTGGTCGCACGCTGTTACCAGCAGGTCGACATGAGCCTGGCCTACCCGCTGATGCGTGGCAGCGCGCCGATCCTGGTCGCACTGGCGGGCACCCTGCTCGGTGAACCATTGCCCGCTGCAGCGTGGCTGGGCGTGGTACTGGTGAGCACCGGCATCCTGTGCATGGCAGTGGGTGCGCGTGGCGGCCAACTGCGCCTGCCGCTGCTGACCGCAGCGATGATCGCCACCTACACGCTGGTCGATGCGCAGGGTGCGCGCCAGTCCGGCAGCGCGCTCAGCTACACGTTGTGGTTGTTCCTGCTGTCGGGCATTCCGCTGCCGCTGTGGGCGTTGTACACGCGCGGCGGCGCGGTGCTGGACTATGCCCGGCGGCATTGGCCGCTGGGACTGGCCGGTGGCGTCGGCACCACCGCCTCCTATGCGATGGCATTGTGGGCCATGACCCAGGCGCCGGTGGCAATGATTTCGGCGCTGCGCGAATCCTCGATCCTGTTCGCGCTGCTGATCTCGGTGTTCCTGCTGCGCGAGCGGATTCCGCGCGCGCGCTGGCTGGCGGCGTCGCTCATCGTCGGTGGCGTGCTGGCGTTGCGGCTGGCGTGATGGGCGCGTTGGTAGTGCCGGCCGCTGGCCGGCAACCCGTCTGCGTCACAGCGGCGGCATCACCTGCAGGTCGCCGTCGACCAGCTCGATCGCCATCACCACCGCGTCCTCGCGGCCCTGTGCGGCCGGGTAGTAGCGCGGGCGGCGGCCGATCTCGTTGAAGCCTTCGCTGTGATACAGCGCCAGCGCCGGCGTATTGGACGGACGCACCTCCAGGAAGACGCGCTGGGCACCACGGTCGGCGGCCAGTTGCACCAGCGCGCGCAGCAGCTGGCGGCCCAGCCCGCGCGACTGTGCCAGCGGGTCGATGCAGATGTTGAGCACGTGCGCTTCATCCGCGGCGATGCTGAGCACGCCATAGCCGACCAGCAGGCCATCGCGCTCCATCGCCAGGCCGGGATAACCGGCGCGCAGGCAGTCGATGAAGATGCCGCGGGTCCAGGGAAAAGGATAGCCCCGCAGCTCGATCGCCATCACGGCATTGAGGTCACTCTCGCGCAGCGCACGCAGGCTGACCGGGCCGGGCCGGGTTACCGCGCTCACGGCGTGCCCCGCTTGCGCAGGGCACGCAGCTGCGGCCACAGCGCACGCTTGGCGGCCGGGTCGCGGCGCAGCTGGTCCAGCGGCCAGCTGTCCATCAGCATCTGCGTCGCCGGGTCGTTCGGGTTGCAGCCAGAGGCGCGCAGCAGCGCGATCTGCAGGCGATCGGGCAGGCGTACCACCGGCTGTCGTGTGTTGCCGCTGGGCAGCGGGCGCTCCGCCGCCTGCACGGTATCCGGGGCACTGACCGGCGTTTCGCGGCGCGGCGGTGCCGGGCGTTCCGCGCGTACTGCGGTCGCGGGCGCGGCGTGGGCGTCGCGCGGCGGCACAGCAGCCCGCACCGGCTCCGGCGGGGCAACGCTGGCTTCGGCTTCGGCCACGCTCAACTGCAATGCGGCATCCAGCTCGGCGGCCAGCTGGCCGTCGTGATAGACGGTATAGCCCATGGCCTGCAGCCAGGCCTGCTGGGCCGGTGACCACAGCACGGGCAGGTCCTGGCTCACGCGGCCTCGGGCTTCTTGCGCATGCGCTGCACGGCCCACATCACCGGGCCGGACAAGGCGTACAGGATGCCGACCGCGAACAGCACGCGCGGCAGGTCGATCACCGCAATGGCAATGGCGACCGGCACCAGTGCCAACACCAGGAACGGCACGCGATCCGAACGGGTGCCCTTGGCATCGCCGCCCTTGAAGCTCCAGAAACGGATACGGCTGACCATCAGCAGCGCAGCGATGATCGTCACCGCCAGCGCCACGTAGCGCAGCTGGTTGCCATCCCAGCCCAGGTTGCCGTCGGCAAACGCCCAGACGAAGGACATCATCAGGCCCGCTGCGGCCGGGCTGGCCAGGCCGACGAACCAGCGCTTGTCGACCACCGCCACCTGCGTGTTGAAGCGGGCCAGGCGCAGCGCCGCGCAGGCCGCATACAGAAAGGCAACGGCCCAGCCGACGCGGCCGAGCAGCGGATCGTCGAACTTCAGCCACGACAGCGACCAGTGGTACATCACCAGCGCCGGGGCCATACCGAAGCTGACCAGGTCGGCCAGCGAGTCGTACTGCACGCCGAATTCGCTGCTGGTACCGGTCAGGCGCGCCACGCGCCCGTCCAGGCCATCCATCACCGCCGCCACGAACACGGCGATGCTGGCGTTGACGAAATCCCCGTTGGCCGCGGCGATGATCGCGTAGAAACCGGAGAACAGGCCGGCGGTGGTGAACAGGTTGGGCAACAGGTAAATCGTGCGCGAGCGCGGCGGCGGTGTGATCGGGTCCATGGAATCCAGTTTAATCGACTTGCCAGTGCTCGGCGCCAATGCTGCAATCGGCGTTCTACGCCCATTCCGTGGAGTTTGCCATGCGTGCCCTGTCCTGCCTTGGATGCCTGCTACTGTTGGCCAGTGCCAACGCCGTGGCCGGTCCCGTGTACAAATGGAAGGACGCCCATGGCGTGACGCAGTACTCGGAGACCCCACCGGCGGGCAAGAAGTACGAGACCCGCGAGCAGGCCCGCACCCCGCAGGCCGCGGCCAGCACCGAGACCCCGGCCGCGCCGGTTCCCGAGCAGTGCAGCACGGCCCGGGCCAACCTGGCCCTGCTGGACGGCGGTGGCCAGGTGATGCAGGACACCGATGGTGATGGCAAGGCCGATACCCCGTTGACCCCGGAGCAGCACATCGCGCAGAGGGGATTGGCGGAGGCCGCCATCAAGGCGTACTGCCCACCGGCCGCTTAAGGGTATCGGCAGGGCTGCGCCCTGCACCTGCAGAGGCTGCAAGCAACGGCAACGTCAAAAGCGGGCATTCCGTGGAATGGCGGGGCGGTGTCGGATTGCGGGGACGCCGCAGGTACGTCCATGTAGGCTTGGCAGCCGCATCCATGCGGCTGACACCCCGCAATCCGACACCGCCCCACCCCCGACAGGTTCCTGGTGACGGTGGTAGATCCACGCCATGCGTGGATGAAATCTGTCGGATCTCGAATTGAATCCGGGGTCAGATCCGTTTTCCTGCGGAAAACGGATCTGATCCCAGGAGCCATTCCGACAGCTCGCAGGAAACTGTCGAAGGCGGGGCGGGTCCGGTTGCGGGGGCGTGAGCGCCATGGATGGCGCGACCGAGCATCCATGGACGGATTCACGGCGTCCCCCGCAACCGGACCCACCCCGCCATCCCACGGGAAACCCGCTGTTGCTTCGGCTGTTGCTTCTGAGGTTGCCGGCCAGCGGCCGGCACTACGGCGGGTGCAGGGCGCAGCCCTGCCGATACCCCTCCCCCCGGCCGGGCTGGCAGAATAGACGTCTCTGCCGTTATCCGAAGCCGACGATGCGCCTCTCCCAGTTCCACCTGCACACCACCAAGGAAACCCCCAGCGACGCCGAGCTGACCAGCCATCGGCTGATGCTGCGCGCGGGCATGATCCGCAAGCTGGCATCGGGCCTGTACACCTGGTCGCCGCTGGGCCTGCGCGTGCTGCGCAAGGTCGAGCGCATCGTTCGCGAGGAAATGGACCGGGCCGGCGCGGTGGAATTCCAGATCCCGACCATCCAGCCGAAGGAACTGTGGGAGCAGACCGGCCGCTGGCAGAAGTTCGGCCCGCAGCTGCTGAAGATCAAGGACCGCAAGGACCAGGTTTTCTGCTACAGCCCGACCGCCGAAGAAGCCGCCTGCGACTTCGCGCGCAGCGAGCTGTCCAGCTACAAGCAATTGCCGGTGAACTTCTACCAGATTCAGACCAAGTTCCGCGACGAGATCCGCCCGCGCTTTGGCGTGATGCGCGCGCGCGAGTTCCTGATGAAGGACGCCTATTCGTTCCACCTGCACGATGAGTGCCTGGTGCGCGAGTACGAGAACATGAAGTCGGCCTACAGCCGCATCTTCACCCGCCTCGGCCTGGACTTCCGCATGGTGCAGGCGGACTCCGGCGCGATCGGTGGCGATGCTTCGCAGGAGTTCCACGTGATCGCCGATTCCGGCGAAGACGCCCTGGTGTTCTCCACCGGTTCGGACTACGCGGCCAACATGGAGGCGGCGATCGCCGCCGATCCGGCACCGCGTGCGGCCGCCTCCGAAACAATGCGCAAGGTGGATACCCCCACCCAGAAGACCTGCGAGGACGTCGCGGCCCTGCTCGGCATCGACCTGCAGCGCACGGTGAAGTCGGTGGCACTGATCGCCGGCGAAGGCGAGGCACAGCAGTTCGTGCTGGTGCTGGTGCGTGGCGACCATGAGGTCAACGAGATCAAGCTGGCCAAGGTGGCCGGGCTGGACGAGCAGCGCTTCGCCAGCGAGGCGGAAATCGCCGAGTACCTGGGCAGCGTGCCAGGCTTCCTCGGCCCGGTCGCGCCGGCCAAGGCCATCCGCGTGGTCGCCGATCGCGAAGTGGCGGCAATGTCCGACTTCGTCGTCGGCGCCAACGAGGCCGGTTTCCACCTGGCAGGCGTCAACTGGGGCCGCGACCTGCCGGAACCGGAAGTGGCCGACATCCGCAACGTGCGTGCCGGTGATCGTGCTGTGGACGGCGGTGAACTGAAGATCGCCCGTGGCATCGAAGTCGGCCACGTGTTCCAGCTCGGCCGCAAGTACGCCGAAGCGCTGGATGCCACCGTGCTGGATGAAAACGGCAAGGCGGCGGTGATGGCGATGGGCTGCTACGGTATCGGTATCTCGCGCGTGGTGGCTGCCGCGATCGAACAGAACCATGACGATGCCGGCATCATCTGGCCGGACGCGATGGCGCCATGGCAGGTCGTGGTGTGCGTGATCAACCCGAAGGGCGATGCCGCTGTGGCTGACGCTGCAGCCAATCTGCTGCAGGAGCTGCGCGACGCCGGCCTGGACGCCGCGCTCGACGATCGCGGCCTGCGCCCGGGCGCGATGTTCGCCGACATGGAACTGATCGGCATCCCGCACCGCGTGGTGGTCAGCGAACGCGGCCTGGCCGCCGGCACCTACGAGTACCGCGCGCGCTGCGCCAGCGAGGCGGAGAGCCTGGACAAGGCCACCCTGCTGCAGCGACTGCAGGGCTGACGTGGAAAGACCGGGGCCTGCCCCGGTCTTTTTTTCTGCCTGCGGCCTTCCCCAATATTGCAGCGGACATAATCCGGTCAAAATCGCAGCCACGGTGCTGGTATGCCGCCACGGCATGTCCTGCCTGCATTTGTGCTGTGATTAATTCATCTCTATTCTGTCCGCCGACGCCATGGACTGGCTTGTCCCGTCCACACATTAGTTTCCGGAGTAACCGTAAATGAGCATTGACCTGACCGGCCTGTCAGCACGCGAGCTGGGCGCCCTGATCCGTACCGCCAAGAAGCAGCAGACCATCGTCGCCAAGCGCCGGCCGATCACCAAGGTGCGCGCCCAGCTGACCAAGCTGGCCAAGACCGAGGGCTACACCATCGAGGAACTGTTCGGCGACGCCCCGGCCCCGCGCGCGCGCAAGGTGGCCAAGGTCGCCAAGGCACCGTCGAAGACCGCCGGCCGCAAGCTGGGCAAGGTTGCCCCGAAGTACCGCAACCCGGCCAACCCCAAGGAAACCTGGACCGGCCGTGGCAAGCAGCCGCGCTGGATGGCTGAACTGACCGCCAAGGGCAACAAGAAGCCGGAAGATTTCCTGATCAAGAAGGCCTGAGGCCGGATCGGGGAGCAATGAAAAACGCCGGCGAAAGCCGGCGTTTCCTGTTTGTAGAGCCGCGCCCACGCTCGGCTATCCATATATGCAAAGCCGAGCATGGGCTCGGCTCTACAGGGTCTTGCGCGCCGGCATCAGCAGGTTGCCGAACAGCAGGCCCGCCACCAGCGCCATCACCACGTTCAGAACGGTGAGGAACACGCTCTGGCCGGCGCCCACGTCCTGCTGCTGGACCAGGGTCAGCACGCCACGCAGGCTGGTGCTGCCGGGCACCATCATGATGATGCCCGGCAGGCGGATGATCGCGCCCGGACGCCCGACCAGGCGACCGAACAGGTTGCCACCGGCGGTCAGCAGCATTGCCGACAGGAAGATACCGGCCGGTGCGCCCCAGGCATGGCCGCCGAACTTGGAGATCGCATAACCGGCCACCGAGGCGGCAATCACCCACGGATAATCGCGGCGATTGGCCTTGAACAGCATCGCGAAGGCAAACGCGGCGGTCAGCAGCGAGCCCCACTCCACCCACGGCCCCTGCGGACGCGCGGCCCGGATCACCGGATCCAGGCCGAGCACATCGGCCAGGGTCACCGCGATCATCGCGCCGACGCTGAGCTTCATGATGGTGGTCAGCGCGCCGGCAAAGCGCGCGGTACCCGATACCCAGTGCTGGCTGGCCAGCTCATTGACCGCATTGGTCAGCGACATGCCGGGCAGCAGCACCACCAGCGAGGCGATGATCACCGTATTGAGGTTGAGCGCACCAATGAACGACGCGACCAGGGTGGCGACCATGCCGGCCAGCAGCGCGGCCAGTGCCTCGGCGGCTTCGCGGGTGGCCGGGCGGCGATCGGTGACCATGCCGAGCAGGCCGATCATCAGGCCGATGACACCGGCGGTGGCGATGTCCAGCCACGGCAGCTTCCACATGCCGGCCACGCCCGCCGCGCCGAGGGTGAACGACAGGATGGTGCGCAGCTTGCCGCGCCGGCCCGGATCCTTGTCCAGCTGGCGCAGCGCAGTGTGGCCCTGGGCGATGCTCATCCGCCCGTTGGACACTTCTTCGGCGATGTGGTCGGCAACGCTGAGCTTGTGCAGGTCGTTCTCACCCGGTGCCAGGCGGATCACGCGGGTGATGTCGCTGGAGCCGATCGCCTGGGCCGGGTCGCTGAAGCTGAGGATGATACCGGTGGGATTCGACCACGGTTCACAATCCAGATCGAGCTGGCGGGCCAGGGCAACCACCGCCGTCTCCAGGCGCTGGGCCGTGGTGCCATAGCTGTGCAGGCGTCCGGCGATCTCGGAAACGAAGGCCACGCGCTGTGCGTAGGTGGCCTGGGGCGTGGGGATCGTGTGAGCATCTGCGGACATGCGCCGTAGTATTACCTACGCTGGGGCCCGCCGGAGAAATTCATCCAAGTTCGACGCGAAGCCCGATACAGAACGGTTATGCTGCGACCCGAATGGCCCACGTCACCCCGAACCACGCCCCCCAGCTCGAACAGGATGCCCACGACCCGGGCCTGATCCGCCTGTCCGGCACCTGGACCTTGAAGACCGCGCTGGCCGCGGCCGAAGTCCTGCGCGGCGTTCCCGACGCGCTGACCGGCATCGATGCCACCGGCATCGAGCAGCTCGATTCGGCCGGCGTGCTGCAGGTACTGCGCGTGGCCCATCGTGCCGACCTCCACGAAGACGCACTGCAGTTCCGCGCGGACCACCAGGCGCTCGTATGCACCATCGAGGAAGTGGCCGATGACCGGCCCAAGCCCAAGCGCGACTTCGGTGTGCTGGCCGCGCTGGAACGGCTGGGCGTCAGCGTCCACACCACCGGCCACAATATCAAGGCGCTGTGCAGCTTCCTTGGCGAGAACCTGGTCAAGGCGGCCCGGCTGGTCAAGGAACCGCGCCGCTTCCGGCTGACCGCCACCGTGCATCAGATGGAGCAGGTCGGGCTGGATGCGGTGCCGCTGGTGGCGCTGTTGTCCTACCTGGTGGGTGCGGTGATCGCGTTCCTCGGCTCGACCATCCTGCGCGACTTCGGCGCCGAGATCTACGTGGTCGAGCTGGTCAACATCGCCTTCCTGCGCGAGTTCGCGGTGCTGCTGACCGCGATCGTGCTGGCCGGCCGCACCGCCAGTGCGTTCACCGCGCAGATCGGTGCGATGAAGGCACGGGAGGAGATCGATGCGATGCGTACGCTGGGCCTGGACCCGGTCGACCTGCTGGTGCTGCCACGCTTGCTGGCGCTGCTGGTCACCCTGCCCTTGCTGACCTTCATCGCGATGATCGCCGGCCTGGCCGGCGGCATCACCGTCGGTGCGTTCGACCTCGACATCCCGCCGCAGATGTACATCGCGCGCATGCATGAGACGATGGAAGTGCGGCACCTGCTGGTGGGCCTGTCGAAGGCGCCGGTATTCGCCCTGGTGATCGGCCTGATCGGCTGCCTGGAAGGGCTGAAGGTGGAAGGCACCGCCCAGTCGGTGGGCGAACGCACCACCTCCAGCGTGGTGCAGACCATCTCGCTGGTGATCATCATCGACGCCTTCGCGGCGTTGTGGTTCATGCACATGGACTGGTGACATGAGCACATCCGCCCTCCCCGAATCCATCGACATGCGCGACGACCAGGGCCACGAACTGGCCATCCGCGTGCGTAGCCTGGTCAACCGCTTCGGCAGCCAGACCGTGCACGAAGACCTGGATCTGGACGTACGCCGCGGCGAGATCCTGGGCGTGGTCGGCGGCTCCGGCACCGGCAAGTCGGTGCTGATGCGCTCGATCCTCGGCCTGCGTGTGCCGGATGCTGGGCAGATCGAAGTCCTCGGCCGCGATGCGCGTGCCGACGACGCCGAGAGCCGCCTGCACATCGAACGCAATACCGGTGTGCTGTTTCAGGACGGTGCCCTGTTCTCGTCGCTGACCGTGGGTGAGAACGTCCAGGTGCCGTTGAAGGAACACCACCGCGAACTGCCCGAGCGCTGGCACTACGAACTGGCGCTGCTGAAAGTGAAACTGGCCGGCCTGCCCGCCGACGCGATCAACAAGCTGCCCTCGCAGCTGTCCGGCGGCATGCGCAAGCGCGCAGGCCTGGCCCGGGCGCTGGCGCTGGATCCGCCGTTGCTGTTCCTGGACGAACCCACCGCCGGCCTCGACCCGATCGGCGCGGCCGCGTTCGACCGCCTGATCAAGACGCTGCAGGAAGCGCTGGGGCTGACCGTGTTCCTGATCACCCACGACCTGGACACCCTGTACGCCATCTGCGACCGCGTGGCCGTGCTGGCCGACCGCAGGGTCGTTGCCAATGCGCCGCTGCCGGACATCGAGAAACTGGATCATCCGTGGATCCAGGAATACTTCCACGGACCCCGCGCGCGCGCCGCGCGTGGCGAACAGATCGAGAGTGCCTGAGCCATGGAAACCAAAGCCAACTACGTGCTGATCGGCGCGTTCACCCTGATCACCGGCCTGGCCCTGCTGGCCTTCGGCCTGTGGGCGGCCAAGTACTCCTCCGACCGCACCTGGCAGGAGTACCGCGTGGTGTTCCGCGAAGCGGTGACCGGCCTGTCGGTGGGCAGCCCGGTGCAGTACAACGGCATCGCGGTGGGCTCGATCACCGAACTGAACCTGGTGCCGGACGACCCGCGCCAGGTGGTCGCGCGCATCCGCCTGAACTCCAACACGCCGGTCAAGACCGATACCCGCGCCAAGCTGGCGATCACCAGCCTGACCGGCCCGTCGATCATCCAGCTCAGCGGCGGCACGCCGCAGTCGCCGGCGCTGACCACGGTCAACAAGGACCCGGCACCGATCATCCCAACTACGCCCTCGGCGCTGCAGAACATCACCGACGTGGCCAACCGCATCGTCGAGCGCATGGACCAGATCCTCAGCGACCGCAACGTGGCCTCGATCAACGCGACGCTGGCCAACCTGGAGACGATCAGCGGAGGCCTGGCCGACCGTGACCAGGGCACGCAGGCGCTGCTGCTCAGCGCGCGCGATGCCGCCCGCAGCCTGGACACCACGCTGAAGACCACCAACGGCACCATCGAGCGCCTGGACAGGAACCTGGTGCAGCAGCTGCCCGGCATCATCGACAAGCTCGACACGACCCTGGCCAAGCTCGATTCGGCCGCCGGCAACGCCGATTCGATCCTTGGCGAGAACCGCGCCGCGATCAACAGCTTTGCCAACGATGGCCTTGGCCAGCTGGGCCCGACGCTGACCGAACTGCGCGGCCTGATCCGCGACCTGCGCCGGGTCAGCGACCGCCTCGAGAACAACCCCGCGCGCTACCTGCTGGGCCGCGACGCACCGAAGGAGTTCGAACCCAAATGAGCCCGACCACCCTTCCGCGCCTGCTGCTGGCCGCTTCGATGGTCACCCTGCTGGGTGGCTGCTCCATCCTCGGCAGCAGCGAGAAAACCGCGGTGACGCTGTACTCGCCGTCCGTGCAGGTCAAGGCGGACCCGGCGTGGCCGCAGGCCCGATGGCAGCTGGTGCTGGCAAAGCCCAGCGCCGCGCGCATGGTCGACAGCCCGCGCATCAACGTGCGGCCGACGCCGTCGCAGCTGGAGATCTACAAGGGGGCCAGCTGGGCGCAGCCGGCCACCGACATGATCGAGGACACCCTGTTGCGCGGCTTCGAGGATTCCGGCCGCATCCGCGGCGTGGCCCGCAGCACTGCCGGCATCCGCGCCGACTACAAGCTGTCCACCGACGTGCGCCGCTTCGAATCGGATTACCAGGGACAAGCCACGCCGACGGTAGTGATCGAGGTCAACGCCAAGCTGATCCACGTCGCCGACCAGCGCGTGGTGGCCGACCGCACCTTCCGCCAGGCGCAGCCGGTCGGCAGCACCGATGTGCCGGCGGTGACCGCAGCGTTCGAGCGCGGCCTGCAGCAGCTGGCGCAGGATGTGGTGGGCTGGACGCTGGTGAGCGGGCAGAACGACACGGCGACGCCGAAGCGTTGAATCGCAGCCACTGCGCTCGCCGGGCATGGCCCGGCGCTACCGTCGCGCGATCCTGGTAGCGCCGGGCCATGCCCGGCGGCACCCAAGCAAGGCCATGCGATAATCAGACGCCACGGCCCATTCCCCCGCTGATGCCCGCATCCGTTTCCATCGCCGTCTGCACGTATAACGGTGAGCGCTTCCTGCAGGAGCAGCTCGACAGCCTGCTGGCACAGACGCGCCGCCCCGACCAGATCGTGATCCGCGACGATGTATCGTCCGACGGCACGCTGGCGCTGCTGCAGGCCTTCGTGCCGCGTGCCGAAGCCGTGGGCATCGCGGTAGACCTGCAGGTGAACCCCGAGAACGTCGGCTATCGACGGAACTTCGATGGCGCACTGCGTGCCTGCACCGGCGAGATCATCTTCCTGTGTGACCAAGACGATGTCTGGCATGCCAACAAGCTCGCGCGGTTCTGCACCGAGTTCGATGCGCGGCCTGGCTTGCGCGTCCTGCACTGCGACGCGCGCCTGATCGATGATGCAGCCCAGCCCATGCCGCAGACCCTGTTCAGCGCGCTGCACTACGGGGCTGCGCAACGGGCACGGATGCATGCCGGCGGCGGGTTCCGATTGATGCTCAAGCGCAAGCTGATGACCGGTGCTGCGATGGCATTGCACCGGTCGGTCCTGGCCGATGCACTTCCGCTGCCGGCATCGGACTGGGTGCACGACGCCTGGATCGGCACACTGGCTGCCATGCGCGGGGAGATCGACAGCCTTTCCGAGACACTCATTGATTACCGCTTGCACAGCAACAATCAGTTGGGCCTTGGTGGCAACGATGCCACGCCACGCGGGGTACGACGCAAGCGCCAGTTGGAAAGCGAGCGTGTGGAATGCAGCCAGCTGCTGGAGCGCGCGCAGGCGCGTGGCCTTCCTGCTGCCCAGCTGGCCTGGGTCGAACGCAAGCGACGTCATGTCGACGTGCGCGCCAGCCTGCCGAGTTCGCGCCTGCAGCGCATCCCGGCGGTAGTGGGCGAACTGCTGCGCGGCAACTATGGCCACTTCGGCCGTGGCGTGCTGTCTGCCGGCATCGATCTGTTGCGCGCCTGACACGTCGGCCCAGGATCAGCCGAGCTGGATCCACCGGAACGTCAGGTTGATCCGCTCGCCCTGCACCCGCGTCATCTTCGGCAACGCGTGCTGGTAGAAGCGCTGGGTCTGCCCGGCCATCAGCAGCAGGTCACCATGGCCCAGCTCGAATTCAGCCTTGCGCGCCGGGTCATCGCGGCGGCGCAGCAGGAAACGGCGTGTAGCGCCCAGGCTCAGCGAAGCGATCACCGGGGCGGGCCCCAGCTCCGGCTCGTCATCACTGTGCCAGCCCATGTAATCACCGCCACCACGGTAGCGGTTCAGCAGCACGCTGTTGAAGTGGCCGTGACCCTCGGCTTCCAGGCGCCCGCGCACGGCCCGCAGCACGGGCGGCCATGGGTGCGGCACGAACTCGGCACCGGAATAGCGATAGCGGGCCTGCGGGTCGCCGATCCAGCAGCTCAGCCGTGGCGAGTCCACCCAGTTGCCGAACATACGGATGCGGTGGACCTCCCACCGCACGTCGGCCAGCAGCGCCCCCATGAGCCGGTCGGCGTCGGCAGCGGCCAGCCAGCCCGGCAGGTGCTGGACGTCGGCGTCGGGCAGGTCATGGGGAAACAGCATGGCACCCCTTTGAGAAACAGGGCGGCCCTAGGCCGCCCTTGCACCTTCAGTCGCGCAGGAACGCGACGCCGGTCTTTTCCTTCAGCTCGTCATCACTGACACCCGGCGCGGCCTCCACCAGCAGCAGGCCCTTATCAGTCACGTCGAACACGGCCAGGTCGGTGATGATGCGGTCGACCACGCCCACGCCGGTCAGCGGCAGCGTGCATTCGGCCAGGATCTTGTGCTCACCGTTTTTGGCGGTGTGCTCCATCAGCACCACCACGCGCTGCACGCCGGCCACCAGGTCCATCGCACCGCCCATGCCCTTGACCATCTTGCCGGGCACCATCCAGTTGGCCAGATCGCCCTTGTGGGTCACCTGCATGGCACCGAGGATGGCCAGGTTGACGTGGCCACCGCGGATCATCGCGAAGCTGTCGTGGCTGCCGAAGTAGCTGGCGCCCGCACGTGCGGTGACCGTCTGCTTGCCGGCATTGATCAGGTCGGCGTCGACTTCAGCGTCGGTTGGGAACGGGCCGATGCCGAGCAGGCCGTTTTCCGACTGCAGCCATACATCCACGCCTTCGGGAATGTGGTTGGCAACCAGCGTCGGCAGGCCGATGCCCAGGTTCACGTAGGCGCCATCGGTCAGTTCCTGGGCGGCACGGGCCGCCATTTCATCGCGGGTCCACGCCATGTCAGTTGCCCTCCGCGCGGATGGTGCGCTGTTCGATTCGCTTCTCAGGATGCGCGTTGTGCACGATGCGGTGCACATAGATGCCCGGCAGGTGCACCTGGTCCGGGTCGATGGCGCCGACCGGCACGACCTCTTCAACCTCCACGATGCAGACCTTGCCGGCCATCGCACAGGCCGGGTTGAAGTTGCGTGCGGTCTTGCGGAACACCAGGTTGCCAGCCTCGTCGGCCTTCCAGGCCTTGACCAGCGCCACGTCGGCGCGCAACGCGGTTTCCATCACGTAGTGCTTGCCGTCGAACTCGCGGGTCTCCTTGCCCTCGGCCACCACCGTGCCATAGCCGGTGGCAGTGAAGAACGCGGGGATGCCCGCGCCGCCGGCACGCAGGCGCTCGGCCAGGGTGCCCTGCGGGTTGAACTCCAGCTCCAGTTCACGGGCCAGGAACTGCCGTTCGAACTCCTTGTTCTCGCCCACATAGGACGAGATCATCTTCTTGATCTGCCGCGTTTCCAGCAGCTGGCCCAGCCCGAAGCCATCGACGCCGGCATTGTTGGAGATCACGGTCAGGCCCTTGACGCCACTGTCGCGCAGCGCAGCGATCAGCGCCTCGGGAATGCCGCACAGGCCGAAGCCGCCCACGGCCAGGGTCTGGCCATCGGCGACCACCCCCTGCAGGGCCTCCGCCGCACTGGCGTAGTGCTTGCCGCGCTTTCCGCCGGAAGTCGATTGCTGCATTGCTGTACTACCCTGCACGTTGAGGATGACGGCATTCTAGCTGGAGGGCGGCGAAGGGCCTGGATGCGCCGCAGCATTGACGGAGCACCGGGCGGGCATTGGGTAGAATGGGCGATTCCCCCAGAAGGGTGCTTCAGCGCCTGCGCCCCTCCATTTACGATGACGCTGACCTTCACCGATGAAGACCTGTTCCGCTGGATCGACGAATGGACACTGCAGAAGAGCGAGCAGTGCCTGGGGGGCGTGCGCAACCGGCAACTTCGCGAGGGCCTGCTGACGGCCGAGGTGCAGGGTTCGGCCAGGCATCCCTACCACGTGGAGATCGATCTGGCCGCCAGTATGCGCACCGCGCGCAGCCGCCTGCAGAGTGCCTGCTCCTGCCCCGTCGGCCGCGCCTGCAAGCATGTGGCGGCGGTGCTGGTCTCCCACATGCTGCAACCGGTGGCCACGGACGACGAGGGCCCCCTGACCGAACAGGATCTGGCGCAACCGCCGCGTGCTGAGCTGCTGGCGGAGCTTTCGCGTTGGCAGAGCGCCCGTATCCAGCCGCCTCGGCCACGCCGGAACGGTGTCATCTTCGAACTGTCCACCTACAACCATCGCCCCGCCGTGCTGGTCCGGCGCGTCAAGTACGGTGCCGATGGTGCGATCAGCCCGGGCAAGTGGATGGATATCACCGCAGACCTGCTGCTGGAGCCTCCCGCATACCTCACCCCAACTGATCTGGCGGTGATGATCCAGCTACGCACCCAGCGGCAGCCCGCGACGAAAGACGAATGGATCGACTTCGCGGCCACCCTGCAGCTGATCGTCTCCAGCGGCCATGGCTGGGTCTCATGTGGTACGCAGGACGTGCCGGCCCGGTCGGGCGCTCCACGCCGCGGCGAACTGGGCTGGGCCGTTGACATGGCGCAGGGCGCGACGCTGCTGGAACCCACGTTGAGCGTGGAGGGCGGCGCCAGAGGCGTGGTCCTGGGCCGGAGTGCGTGCTATCTGGACCCGGTCACCGGCGAGGTCGGTCCACTGCAGCTGGATGTCAGGCCCGAAGACGCCGACGCGTTCCTGAGCCTGCCCAGTTTGTTACCCAATGAAGCGTCGGTGGTCGCACAGATGCTGCAGCAGATCGACCCTGCGCTGCCGCGCCCCGGTGCAAGCGACACGCTGCCCACCCTGCAGATCACTTCGATGATTCCTGTGCTGCGCCTGCATACGATCGAGTTCCGGCCGGCATGGCTTGGCCGTGGCGACGCTTCGCAATGGGCCGATATCGCGACCGTGGCCTTCGAATACGACGAGCACATCCGGTTCCTGGACGATCCGAGCCTGTTCGCACACGATCCGGAGGGCCAGCTTGCCCTGCTGCCCCGCGACCTGGCTGAGGAATCACGGCGTGAGGCCGAGCTGCGCACGGTGGGACTGCATCGCGACACGGCTCCGCGGGCGCCATTGGAGGGCGCAGGACCTCAGTTCCAGCTGCGCACCCATGACTGGACACGGTTTCTGCTGGACGACGTGCCGCGCCTGGAAGCCTTGGGCTGGAAGGTGGAGACGGACGACGATTTCCGCCATCGCATCACCCGGGTGGATGTGATCGACCTGGACATCCAGGCGGACCCGGCGGATACGGGCTGGTTCAACCTGGGCCTGGACATTCAGGTGGAAGGCCGCAACGTGTCGATGGTTCCGCTGCTGCAGCAGGTGCTGCAGTCCGATCCCCGCTGGATGCGTGGCCAGCTGGACGCCATCGGCGACGATGAAAACATCCTGTTGACGACGGGCGACAACACGTGTCTGGCACTGCGGGCCGCACGACTGAAGCCGATCATGGCCCTGTTGGCGGACCTGTTCGCCCAGCGCGGCGCGCCGCTGCGCCTGTCTGCGCTTGACCGTGGCCGCCTGCAGGCGCTGCAGGACACGGCGCACCTGCAGTTCCGGGGGCGCAAGGACACCCAGGCGCTGGTGCAGCGGCTGATGCAGGCACCCGCATTGGGTGAAGTGCCGCCGCCGGCAGGGCTGGTGGCAACGCTGCGTCCCTATCAGCGCGAAGGCCTGTCGTGGCTGCAGTACCTGCGCCAGCAGGGCCTGGGCGGCGTGCTGGCCGATGACATGGGGCTGGGCAAGACCGTACAGACGCTGGCGCATGTGCTGGTCGAGAAGGAAGCCGGCCGCCTGGACCGTCCAGCGCTGCTGGTGGTGCCCACTTCGCTGCTGCACAACTGGCAGAGCGAAGCGGCACGCTTCACCCCGGGCCTGCGCGTGCTGACTCTGCATGGGCCGGCACGTGAAACGCTGTTCGAGGCGATTCCCGGGCACGACCTTGTACTGACCACCTACCCCCTGCTGTGGCGCGACGAGCAGGCGCTGCAGGCACATCCCTACCATCTGCTGATTCTGGATGAAGCCCAGCAGGTGAAGAATCCGAAATCACGTGCGGCCATCACCCTGCGCACGCTGCAGGCGCGCCACCGGCTGTGCCTGACCGGCACGCCGCTGGAAAACCACCTGGGCGAACTGTGGACGCAGTTCGACTTCCTGCTGCCCGGCCTGCTCGGCAGCGAGAAACAGTTCAACCAGCATTGGCGCCATCCGATCGAACGTGGCAGCGACCATCGCCGCGCCACCTTGCTGGCGCAACGGCTGCGTCCGTTCATCCTGCGCCGGCGCAAGGACCAGGTGGCGTCAGAGCTTCCGCCCAAGACCGTCATTACCCGCGCGGTGGAGATGGAGGGCGGCCAGCGTGATCTCTATGAAACCGTGCGTGCGGCAATGGAAAAGCAGGTCCGCGAGGCCATCAGCGGCAGCGGGCTGGCGCGCAGCCATATCGTGGTACTGGATGCGTTGCTGAAGCTGCGCCAGGTCTGCTGCGATCCGCGCCTGCTGCCTGGTGATGCCCCGGCGCGCAATGGCGGTTCGGCCAAACTGGAGCTGCTGCGCGAGATGCTGCCGTCGATGGTCGAGGAGGGCCGGCGCATCCTGTTGTTCTCGCAGTTCAGCGGCATGCTGGCGTTGATCGCGCAGGCGTTGGATGATCTGGGCCTGGCCTATGTGACCCTGACCGGCGACACCCAGGACAGGGCCACGCCGGTGCAGCGCTTCATGCAAGGCGAGGTGCCGGTGTTCCTGATCAGCCTGAAGGCAGGTGGCGTCGGGTTGAATCTGACCGCCGCCGATACCGTCATCCACTTCGATCCGTGGTGGAACCCGGCGGCCGAAAACCAGGCCAGCGATCGCGCCCATCGCATCGGCCAGCAGCAGCCGGTGTTCGTTTACCGGCTGATCGCCGCAGGCAGCATCGAAGAACGGATTGCCGAGCTGCAGGAACGCAAGGCCACGCTGGCCGACTCCATTCTCGAAGGCGGCGGCGCTACGGGGCCGCGCTTCAGCGAAGAAGACGTGCAGGCGCTGCTGGCGCCGTTGCCGGGGCTGCCCGGCAAGCGTTTGCGTAAAGCGGGCAAGCGGTCGACGCGAACCTGACCCTCGGACGCCAGTCACGTGGCGTTGCGCCATGGAAACGATTCCCATACCGGGCTGGCGGTACAATCAGGGGCTGTGCCCACATCGGACCTGATCGATGCCCCTGCCCGCCTTCAAGGCCTATGACATCCGTGGCCGCGTCCCGGAAGAACTGAACGAAGACCTCGCCCGCCGCATTGGCGTAGCCTTGGCCGCTCAGCTCGCCCCAGGCCCCGTGGTCCTGGGTCATGACGTCCGCTTGACCAGCCCGGCACTGCAGGACGCGCTAGCCGCCGGCCTGCGTGGCGTGGGCCGCGAAGTGATCGACATCGGCCTGTGCGGCACTGAGGAGGTCTACTTCCAGACTGACCACCTGAGCGCCGCGGGCGGCGTGATGGTGACTGCCAGCCACAACCCCATGGACTACAACGGGATGAAATTGGTCAAGGAAAACGCACGGCCAATCAGTTCCGATACCGGCTTGTTCGCGATCTCCGACGCGGTGGCCGCCGATACCGGCAGCGCACAGCCACCTGTTGCGGCACAGACCGCGCGCCACGACAAGAGCGCCTACATCGATCACCTGCTGGGCTACGTGGACGCCGGCAAGCTCAAGCCGCTGAAGCTGGTGGTCAACGCCGGCAACGGCGGCGCCGGTGCCATCGTCGACCTGCTGGCGCCGCACCTGCCGCTGGAATTCATCCGTATCTGCCATGAACCCGATGGCAACTTCCCCAACGGCATCCCCAACCCGCTGCTGCCGGAGAACCGCGCCGCCACCGCCGAGGCCGTGCGCGAACACGGTGCCGACTTCGGCATCGCCTGGGACGGTGACTTCGACCGCTGTTTCTTCTTCGACCACACCGGCCGTTTCATCGAAGGCTATTACCTGGTCGGCCTGCTGGCAAAGGCCATCCTCGCCCGCCAGCCCGGTGGCAAGGTCGTACACGACCCGCGCCTGCTCTGGAACACGGTGGAAATGGTCGAAGCCGCCGGCGGCGTGCCGGTGCTGTGCAAGAGCGGCCACGCCTTCATCAAGGAGAAGATGCGCGCCGAGGATGCGGTGTATGGCGGCGAAATGAGCGCCCACCACTACTTCCGCGAGTTCGCCTACGCAGACTCCGGGATGATCCCGTGGCTGCTGATCGCCCAGCTGATTTCGGAAAGCGGACGTTCACTGGCCGATTGGGTCGAAGATCGCATGGCGGCCTATCCGTGCAGCGGAGAAATCAACTTCAAGGTGGCAGATGCCAAGGCCGCCGTGGCACGCGTGATGGAGCACTTCGCCGCGCAGGCGCCCGCGCTGGACTACACCGATGGCATCAGCGCCGATTTCGGCGACTGGCGCTTCAACCTGCGCAGTTCCAACACCGAACCGCTGCTGCGCCTGAATGTCGAAGCACGCGGTGATGCTGCGCTGATGCAGGCGCGCACCGACGAAATTTCCCACCTCCTTCAGCAATAACCAAGGAAGACCATGAGCATCATTCAGCCCGTCATTCTCTCCGGTGGCTCCGGCACCCGCTTGTGGCCGCTGTCACGTGAGTCCTACCCGAAGCAGTTCCTGCCACTGGCCGGTGAGGAGACCATGCTGCAGGCTACCTGGCAGCGGGTGGCCCCCATTGCCAGCCGGGGGCCACTGGTGATCGCCAACGAGGAACACCGCTTCGTCGCCGCCGAGCAGCTGCACCAGGTCGGTGCCGAGCCGGCTGCGATCATCCTCGAGCCAATGGGGCGCAACACGGCGCCGGCCATCGCGGTAGCGGCATTGGAAGCGACGCGCGACGGCGCCGATGCGCTCCTGCTGGTGCTGCCGTCGGACCACGTGATCAGCGATGAAGCCACCTTCCGCAGCGTCGTCCAGGCAGCCACCAGCGCTGCCGAGGCGGGCAAGCTGGTGACCTTCGGCATCGTGCCCACGGGCCCTGAAACCGGCTACGGCTACATCAAGGCCGCCGACGGCCAGGGCCTTCGCGCCGTCGAGCGCTTCGTCGAGAAGCCCGACCTGGACACCGCCACCGGGTACGTGGCCAGCGGCCAGTACTATTGGAACAGCGGCATGTTCCTGTTCAAGGCATCGCGCTACCTGCAGGAGCTGGAACGCTTCCAGCCGGAGATGCTTGCCGGCAGCCGCAGCGCATGGCAGCAGGCCCGCCGCGACACCGACTTCACGCGCCTGGACAAGGCCGCCTTCGCCGCCGTTGCCTCTGATTCCATCGACTACGCGGTGATGGAGAAGACCGCCGATGCGGTGGTGATCCCGCTCGACGCGGGTTGGAACGATGTCGGTTCGTGGACCGCACTGCGCGATGTCTCGCAGCAGGATGGCGACGGCAATGCCCATCAGGGCGATGTGATCGCCATCGACTGCCGCAACACCTATGCCTATGGCCAGCGCCTGGTGGCGATGGTCGGCCTGGACGATGTGATCGTGGTGGAGACCGACGATGCCGTACTGGTCGGCAAAGCCGACCGCATGCAGGAGGTCAAGACGGTGGTGTCACAGCTGAAGACCGAAGGCCGCAGCGAAGCGACCTGGCACCGCAAGGTCTATCGTCCGTGGGGCGCCTACGATTCGATCGACAACGGTGCCCGCTTCCAGGTGAAGCGGATCACGGTCAAGCCCGGCGGCACGCTGAGCCTGCAGATGCACCACCATCGTGCCGAACACTGGATCGTGGTCAGCGGCACCGCCGAGGTGACCCGTGGTGACGAAGTCATCCTGCTGAGCGAGAACCAGAGCACCTACATTCCGCTGGGCGTGACCCATCGCCTGCGCAACCCGGGCAAACTGCCGCTGGAACTGATCGAAGTGCAGTCCGGCAGTTACCTGGGCGAAGACGATATCGTTCGCTTCGAGGACACCTACGGGCGTAGCTGACGGGTTCAACCCTCAGCGTCGCTGAGCTCCGGCGCCCTCCAGGGGCGCCGGTTCGGCACGCTCCACAGGAAGGATCCGGCGAAGGGCCGGATCATCCAGATACAACTTGAGGCGGTTCGTGTCGGGATATGGCAGCTCGAACTCGCCCGCCTGCGGCGCACGGAGATCAGCGCCCGCAAGGTGACGCCGGACATTGTCCTGCTGCAGCCGCGCTGCCGCGCTGAAATGCTGGAGCTTGGCAACATCCTTTCCGATTCGGCCCAGCAATGGATATGCAACGACAAGCGCGAACAGGAGCACCGCTGCACGCCTTGCCGTGCGCAGTCGCGGCCCCTTCGACGCCAGGCCCCACAATTGGATGGCAAACCACGCGTTAGCAAACAAGCCAGGCACAAACAGTTCCGTATAGCGGGACATCGGCGCCCTCATGTCATGCCCGCGACCATATGCGATGGCCAATGCCTGAAGCGCAGACCAGATGCAGAGTCCTGCCATCACCAGATCGGTCGGCGACGCTTGCCGGCGGATCACCATGCGCACAACCATCACAGTGGCAGGCAGCCAGATGATCAGCGCGAACCCACCTGACCGCATGGGCCACGCCAGAACCCGGGACGCGGCGTAGATGAACTCGCCTACGCTCTGCGCACGCAAGACCGTATTGACCTCGATCACGGGAACCTGAGCGTAGGCGACCATCGCGACGGCCGCCAGCACTGCGGTTGCGCACAACGCCGGCACTCGTCGGCCGGGAAGGCAGATGCAGGCCAGGACACAGGTCGCAGCCGTTGCCGCTGCGGTCAATAGGCCCGACGCCATGGTGACACTGGCAAACACGCTCAGTGCGATCGCAGCAGGCAAAGCCACAATATTCTGATGATGCCTGGCCACCAGCGCGATGGCCACGATGCTGGACAGAATCAGGAAGTAGAACTGCGACTGGAAGCCCACGAGGAAGTTCTCCCATGCGAACGGCAGAACTGACAGCAGAATCGCCAACAGCAGCAGCATCCAGCGACCCACAGCAGCGCCCGCGTCGCGAAGCGCGTGCCAGACCAGCAATGCGGGGATGCAGCAGAACACGACGGCCGCGACCCGTGCTTCGTAGACATTGTTCCACTGCCCGGTGACTGCATACGACAGCAGAGTGACCATGCGCGTGGGCAGGATGCGATGCTCATTATGCGGCGCCAACAACATCTGCCACTGCAATGTTCCTTCCAGCCATGGCTTGAGCGCAGAGGCCCACTCCCCATCCCATTGATCCATGTAGGGCATCGGCGTAGCGAAGAACTGCACGTACAGCAGTCGTGCCAGCAGTGCCAGCGCACCAACACCCAGTGCCAGCATGAGTGGAGACCGATCCCGCGATGCGCGGGCGTGCAAACCAGGCAGATTCATGGAGCGTCCTTTCAGGTGCGAGCGCAGCACCTTCGACGCACTGCGGGGGAGAACCCAGCTGCGCATGGTAGTGCAGCAGCACCGGATTCGCGCGTACTCACGCTCAACAAAGCCTGGTTCGAAACATTGCACAGCGCGTGAAAGCAGAAACCCGGCCAAGGCCGGGCTTCCGTTATCCGCCGCACCGCGCGGCCGGCGATCAGAACTGCGCGATCACCCGCTTCAGACCGTCCTGCCACTCCGGCAGCACGATGCCGAAATCCTGCTGCAGCTTGCGATTGTCCAGCACCGACCAGGCGGGGCGCTTGGCCGGAGTCGGATACTCGGAACTGGGAATCGCCTCGACCGTCGGCACCTTGGCCAACACGCCGGTGGCCAGCGCTTCGGCGAAGATCGCCTCGGCGAACCCGTGCCAACTGGTCTGGCCACTGGCGGTCAGGTGCCATGTACCGGACAGCTGGCCCGGATGCTGCAGTGCCTGCGCGGTGACATCGGCGATCAGCGCCGCCGGCGTCGGCGTACCGATCTGGTCGGCGACCACCCGCAACGCATCGCGCTCGGCGCCCACGCGCAGCATGGTGCGCAGGAAGTTCGCGCCGTGCGAGGCATACACCCACGCCGTGCGGAAGATCAGGTGATGGCCGCCAGCCGCACGCACCGCATCCTCGCCATCGCGCTTGCTGGTGCCATACACGCCCAGCGGTGCGGTCGGCTCGTCCTCGCGGTAGGGCACGATGCCCTGGCCATCGAACACGTAGTCGGTGGAGTAATGCACGAACGGCACGCCATGTGCCGCACACCAGCGCGCGATCACGCCCGGCGCCTGCGCATTGGCGGCGAAGGCAACTTCAACCTCCTGCTCGGCACGATCAACGGCGGTATAGGCGGCCGCATTGACAACTACCGATGGTTGCAGCCGGTCGAGCAGCGCCGGCAGGCTGTCTGGCTCGCTGAAGTCGGCCACCTCGCAGGCGGTACCATCAGGCAGTTGGCCGCTACGCGTGGTTGCAATCACCTTCCCCAGCGGCGCCAGCGCGCGCAGCAGCTCCTGGCCGACCTGCCCGTTTCCGCCAAACACCAGCACGGTCATGGGACGTAGACCGGCAGGCGATCTTCGGCAATGTCCTTCAGGAACGGCGCGTTCTCGTCCTTGGCCGACAACGTCGGCGCGCTGATCGGCCAATCCACGGCGATATCGGCATCGTTCCAGCGCACGCCGGCATCGAAATCCTTCAGGTAGACCTCGGTGCACAGATAGCTGAACACCGCGCGCTCGGACAGCACGGCAAAGCCGTGGGCGAAGCCTTCGGGAATCCAGAACTGCTTCTTGTTCTCCGCGCTCAGCATCACCGCCTCCCACTGGCCGAAGGTCGGCGAACCGCGACGGATGTCGACGGCCACGTCATAGACCTCGCCTTCGAGCACGCTAACCAGCTTGCCCTGCGGGCGCGGCCACTGGTAATGCAGGCCGCGCAGCACGCCCTGCGCGGACGTCGACACGTTGCTCTGCACGAAACGGTCCGGCAGGCCCAGCGCAGCAAAGCGCTCGGCGTTCCAGGTTTCGAAGAAATAACCGCGGGCATCGCCGAACACCGCCGGCTCGATCACCACGCAACCGGGCAACTTGGTTTCAGTCACTTTCACGGAACGACTCCACGCAGAGCGAGTTTATGCAGGTACTGGCCGTAGCCATTCTTGATCAGCGGAGCCGCCAGTGCTTCCAGCTGTTCGGCAGTGATCCATCCCTGCCCGAATGCGATTTCCTCGGGGCAGCAGACCTGCAGGCCCTGACGGGTCTGGATGGTCTCGATGAAGTTGGAGGCCTCCAGCAGTGACTGATGGGTGCCGGTATCCAGCCACGCATAGCCACGGCCGAGCGCCTCCAGATGCAGGTTGCCTTCTTCCAGGTAGCGCTTGTTGAGATCGGTGATCTCCAGCTCGCCACGCGGCGACGGCTTGAGTTCACCCGCGTAATCGCTGGCGTTGCCGTCATAGAAGTACAGGCCGGTCACCGCATAGTTGGAGCGTGGCGCTGCCGGCTTCTCGACCAGATCGATCACCTTGCCGCTCTTGTCGAACTCGGCCACGCCGTACCGTTCCGGATCATTCACCCAGTAGCCGAACACGGTCGAACCGCGAACGCGTTCATCGGCGCGCTGGAGCACTTCGCGCAGGCCGTGGCCATGGAAGATGTTGTCGCCCAGTACCAGGCAACTCGGCTTGCCGGCGACGAAGTCGCGGCCGATCAGGTAGGCCTGGGCCAGGCCATCCGGACTCGGCTGCACCGCGTACTGGATGTCCATGCCCCACTGCGAACCATCGCCCAGCAGCTGCTGGAACAACACCTGTTCGTGCGGGGTGTTGATGATCAGAACCTCACGGATACCCGCCAGCATCAGCACGCTGAGCGGGTAATAGATCATCGGCTTGTCGTACACCGGCAGCAGCTGCTTGCTGACGCCCTTGGTGATCGGATACAGCCGGGTGCCGGAACCACCGGCGAGGATGATGCCCTTGCGCTGGGTCATGGTGTCTCCTGGGTTCAGGCCGTGGTGCCGATGCGCTGCAGGCGGTAGCTGCCATCCAGCACGCCGTTGACCCATTCCTGGTTGTCCAGGTACCAGTCGACGGTGAAGGTGATGCCCTGCTCGAAGGTGTAGGCCGGTTCCCAGCCCAGGTCGTTCTTCAGCTTGGAGGCATCGATCGCATAGCGGCGGTCATGGCCGGGGCGGTCGCTGACGTAGGTGATCTGGCTGCTGCGCGGCTGGCCATCCGCGCGCGGGCGGCGTTGGTCCAGCAGGGCGCAGATGGCCTGCACCACTTCGATGTTCTGCTTTTCCGAGTTGCCACCGACGTTGTAGGTCTCGCCCACCTGGCCCTTGGCCAGCACGGTGCGGATCGCCTCACAGTGGTCGGACACGAACAGCCAGTCGCGTACCTGCTTGCCATCGCCGTAGACCGGCAGCGGCTCACCGGCCAGCGCCTTGGCGATCACCAGCGGGATCAGCTTCTCCGGGAAATGGTACGGGCCGTAGTTGTTGGAGCAGTTGGTGGTGAGCACCGGCAGCCCGTAGGTGTGGTGGAACGCGCGCACCAGGTGATCCGAAGCCGCCTTCGACGCCGAGTACGGCGAGTTCGGGGCATACGGGGTGGTTTCGCTGAACTTGCCGGTCTCGCCCAGGGTGCCGTAAACCTCGTCGGTGGACACGTGCAGGAAGCGGAAGGCCGCGCCCGGTTCGGCCGGCAGCGCCTTCCAGTAGTCGCGCACCGCTTCCAGCAGGCCGAGGGTGCCCACCACGTTGGTCTGGATGAAGGCGCCCGGACCGTCGATGGAACGGTCCACATGGCTCTCGGCGGCGAAGTTCAGCACCGCATCCGGCTGGTGCTCGGCCAGCAGGCGGGCGACCAGCGCGCTGTCACCGATGTCGCCCTGCACGAACACGTGATTGGGGTTGCCTTCCAGGCTGGCCAGCGTCTTCAGGTTGCCGGCGTAGGTCAGTGCGTCGAGATTGACGACCTTGATGCCACGGGCGACAGCTTCAAGAACAAAGTTACCGCCAATGAATCCGGCACCGCCGGTGACAAGCCATGTGGGCACTACCTGTTCTCCTGATCGAAATTCATCCAAGGAGCGCCATCAAGCGCCCCGGCACAGCAGCACAGGATACATGCCGTTGGTCTTCACGACTGCCTGCGCGGCGTGAACGGCGCACCCGGAAACCGGGAGTGCTGCCGCACCGCAGCATAACCATACGCATTCGCATGGTCCCCTCAAGCCAGCTAGAATCGGGATCCCACCCCCGAACCGGTCGCTGTTGCAGGACCGGACGTTCTCCCCGTTATTGAAGGACCCCGTACCAGATGAAAATCCTCGTCGCGTACAAGCGCGTGGTGGACTACAACGTCCGCATTCAGGTCAAGCCGGACGGTTCCGGCGTGGTCACCGACGGCGTCAAGCTGTCCCCCAACCCCTTCGATGAAATCGCGCTGGAAGAAGCCCTGCGCCTGCGCGACAAGGGCATCGCCAGCGAAGTCGTGGTCGCCACCATTGCTCCGGCCGATGCCCAGGCGCACCTGCGCAACGGCCTGGCCATGGGCGCCAACCGTGCCGTCCATGTGGTCACCGACCAGGCCATCCAGCCGCTGACCGCCGCACGCACGCTGCTCAAGCTGATCGAGAAGGAACAGCCGGACCTGGTGATCCTCGGCAAGCAGGCCATCGACGACGACGCCAACCAGACCGGCCAGATGCTGGCCACGCTGTGGGGCCGCCCGCAGGCGACCTTCGCCAGCAAGCTGGACATTGCCGACGGCAAGGCCACGGTGACCCGCGAAGTCGACGCCGGCCTGGAAACGCTGGAAGTGGACCTGCCGGCGGTGGTCACCACCGACCTGCGCCTGAACGAGCCGCGCTTCATCAAGCTGCCGGACATCATGAAGGCCAAGGCCAAGCCGCTGGATACCCTGCAGCTGGCCGACCTCGGCGTTGAAGCCGCCGATACCTTCAAGACCACCCAATACGCTGCACCGTCCAAGCGCAGCAAGGGTGTGATGGTCAAGGACGCGGCCGAACTGGTGGCCGCACTCAAGCAGAAGGGGCTGCTGTAATGAGCAAGATTCTCGTCATCGCCGAACACCACGACGGCAAGCTCAACGCCGCCACCGCCAAGACTGTCAGCGCCGCCGCCGCCATCAGCGGTGCCAGCATCGACGTGCTGGTGCTGGCCGCCGATCCGGCTGCCGTTGCCGCTGAGGCCGCGAAGATCGCTGGCGTCGCCAAGGTCCTGACCGTGGCCAACGCTGCCAACGCGCAGCCCATCGCCCAGGTGCTGGCGCCGCAGATCGCGCAGCTGGCCAAGGGTTACACCCACGTGTTCGGCCCGTCGACCACCTTCGGCAAGGACCTGATGCCGTGCGTGGCCGCGCTGCTGGGCGTCAACCAGGTCTCCGACCTGATGACCGTCGAAGGCAGCCATACCTTCAAGCGCCCGATCTACGCCGGCAACGCGATCATCACAGTGGAAGTTCCGGCCGACCAGATCGTGGTCGCCACCGTGCGTGCCGCCTCGTGGCCGGAAGCCGCCCAGGGCGGCAACGCCGCCATCGAAGCGGCCAGCGTCGATGCTGCCCTGCCGACCCACACACGCTTCGTCGGCCTCGCCGCGGGTGCCAGCGACCGCCCGGACCTGCAGAGCGCCAAGCGCGTGGTCTCCGGTGGCCGCGGCGTCGGTTCGGAAGAGAACTTCAAGGTCATCTTCCAGCTGGCCGACAAGCTCGGTGCCGCCGTCGGTGCCTCGCGCGCCGCCGTCGATGCCGGCTACGTGCCCAGCGACCTGCAGGTGGGCCAGACCGGCAAGATCATCGCCCCGGAGCTGTATGTGGCGGTGGGCATCAGCGGTGCGATCCAGCACCTGACCGGCATCAAGGACGCCGGTACGATCGTCGCGATCAACAAGGATCCGGATTCGCCGATCTTTGAGATTGCCGATATTGGGTTGGTGGGGGATCTGTTTGCGATCCTGCCGGAACTGGAAGCTGCGCTGTAATGTCTGACTGCTCGTCCCCGGCGCCGGTGAAGCCGGCTCGCCGGAGACGCGCAGGCCTGTGGGTCGCCGCCACGGCGGCGGCCTACCTGGCGGTCCTCTGGTACATCGACCGCGACCGCAACATCCTTTCGCAGCTGGCCGCGCAGGCCAGCACGCTGCTGCTGTGCAGCGCCCTGGTGCTGGCCAGCTATGTGTTCCGCTACCAGCGCTGGCGCGCGGTGCTCGCCGCACAAGGGCTGCACCCACACAGCTGGGGCCGGGGCGCACTGGCCTACCTGGCCGGCTTTGCCTTCACCGCCTCGCCCGGCAAGGCCGGCGAACTGCTGCGCATCCGCTATTTCGACTGGCAGGGCGTTCCGGCCAGTGCCACCCTGGCCAGCTTCATCTTCGAACGTGCGCTGGACCTGCTGGTGATCACCGCGCTGGCGATCGGTGCGGCCCACCTGATTCCGGCCTTCGGCGCGCTGGCGGCGATCATTCTGGGCGTGCTGCTGGTGCTGGCCCTGCTGGGCTGCTGGCCGCCGCTGGCGCGCACCGCGCATCGCATCATCGAGCACCTGCCGGGTTTGCCGGTGCGGCGGCTGGGCCACTTCCTGGTCAGCGGCGCAGGCGCCCTTGGCCCGCTGTTGCACGTACGCCTGCTGTTGCCCGCCAGCCTGCAGGGCGCTGCCGCATGGTTGTTGACCGCCACTGCTTTCGCCCTGCTCTGCCAGGCGCTGGGCATTGCCCTGCCGTGGCCGTTGGCGCTGGGCATCTACCCGCTGGCCATGCTGGTCGGTGCCCTGTCCTTTGTTCCCGGCGGCGTGGGCACCACCGAGGCGGCGATCGTGGTCATGCTCGGTGCCAGCGGCGTTGCGGTCGATACCGCGCTGACCGTGGCCATCGGCATCCGGCTGGTCAGCCTGTGGCTGGCGGTGGCTGTGGGAATGCTTGCAATGGCGTTTCTGGAGCTGAAAGCCAGGCCATGACGTTCGGAAGGTGGATGGCTGCGCGTCACAGCCGGTTCCCTTATCATTCAGGGTGAATTCAACCGTGTGGAAAAGGAAGTATATGCAGCATCACGCCATTTTCTGCGAAGAGGCACGTCCGCTGTGACCTCATCACGTGCCCTGTGCGTCGATCTGGATGGCACCCTGCTCCGCTCGGACATCCTGTACGAATCGTTGCTGGCCCTGCTGGCCCACAACCCGCTATACCTGTTCCTGGTGCCGTTCTGGTTGCTGCGTGGCAAGGCCTACGTAAAGCGCCAGCTGGCCTCGCGCGTGCACCTGCCCGCCGAGACCCTGCCCTATGACGAGCGGGTCCTGGAGATCCTGCGTACGACCACCCAGCGCCCGCGAGTACTGTGCACGGCCTCCGACCGGCTGCTGGTACAGCCCATTGCCGACCACCTTGAGCTGTTTGAGGAGGTGATGGCCAGCGATGGCCAGACCAACCTGTCCGGCAGCAACAAGGGCCAGGCACTAGCAGCGCGCTTTGGCGAACGAGGCTTCGATTACATGGGCAACGGCACGGTCGACCTGAAGGTCTGGGCCCATGCCGGCGGCGCGATCGTAGTAAACAATGGGGCCGGGCTGGCCAGGGCCGCCGCGAAGCAGACCGAAGTGCTCGCCCACCTGCCCTCGCAGAACGGCGGCCTTATCACGTGGATCAAGGCGCTGCGCGTCTACCAGTGGCTGAAGAACCTGCTGGTGCTGGTGCCGTTGCTGACTGCCCACCGCTTCTTCGATCTCACCTCGATCATTGATGCGGGGGTGGCCTTCCTGGCATTCGGCCTGTGCGCATCCGGCGTGTACCTGCTCAACGATCTGCTGGACTTGACCCCCGACCGCATGCACCCGCGCAAGCGCAAGCGCCCGTTTGCCGCGGGCACGCTGCCACTACTGCATGGCCTACTGCTGGCGCCGTTGATCACCCTGGCCGGCTTCGCCCTGGCGCTGGCCTGCAGCCCGGCCTTTGCCGGCGTGCTGCTGTGCTACTACGTGATGACCCTGAGCTACTCGCTCAAGCTCAAGCGCATTGTAATGATCGACGTAGTGATGCTGGCGGCGCTTTACACCGTGCGCATCATCGGTGGCGCGGTGGCGATCAACTCCGAGCTGTCGTTCTGGTTGCTGGCGTTCTCGATGTTCGTGTTTCTCAGCCTGGCCATGCTCAAGCGCTACACCGAACTGGCCTCGGCACTGGCCAGCGGCAAGGAAATGGCAATCGGCCGTGGCTATTCGGTGGCCGACCTGCCGCTGGTGCAGTCGCTGGGCGCGGCCGCCGGCTACATCGGCGTCGCGGTCTTCGCGCTGTACATCAACAGTCCCGAAAGCCTGGAGCTGTACACCAATCCCAAGCTGCTGTGGCTGTTGTGCCCGATCCTGCTGTACTGGATCAGCCGCATGTGGATCGTCTCCCATCGTGGCGACATGCATGACGATCCGATCGTATTCGCAGCGATGGACCGCGGCAGCCAGATTGTCATCGGCCTCTGCGTGCTGATCGTCCTGCTGGCGATATGAGTGGAATGATCGGCCAGTCCTGGGGACGCTATCCGCACGTTGAGCAACGGATCCTCCCGGTGCTCGACCGCGATGGCACGCTGCCGCTACCGGTCGATGGTGGCAGCGTCCTGGGTCATGGCAATGGCCGCAGTTACGGCGACAGCTGCCTCAACCCAGGCGCCACGCTGCTGACCAGCCGTGCCCTGGACCGCTTCATCGATTTCGACACAGCCACCGGCATCGTGCGTTGCGAGGCAGGGGTGACGCTCGCCGACATCCTGGACATCGCGCTGCCGCGTGGCTGGTTCCTGCCAGTCACCCCGGGCACCCGCTACGCCACCGTGGGCGGTGCGATCGGCAACGACGTGCACGGCAAGAACCACCATCGCGCAGGTACGTTCTGCCACCACGTGCTGCGCCTCGAGCTGCTGCGCAGCGATGGTTCACGGCAGCAGCTCACGCCAAACGACAGCAGTGGCCTGTTCGCAGCCACCGCAGGTGGGCTTGGCTTGACCGGCTTCATCACCTGGGTCGAGCTGCAGCTTCGTCGGGTACCCGGCCCATGGATCGAAACCGAGTCGATCCGTTTCGGCAATCTCGCTGAGTTCTTCGAGCTTTCGCGCGACTCCGCCGAAGGGTTTGAATACACGGTGGCCTGGATCGATTGCCTGGCCAAGGGCGCAAACCTCGGCCGCGGCCATTTCCTGCGTGGTGACCATGCCCCTGGGGATGCGCAGGCGGCCACGCCCAGTTCGGCCCCTCGCCGCAGCATGCCCATCGTGCCGCCAGTATCGCTGGTCAATCCGCTCACCCTGCGTCCGTTCAACACGCTGTACTACTGGCGCCAGCCGGCACGCCGGACCCGCCACGTAGCGCACTACCAGAGCTATTTCTATCCGCTGGACGGCATCAACCACTGGAACCGCATGTATGGCCCGCGCGGCTTCCTGCAACACCAGTGCGTGCTTCCGCCGGAACACGCCCGCGATGCAACGGCGGCGCTGCTGGCAGAAATCGCCCGCAGCGGCCGTGGCTCGTTCCTGGCCGTGCTGAAGGAGTTCGGCGACCGCCCCTCACCGGGCATGTTGTCCTTCCCGCGCCCTGGCACAACGCTGGCCCTGGATTTTCCCAATGACGGACCGGATCTGCTGAAGATGCTCGACCGGCTTGATCGCATCGTCAGCGAGGCGGGTGGCGCCGTGTATCCGGCCAAGGACGCCCGCATGTCCGGGGCCTTGTTCCGCCAGGCCTACCCGGCCTGGGAAGCCTTCTCCCGCTTCATCGACCCCCGATTCTCATCCGGCTTCTGGCGCCGGGTGATGGAGTAACCATGCAGAAGATCCTGATCATCGGCGCTACGTCGGCCATCGCCGAATCCGTTGCGCGCCTGTACGCCACACGTGCCGCCGCGCTTTACCTGGTGGGCCGCAGTGCCGGCAAGCTGGACGCCATTGCCGCCGACCTGCGCGTACGTGGTGCCCAGCACGTGCATACCGGCGTACTGGACGTGAACGACCTGTCCGCGCACGGCATGCTGCTGGACAATGCCTGGTCGGCTCTGGGCGGCGTGGATACAGTGCTGATCGCCCACGGCACGCTGCCTGACCAGGCAGCCTGCGATGCATCGGTCGAGCTGTCGCTGCAGGAATTCGCCACCAACGGCACCTCGACCATCGCGCTTTCCGCCGCGCTGGCGCAGCGCCTGCAGTCCGGGGCCAGCCTGGCGGTCATCTCCTCGGTGGCCGGTGACCGTGGCCGAGCCAGCAACTATCTGTACGGCAGCGCCAAGGCAGCGGTCACCGCCTACCTGAGCGGCCTGGGTCAGCGCCTGCGTCCGGGTGGCATCAACGTGCTGGTCATCAAGCCCGGCTTCGTCGATACGCCGATGACCGCAGCGTTCAAGAAGGGCGCCCTGTGGGCGACACCGGACAAGGTCGCCGCCGGCATCCTCAAGGCGATCGGCAAGCGCAAGGCCGTTGCCTACCTGCCCGGCTTCTGGTGGGCCATCATGATGATCATCAAGAACATTCCCGAATTCGTCTTCCGCAGGATCAAGCTCTGACATGACTGACAAGCACGCCAAGATCGTCATCACCGGTGCCGCCGGCCTGGTGGGGCAGAACCTGATCGTCGAGCTCAAGCAGCAGGGCTACACCCAGCTGGTGGCCATCGACAAGCATGCCCACAACCTGGACATCCTGCACGGCCTGCATCCGGATGTCCGCGTGGTGAAAGCCGACCTGGCTGAACCTGGCGCATGGGCGACCGAGTTCAACGGCGCCGCCTGCGTGGTGCAGCTGCATGCACAGATCACCGGCAAGACCACCGATCTGTTCGTGCGCAACAACATCACCGCCACCGGCCATGTGTTGAAGGCGACCCAGGACGCGGCTGTGCCGTACATGGTGCACATCAGCTCGTCGGTGGTGAATTCGGTCGCCAAGGACGATTACACCAATACCAAGCGCGAACAGGAAGAAATGGTGGTGGCCAGCGGCCAGCGCCACTGCGTGCTGCGCCCGACGCTGATGTTCGGCTGGTTCGACCCCAAGCACCTGGGTTGGCTGTCGCGTTTCATGGCACGCACGCCCGTATTCCCGATCCCGGGCGATGGCAGGTTCATGCGCCAGCCCCTGTATGAACGCGACTTCTGCCGCTGCATCGCCAAGTGCATCGAAACCGAACCGGACGGCGAGGTCTTCGACATCGTCGGCGATACGCGCGTGGATTACGTGGACATCATCCGCACCATCAAACGGGTCAAGAAGCTGCATACGGTGATCGTGCACATCCCGATCGGCTTCTTTGGCTTCCTGCTGAAGGTCTACAGCCTGTTCAGCAGCAAACCGCCCTTCACCGCCGACCAGCTGAAGGCACTCAGTGCCGGCGATGACTTCAAGGGCATCGACACCGAGGCCGTTTTCGGGGTGAAGCAGACGCCGTTTGAAGAAGCGATTCGCGAAAGCTATACCGATCCCAGGTACTCGCGCATCGTGCTGCAGCGCTGAGCCACGGACCTCACTCTGCCCAGGGATGATCAATTCTGCTGAATGCCTATCCGCAGCCTCAATTCCAATCGAGTCAGGCAAGCGCGTCATTGCTGGTATAGGCGCCCACCGTCTCCCACGGGGAGATACGGCACTACCTGCTTCAGAGGAAGACGGTAAAGGCCAGCACAGCCATTCAACGAGGAAGTCGACTCTCCATGCCTGGTTCAATGCGACTGCCAAGGGTCGTGCGTCATAAGTCCCACGGCGCTTCAGCCTTGCTCACTCGCGTGCTGGTCGCGCTGCTTTTCGCTTGCTTCCTGATCCTGGGCGGCTGTAGCTCATACGTCGATCCCGCGCTGCAAACAGAAGGTGGCTGTCCTCCCTCAAGCTCCACCTTCCTGCCGGCAACCCCGTCGCTTGAGGGCCGGATTTCATATTGTGAAGGAGGCGATGGGTGGATCGGCTCGATCACTTCAGGCTTCTATCCGGCAGGTACCCAGCGCGTAGAGTTCATGCTCACCGGCTATCCCGCCAATCCGGGCATGTCGCTCAGTGCGGTCTCCCCGGAGGGACGTGAAGTTCCATTGACCACGTTCTCCAACCCGGCTGAACACTGGGAGCGCAAAGCGTTTGACATTCCTCCTGCAGTTTCGCTCACGGGATTCCGGATCCGCCTGCAGGACCAGACCTCATCAACCTTCGGCTGGGCCGGGATGGGCGCCTCCACGTCCAACCCAGCAATCGCCTCAATTGCTGGTGCATGGCCCATGCTGGTCGGCGTGATCGTCGGCAATGTGTGGCTGGTTGCACTGTCACTGGCCATGCCCGTTCGCGGCACACCAAGCGAACGGGTCGTGTTGGGGTTGCTGGTCGCAGGCTGTGTTTGGTTCATGGTTTTCTGTGCGTACGTGGTATCGGTGCAAGCTGGAGCGATAGTTTCACTGGCCGCCCTTCTGCTGCCGTTGCCCTTTGCGCTGATGTCGAGGATCGGCCACAGACTGTCCGCGGCAGACGTGACGGGCGTCCAAAGAATTCTTCTCCCGGGGGTGCTGCTGGCATGCTTTGTACTTTGGATCGGCCTGTTCCCGTTCCATTGGCAGGGTCATGAATGGGATGAGCCTGCCAAGCGCTGGTTCCCACTGGCGATGGATGGGTGGTTGCCTCTGATGTTTGGCGACATGCTTGCAGATGGCCACCTGGTCAGCCCAATGGCTGGCGATTGGCTCAGCAGCGATAGGCCTCCCCTGCAAGCCGGGCTCTACCTGATGATTCGCGGACTCCTTCCAGAAAGCCGTGGGCTGCTCTATCAGGGCATAGCCACATGGGCACAGACGCTCGTGCTGGTGCCGCTGGGCTGCCTGCTGACGCTGATCAGTGATCGTCGCAGCCGCGCAATTGCACTCTTCACTCTTTGCCTGTCCGCGCTGGTTCTACTCAATACGCTGATGGTCTGGCCCAAACTGCTGTCGGCAGCGTTCTGCCTCATTTATTACATGGCTTTGTTCCCCGGAAGAGTCACGCCCACCCGCTGGGGCCAGGCAGGTGTCGCAGCCGCGCTCGCGCTGCTGTCCCATGGCGGCGCACTGTTCTTTCTTGCAGGTACCTCACTCCTCCATCTGGCGTGGTATCGACGCCGGAGCGTGTCCATGCTGCTCCGGGCCGGTGCCCTTTCGGCTCTCATTTACCTGCCTTGGATCGCCTACCAGAGACTGATCGACCCACCTGGCAACCGGCTGATCAAGTGGCACTTTGCCGGAAAGATTCCGGTTAGCGACGAGGGCACGATGCAGGCTCTGACCAGTGCATATGGCCAGCTCACGCCTTCAACGTGGCTTCTGGCCCGCCTGGAAAACGTCAAGGAAATCACCGCAGGTGCGTTTACCGCACCTTACGAATCCCTGCAGGTCATATTCGGCGGGGCCCCTTCAGCAAGATCCCATTTCGTGGAGGAAAGCTTCTTCCACACGTTCCACGCGATGTGGTTCACCTCCCCATTGCTGCTGCTTCCATGCATTGCGTTGATGATGTGGCGCAAAAGGCGGCAACAGCAACCGGAGTCGATTCACAAGCCGCTTTTCCAGGCACTGGCTACGGCTACGATCACGTTTCTCATCTGCGCGATCCTGTTGTTCCAGGGAGGATCGGCAAACATCCATCAAGGGTCATACGCCGCAGTAGTCCTATTGCAATTGTCGATACTCCTGGCGACCTGGAAGACGATGCGTCCACTCTTCCATGCGGCCTGTGCGGCCAATGTCATTGCTGCACTGTCGATCTACGCTCTTGACCGTACATTCCTGCCGGGTCTTCAAATGGCCTACGTCGGCGGAACCCTGCTGCTGGCTGGCGCCCTGCTGGCAGCCTCGTTTGTTTCAACCAGAAGCGTGGACAACAGCACCAACTGCCCTGACCGGCAGACGTGATTCCCTCGCAGACTTGCGGCATAGTGCCTGCCGACAATGCATCCCCCTGCGCACGGGCCATCATGCCCCCCACCCTGCCAGTCGCCCCAGCACCTGCTGATAGTGAAATAAATTCAAGGAGTTACATGAAAAACTATGCCATCATCGGCGCAGGCCCCATGGGCCTGATGGCCGCCGTGAAACTCCTCGACCAGGGCCATTCCGTCACGATCTACGAGCGTGACGACCGCATTGGCGGCATGTCGGCCAATTTCGATTTCGATGGGCTGTCGATCGAACGCTACTACCACTTCATCTGCAAGACCGACTATCCGCTCTTCGCGCTGCTGGAGCGCTATGGCCTGTCCAAGGCGCTGCGCTGGACCGACACCAAGATGGGCTATTTCTACAAGGGAAAGCTCTACAAGTGGGGCAATCCGTTTGCACTACTGGCCTTCCCCCACCTTGGGCCGATCAGCAAGTTCCGCTATGCGCTGCACGTGATGTACACCAAGGGCATCAAGGACTGGACGGCGCTGGACAAGGAAGAGGCCGGCGCATGGATCCGGCGCTGGGTCGGCCAGAAGGCCTATGACGTGATGTGGAAGGATGCCTTCCGCCTGAAGTTCTTCGAGTTCAAGGACAACCTGTCGGCCAGCTGGATCGGCACGCGCATCAAGCGCGTGGCGCTGTCCCGCCGCAACCTGATGAACGAGAGCATGGGCTACCTGGAAGGTGGCTCGATGACGCTGCTGGAACGCATGGTGCAGGACATCCAGACCCGTGGTGGCCGCATCGAACTGTCCCGTGGCATCAATGAAGTGGTCTCCGAGAACGGCAAGGTCACCGGCGTCTCGATCGGCGGCGAGTTCACTGCATACGATGCCGTGATCTCCACCGCGCCGATCCAGTACGTGCCGGCCCTGGTGCCGGGCCTGCCGGCTGATTTCCGCGACAAGGTTGCGGCGGTGCAGAACATTCCAGTGGCCTGCGTCATCCTCAAGCTCAAGCATGCGGTGAGCGAGAACTTCTGGATGAACATCAGCGACCCAGGCATCGAGATCCCGGGCGTGATCGAGTACAGCAACCTCAACCCGGGCCACGATCCGGGCCAGAAGATCCTGTACGCACCGTACTACATGCCCAAGACCCACCCGAAGTGGCAGCGATCCAACGCCGAGCTGATCGAGGAAGTGCTGGGCTACCTGGCCCGGATCAACCCGGCCTTCAAGCGTGACTGGGTCCTGGCTTCGCACTGCCATCGCTATGAGTTCGCGCAGACGATCTGCCCGCCGGGCTTCCAGGACATGCTGCCGTCGATGCGCACGCCGGTGCAGGGCTTCTTCATGGCCGACACTGCCTACTACTACCCGGAAGACCGCTCGATCAACGAGAGCATCAACACCGCCCAGGCACTGGTGGACGAGGCACTGCGCTGATGAAGGGCTGGGTAGGCGCCGCCCGTGCGCGGCTGACCGGATGGATGCAGCCGCTGGATCCGGTGTTCCTGTTGACGGCCCTGCTGGTATCGATGATCGCGGTGCGCACCTACCTGGTCCTGACCCATGGCAGCAGCAGCCCGTTCTGGGACCAATGGGACGCGGAATTCGACAATCTGCTGCTGCCGTACCTGCGCGGTGAACTGGACATCGGCCACTTCTTCGCTGCGCATAATGAGCATCGCATCCTGTTCACCCGGCTGATCTCGTTGGGTTTGTTCGCCCTCAACGGCAACCAGTTCGACGCCAAGGTGGAGATGCTGTTCAACGTACTCCCCCATGCAGCCGCCATCGGTGCGATGGCCTGGGCCGGCATGCGCACCCTGCCAGCCGCGGCGCGTCCGCTGCTGGCGCTTGGAACCTTCGCGCTGGCCGCTTCGCCCTTGGGCTGGGAGAACCTGATCGCCGGGTTCCAGAACCAGTTCTTCATCCTGGCGCTACTGTCAGTGGTGACGGCCTGGCTGGCGTCGGCCGACGTCCTCGGCCGCACTCGCATCATCGTCATGGTGGCCTGCGCCGGGCTGGCACTGTTCACGATGGCCTCTGGCGTGTTCGCCGCCGCCGCCGCTGCGGGCCTGCTGATTTACCGCCTGCTGTCCGGCGACGTGGACCGCCGCCAGGGGGGACTTGCCCTTGCACTGCTGATGGTGGTGGCGGTGGCAGGCCTGCTGATGATGCCGCAGGCACCACATGGCGACACGTTCCATGCGCACTCCGCTGCGCAGTTCATGCAGGCGCTGAAGAACACCCTGGCCTGGCCATTGCGCCCCCTCTGGATCAGCGTGGTAGTGCTGTGGTTGCCGACGGCCGCGCTTTCGGTCCTGATGCTGCGACGGATCTTCAACCGGTCCAGCGTGCCGCGCGGGGAGCGCTTCGCCTTCGCCATTGCCGGCTGGGTACTGGTGCAGGCCGTGGCCATGGCCTACTCCCGCGGAATCGAAGTGGAACACGCCGTGTCGTCGCGCTACACCGACCTGCTGACGATCGGCGTGATCAACAACCTGTGGCTGGTCCTTTACGCCAGCTTCCGCAGCGCCAGCCGCTGGCCTGCCTGGGTGCGCGGCACCGTGCCGGCAGTCTTCATCGGCTGGACCGCGCTGTCCATGCAACCGAGCCTGGTCATGGCACAGGCCAGCATGGAAGAGCGCTCGGCGGCGGGTGCCCGGCAGGAACGCCTGCTGTCCGACTACCTGCGCGATGGTGACCTGGAGGCCCTGCGCGCGGCACCGGGACGGTTCCCCTATCCAGATCCCGAACGCATCGCCAAGGTCCTGGCGGCCGATGACGCGGCGGACATGATGCCGCTGGAGATTCGCCGGCCACTGCCGTTCTCGGTGGAGGCCTGCAACGGAATCAGCTCCTTCGGTGCCTACACCACGCTTCCGGTACTGCCCTATGCGGTCGGCACCTACGCACCGGGCACCGGCGACGCCAACCAGGCCGACTGCCGCAGTGCCGCGGTCAGCACCGACGGCGGCTGGATCGCCTATCGGCACGCGGGCGCAGGCATGCCTGTGGTGGGGGCACGCCTGGAAGGCAGCCACCATAGCGTCGACCTGGTGCGCGAAGGCGTCCAGGGCGAACGCTGGCGCACGCGCGTCGTGCAGCTCCCGGCCGACGACTACCGGTTGCACCTCGTCGACAACGACACGCATACCTGGATCGCCGTAACGCCACCTTCGAGGATCGGCGGCCTCAGCGCACTGCGGCTCTGGGCCGAAGAACGTGCTGGCCGACTGCTGTACGCGGCACTGGTACTGGTGTTGATGCTGTTGACCTATGCCGCGGCACAACCGCGGATCTCCGCCCCAAGGACCCCTGCATGAGCCGCCAGTTCCTCCTGTTCATCATCTGTGGCGGCACAGCGGCTGCGGTCAACGTGGGTAGCCGTATCCTGTTCAGCCTTGCTGTGCCCTTCGAGGTTGCCGTCTGTCTGGCCTACGGGCTGGGCATGCTGACGGCATTCATTCTGAACCGGGTTCTGGTTTTCAAGGGTTCGGATCGCCCCATCGGACAGCAGGCAGCGTGGTTCATCGCCATTAATGCCATCAGCCTGCTGCAGACCTTGGCCATCAGCGTCCTGCTCAAGCGCTGGTTGCTGCCACTGCTCAACTGGCCATTGGATATTCCACTCAGCGCCCACTTGGTCGGTGTGGCCGTGCCGATCTTCACTGCCTATCTTGGGCACAAGCACTTCACCTTTGCTCGCAGCAAGGCGGGGTGAAGCCTGAACGGCCTCCATGCGGGCCTCACCCGCCCGCAGTAGACTATCTGGTCAATCTCCTCGCCCTCGTTGAATGGAAGCCTTCCCCAGTTCCCCCGGCCAACTGATCCGGTCCCTGATCGACAACCGCCGACTGGTCCTCGCACTGGCGGCGCGCGAAATCGCCGCCCGTTACCGCGGGTCCTTGCTGGGACTGGCGTGGGCGCTCGTGCAGCCGATCTTCATGCTCGCCATCTATACGCTGGTGTTCAGCGAGGTCTTCAAGGCCCGCTGGCCGGGCGGCAGCGGTTCGCGCACCGAATTCGCCCTGGTGCTGTTCAGCGGCCTGCTGGTGTTCAACCTGTTCAGCGAGGTATTCAACCGCGCCCCGGGCCTGATCGTCGGCAACGCCAACTACGTGAAAAAGGTGGTATTCCCGCTGGAGGTCCTGCCGTGGGTCAGCGTGCTCACCGCGATGTTCAGCCTGGCGGTGAACCTGGTGGTCTGGCTGCTGTTCTACCTGGTGTCCACCGGTCTGCCGCCGATGACCGCGCTGCTGGCGCCGCTGGTGATGGTCCCGATGATCCTGTTCATGACCGGCATTGCTTGGCTGCTCTCTGCGTTGGGTGTGTTCCTGCGCGACACCGCGCAGATCACCGCGATCATCACCACCGCCGTGATGTTCCTGACACCCATCTTCTATCCGATCGATGCGATCCCGGCGTCGTTGCGGCCGGTGCTGAACATCAATCCACTGGCGCCCATCGTCGCGCAGATGCGCGATGTCCTGATGTGGGGCAAGGGGCTGGACCCGGTGGTCTATCCGACCTGCCTGCTGGTCTCGCTGGCGGTGTTCTTCATGGGCTTTGCCTTCTTCCAGCGCACACGCAAGGGGTTTGCCGATGTGCTCTGACATCGCCATCCAGGTGCAGGGCCTGGGCAAGTGCTTCAACGTCTATGAGAAGCCGACGCACCGGCTGATGCAGATGCTGTGGCGGGGCCGCCGGCAGTACTACCGGGAATTCTGGGCACTGCGCGATGTGGGCTTCACCATCCATCGTGGCGAGACGGTGGGCATCATCGGCCGCAACGGTGCCGGCAAGTCGACCCTGCTGCAGATGATCTGCGGCACGCTGACCCCCACCGAAGGCGCGATCACCGTCAATGGACGGGTGGCGGCACTGCTGGAGCTGGGCGCCGGCTTCAACCCCGAATTCTCCGGTCGTGAGAACGTCTATCTTGCCGCGTCGCTGTACGGCGTGGGAAAGGAAGAGGTGACCCGTCGCTTCGCCGAAATCGCCGCCTTCGCCGATATCGGCAATTTCATCAACCAGCCGGTCAAGACGTATTCCAGCGGCATGTACGTGCGCTTGGCATTTGCCGTCATTGCCCACGTGGATGCAGACATTCTGATCATCGACGAGGCGCTGAGTGTCGGCGATGCCTACTTCCAGCAGAAGTGCATGCGGTTCCTTGCAGGCTTCCAGCGCGGCGGTGGCACCCTCCTCTTCGTCAGCCATGACATGGGCGCGGTCAACGCGCTCTGTGCGTCCGCCGTGCTGTTGCGACGGCAGGACGGGCAGTACCAGTGCGATATCGGTTCTGCACGCGAGATCTCTGCCATCTATCTGCGCGACCTCTATGCGGACCGCCAGGAATCGGCTGTGACCAAGCCGAACGCAGCCCTCAGCCAGGGCAGCTACGATGCGGATAGCGTGGAAGCGACCCATTTCCATGCAGGCGCCTTCCGCCCGGACGTGGACAGCTTCGGCGCAGGGGGCGCGCACATCGAGAGCGCGGTGTTCACCGACGTCGATGGCAACATCGTGTCCGAGTTCTCTTCGCAGGACGACGTGCGCCTGGTGGTGACCGCGCGGGCAGGCAAGGCCCTGGACTATCCCGCCATCGGCTTCATGCTGAAGGACCGTAAGGGACAGTACCTGGTGGCCGAAAGCTCCGACAGCTACCTTCGCGATGAGGCCATCGCCGTCGAGCAGGGAAGCGTCTTCACCGTAACGTTCCAGATGCGCCTCCCTCGCCTGATCCGCGGCGAATACAGCCTGGATATCGCACTCGCCGAGGGCCCCGGCGATGACCACGTGCAGCACCACTGGCTGCACGATGCCATCGTCCTGACGGCCCTCAACCCACAACTGGTCCACGGCATTTCCGGCGCGCAGCCGCTGGCAGTGTCGTTCCGTACATCTCATCGCTCATGATCATCATTACTGGACGTCACGGCGTTTTCGAAACGCTCCCCGGTGACACCGTCATCGCCGATTCGCTGCGCTGGTATGGAGAGTGGGCCGAGAACGAGCTGGCGTTGCTTCGCCGCTTCATTGCGCCTGGAAGCGTCGTTGCCGACGTAGGCTCCTTCATCGGCACCCATGCTGTGGCCCTTGCCCGGAACATCGGCAGCCTGGGACATGTCCACGCATTCGAACCGCGTCGCAATGCCTTTGCCATCCTCCAACGCAACATCGAACGCAACGGACTCACCCGACAGGTCACGGCCCACAATGCCGGCCTATCCGACCATCCGGGCTCGATCTCGCTCGACGATTCGGCCGAGGAGGCCCAGAACCAGGGCGGCCTGAGCCTGATCGATGCCGGCCGCGGCTACACGGTGCGCATCGTCACCCTCGACTCCTTGCAGCTGACACGCCTGGATCTGCTGAAGGTTGACGTGGAGGGCATGGAAGCGCAGGTGCTTACCGGTGCCATGGAGACGCTGCAGCGCTGCCGCCCGGTCGTCTTTGCCGAATGCAACTCGGTGGAGGGCGCCGCGACCACCTTGGCCGCCGTGGCACAGCTGGACTACGCCGCCTTTGGAGTGGTCTACCCGGCCTTCAATCCCGACAACTTCAACAACTGCCCGGACAACTTCCACGGCGCCAATGCCGAATGCGGTCTGTTCCTGGTGCCGCGTGAACGCGCGCAGGGGGACGTGATTGAAGGAATGCGGCGCATCACTTCGCTGGAAGACGTAGTGGCGCTGCTGCTGGAGAAGCCGCAGTACCTGCCGGAAATGCTGCCCGATGCACCGGCCGTTCCGACCGTCCACCGCAGCCATCCGCTGCCGCCGCGTGCTGAGGCACGCGTGCAGCGCCCGCTGCATGTGGTCGCCCCGTTCTACCGCAACGAGCAGTTGGTAGCTCCGTTCATGCGCGGCCTGCGCAGCGTCGCTGGGGAACTGGCGCGTGCGGGCGCGTCGGTCTGGCTGTACAACGACAGCCCGGACTACGCTCCGCTGGGCGCAGCACTGCAGAAAGCGGCCGCCGAAGGTCTTGACGGCGTCGAGGTGCATGCGCTGTCAAACGAGGAGAACCTCGGGTTCATCGGCACCTGCAACCGCGCCTTCCAGCTCGCCATCGAGGAAGGTGCCGACGTCTTCCTGCTCAACTCCGATACCGAAGTCACCGCAGGTGCCATCGAAGAGATCCTGGCTGTGGCCGCGATCGACCCGATGATCGGCTTCGTCTGCCCGCGCAGCAACAACGCGACGCTGGCCACGCTGCCCTACACCATGGAACACGCCGATGTGACCGTCGAGCAGGCGCTTGCCAGGTTCCTGCCCCTTGCGCGCCGGCTGCCCCGTTTCTCGTTCATCCCCACTGCCGTCGGCTTCGCGCTGTGGATCCGCGGCACGCTGTTGGCGGAGTTCGGCATCTTCGACACGGTCTACGGCAAGGGCTACAACGAAGAGAACGACCTGATCATGCGCGCCAACCGCGCAGGCTATCGGGCCGCGCTGGCCAACCATGCCTTCGTCTGGCACCAGGGTGAACAGTCATTCTCGACCACGGGCCAGCAACGGTCCGAGCGCGAGGAGATCAATGGTGCAGTGCTGCGCCAGCGCTACCCGGAGTACGCCCCGCTCATCTATCGCTACTTCACATCGCCAGAGTACCGTGCCGAACGGCTGCTGGAGGCGCTGGACCCGGTGCAGGGGCAACGAACGATCGCCTTCGACTTCTCGTCCTTCGGGCCGTTCCACAACGGCACGTTCGAGTCGGGCGTCAAGCTGTTGTCTGCCTCGCAGCGTGCGTGGCCCAAGGACACCCGCATCGGCGTCTTCATCAGCGCACAGGCCTGGGCTTTCCACGGCCTGGATTGCCTGCCGGGAGTCGTCCGGCTGGAACCCGGCGACCACCGTAACCGGGTCGCCGCCGTGGTCCGCATTGGCCAGCCCTACCAGCTGGAAACCCTGCTGAACCTGTTCGAGACCGCGCCGGTCGTCGGCATCTTCATGCTCGATACCATTTCCACCGACTGCGGCTACCTGGCGCTGGGTTTCGACGAAAGCCTGTGGCGTTTCGCCTTCGAGAACATGAGCGTGTTGTTCACCAACTCGCAGTTCACCCTTGATCGCATACGCATGCGCTACCCGATTGGCAGCTCGACCCTGCAGCAGGTTTCGCTGCATTCACTGGATCCGGCCGACTACGCCAGCTACGAGCCCACCGAGTCGGAGGGTTCGCACATCCTGGTGATCGGCAACCATTTCACCCACAAGTTCGTGCGGGCAACGACCGACGCGCTGGCCACTGCGCTTCCTGGCCAGAAGATCATCGCCATCGGCTACCCCGAGGATGTCGAATTGCCAGCCAACGTGCAGTCGTTCAAGGCCGGCAACATCGATGAGGACACCTTCCGCTCGTTCTACCGCGATGCGCGCGTCGTGGTGTTCCCCAGCCATTACGAAGGCTTCGGCTTCCCGGTGCTGCACGCACTGGCCCATCGTCGGCCGGTCCTGGTACGCGACAGCGGCCTGAACCGGGAGCTGGCTGCACACATCACCGCCTCGGCCAACATCCACGCCTACGAAACCACGCGTGAGCTGGTGCAGCGGCTGCAGGAGGCGATGCCGGCCTGGACCGACGAACGACGCCAGGGCGAAGCCGACGGCTGGCACCGCTCCGCGCTGGAGGTCCATGAAGCCCTGACCTCGGCCATGAACCTGGCTAACGCGCCCCAGGTCGCCAAGGTGCTGCGCAACCTTGATGCACTCAAGCACCCTGCCACCGTGGCGGCAGAGATGGGAACCTCGGGCCAACGTATCGGCCGCAGGCTCGGTCGCATCATCGACCGCCTGTTGCGGATTCCGGGCGCGGCACCTGCTGCGCGCCTGGCCGCGCGTATTTACCGCAGCGTCGCCCGCTAGGTGGCGCTGAGGTGGACGGGCACCCCCATACCTTCCAGCACGTGCTTCGCAAGAAGACGCGAAGAGCATCTGCGCGAGCGTAGGCGGCAAGCGGCAGTCGTCTGTTGAGCCGGTTGGCCGTGCTGAAGGACTTGGTAAGCATGAGGCTTCCGCACAACCACCATACTTGCTGACCGTCCTGGTCCCCACGCCTGTGGCCGGGGCGGAATCGCCCCACCCTCAAGCAAGCCTGCAGGCGCGGACTGAAGGGCGAGAACGAAGAGGTGTAAAGCCGCACTGAGTTAATGACATGCTGTACCCTTCCTGAATACCGAGACGCGGAGACGGCAGCTTGCCAAGCCTATTCCGCGGCTTTGCCTTATGGAAAGGGGAAATACTAGTGACTGCAGCCATGGCGGTGTCGAGACATGACAACCCCGTAACACCCTTCTCGCTCAAGGCGCGCGCCGGGGTGATCGTTGTTCTTGGGTTCGCCCTGATTCACGCCGTTGTGGTCATGTGGCGTGCCCAGAGTTTCTTTTTTTATGGCGACGACTTCCTGAACTTTGCTGTTTACGTAGAGACAGGTTTCAACTGGGCGTATCTGATGCGGGATGTCTTCGGTCAGATGGCTCCAGGCTATCGACTGATGCAGGCGATGGCATTCGAGCTGTTCGGGATGGACTACACCCGAATCCAGATGCTGTTGGCAGTCGTCACAGCCGGCACAACCGCCCTGCTCGGCATGGCGGCACTGCGACTGGGGAGCCGCCCCTGGGTGCTGGCAGTTGCTCTCCCACTGCTGGTGCTGCTTCCACAATCTGGGCAAGCCACGATGTGGTGGAGTGCGGCCGTGCACACCACGTTCTCATTTGCCGCCATTTCCGCTGCGTTGTTCTGCGCGAGCGGGAACAGCCCGGCACGCGCGGTCCTTATCAGCATGTGGCTTGCGTTATCTCTTCTTTTCACCGCAAAAGCGCTTTTTTCATTAGCACTGCTGTGGGGTTTTCTGGCCTTGCGCGAAAGCCAACAGGGCCGGCATTGGTTTCGCGCGAGCCTGAGCGCACTATGGACGTTGATCCCTTCCATTTTCGTCGCGCTGGCCTACCTGGCGCTGCTCAAGGCCTTCCATGAGCCGTCCATACAGCCTCACCCTTCACCGCTGGTGCTGGCCGCCTATATCTGGGAACTGACCGCCGACTACACGATCGGAAGCAGCATCGGCCTCGGTTCGTACGGGCTTGGCTGGCCACGCAGCGTCAGTGTTGCGCTGGTCCTCCCCCTCGCTGTGGCATCCGTGCGCAAGCGCCCGGCCCTGCTGTTCCCCTGGGTCGCGCTGTTCATTTATTTGGCAGCCAGCGCCGGCGCAATTGGCTGGGAGCGCGCGGTGCGCTTCCCGGGTGGGACTCTGCGCTACTGTGTGGAGGGCTCGACTCTCCTCCTGATTGTTTCTGCGCTTTCGGTATCGGCCATCCGCCAAACTGCACTCCAGCGGCTCATTGTAATTGCGGTAGCAACCCTCATCGCAATCAACCTCGGCTGGCATCGCAGTGATATCCCACTGGATGCCGACCGTGATTCCGCGCGTTCCTTCATCGCCAACTACCAGCATGACGTAGCCCTTCTGCCAGCAGGGGCAACAATCGCCGACACTCAGCTGCCGGAGAAAATCGTTCCAGGCTGGATGGTGGGTTACTCACGCGCAGGTTGGCTCACCAGGCTTTATGCACCGACCGTCAGTTGGGGCAGCATAGAAACAGCTACCCACATCGTTGAGGAAGACGGCAGCATCACTCCTATTCTTCCCGCGACCAACAGCGAGTAGCGTCCTGACCAGCGACGAAACAAACCGGGCGCCAATGGGCGCCCGGTCACCTGCACGTTGCGGACCTGGCGCCCGGATGGCTGGCTCAGGCCAGCGCCCTTTCCAGATCCACCTGCAGATCCCCCAGTTCCTCCACCCCCACGCTCAGCCGCACCAGTGCATCACTGATCCCCAGCTGCTCCCGGCGTGCGACCGGGATCGAGGCATGCGTCATCACCGCCGGATGGTTGACCAGGCTTTCCACGCCGCCCAGCGACTCGGCCAGGGTGAACAGCTCGGTCTTCTCGCAGAAACGCTTGGCCGCCTCGAAACCGCCCTTGAGCACGATCGAGACGATGCCGCCGTAACCGGCCATCTGCTTGCTGGCCAGCTCATGCTGCGGGTGCGAGGGCAGGCCCGGGTAGATCACTTTCTCCACCGCTGGATGCTTGTCCAGCCACTGCGCCAGCGCCATCGCATTGGCACAATGCGCCTTCATCCGCAGCGGCAGGGTCTTCAGGCCGCGCAGGGCCAGGAAGCTGTCGAACGGCCCCTGCACGCCACCCACCGAGTTCTGCAGGAACGCCATCTGCTCGGCCAGCGGCGCGTTGTCGCCGACCACGACCATGCCACCAACCATGTCCGAGTGACCGTTGAGGTACTTGGTGGCCGAATGCAGGACCAGGTCCGCGCCCAGCTCCAGCGGGCGCTGCAGCATCGGCGAGGCAAAGGTGTTGTCGACCACCACGATCAGGCCGTGGCGCTTGGCGATGGCGGCCACCGCAGCGATGTCCACGATCTTCAGCATCGGGTTGGTCGGGGTCTCGATCCAGACCATCTTCGTCTTCGACGTGATGGAGGCTTCGAATGCCGCCAGATCGGTCAGGTCGACGAAGCTGAAATCCAGCCCGGCAGTGCGGCGGCGCACGCGCTCGAACAGGCGGAAGCTGCCGCCGTAGATATCGTCCATCGCCACCACGTGGCTGCCGGCGTCCAGCAGCTCGATCACGGTCGAGCTGGCCGCCATGCCCGAAGCGAAGGCAAAGCCGCAGGTACCGCCTTCCAGCGAGGCCACGCAGCGCTCATAGGCAAAGCGCGTCGGGTTGTGGGTACGCGAGTACTCGAAGCCCTGATGCTCGCCCGGGCTGGACTGGGCATAGGTCGAGGTGGCGTAGATCGGCGGCATCACCGCGCCGGTGCTGGGATCGGGCGACTGGCCGCCGTGGATGGCCAGCGTGGCCAGGGCCAGCGCGCGATCGGGCGAAGAGGAGTTGGACATGTCGTTTCCTGAATGGCGCCGACGTGCGGCGCCGTCAAAGGATCGGGAGTCTATCAGCGCAGCCTTAACGAGCTTTGACGCGAACAAACCGGAATTCAGCGGTGAACGGCAGCGATCTGCGGCTTACTGCACGCGACGGCGCAGATAGTTCAGCAGGTCGATGCGGGTGATCAGGCCGAGGAAGGCGTCACCGTCCATCACGATCGCCACCTGCCCGCGGTCGAACACCGGCAGCAGGGCCTCGATCGGCGACTTCACGTCCAGCCGGTCCAGCTTGCTGACCATCGCGGTGGCCACGGTGTCGCGGAAGCGCGCTTCGTCGCCGTAGACATGCAGCAGCACGTCGCTTTCATCGACGATGCCGACCAGCTGGTCACCGTCCATCACCGGCAGCTGCGACACGTCGTACAGCTTCATGCGCTGGTAGGCGGTGGTCAACAGGTCGTTCGGGCCGATCACCACCGTGTCGCGCTGGCCGTACGGACGCAGGATCAGGTCGCGCAGGTCGCCATGCTGCGGGCGCTCCAGGAAGCCGTTGTCCAGCATCCAGTAGTCGTTGTACATCTTGGACAGGTACTTGTTGCCGGTATCGCAGACCAGCACCAGCACCTTCTTCGGCGTGGTCTGCTCCTTGCAGTACTTCAGCGCCGCGGCCAGCAGTGTGCCGGTGGACGAACCGCCGAGGATGCCTTCCTTGCCCAGCAGCTCGCGCGCGGTGTGGAAACTCTCGGCATCGCTGATGGCATAAGCCTTCTTGACACGGCTGAAGTCGGAGATCGAGGGCAGGAAGTCCTCGCCGATGCCTTCCACCAGCCAGCTGCCCGACTTGTCGTTGAGCACGCCATCGTTGATGTATTCGGCCAGGATCGAGCCGACCGGATCGGCCAGCACCAGCTCGGTCTTCGGCGACAGCTTGGCGAACGCGCGCGACAGGCCGGTCATGGTGCCGGAGCTGCCGCAGCCGAACACGATGGCGTCGAGGTCGCCGCCCATCTGCTCGAGGATCTCCGGGCCGGTGCCGAACTCATGCGCGGCCGGGTTGTCCGGGTTGCCGAACTGGTTGATGAAATAGGCGCCCGGGGTCTGCTCGGCGATGGTCTTGGCCAGGTCCTGGTAGTACTCGGGATGGCCCTTGGCGACGTCCGAACGGGTCAGGCGCACTTCGGCGCCCATCGCCTTCAGGTTGAAGATCTTTTCGCGGCTCATCTTGTCGGGAACGACCAGGATCAGCTTGTAGCCCTTCTGCTGGGCCACCAGTGCCAGGCCCAGGCCGGTGTTGCCGGCGGTACCCTCGACCAGGGTTGCGCCCGGCTTCAGGTCACCCCGCTGCTCCGCCGCCTCGATCATCGACAGGCCGATGCGATCCTTGATCGATCCGCCCGGGTTGGCGCTCTCGAGCTTCAGGTAAAGCTCGCAGACGCCCGTGTCCAGGCGCTGGGCCTTGACGATCGGGGTCTGGCCGATGAGTTCGAGGACGGAAGAATGGATGGGCATTCGGAGGACTTTCGATTCGCGCCACGCAGGGCCGGACCGATGATTATCCGACGGATGGCGCTGAATGTCAGGTCGGCGCGGAGATGCCGCCCGCCGGCCCCGTAAAGGGATGCGGGCGGCCCCGGATCGACGAGGAGACCGGTACCGCCCGCATCGGTGAGTGGTGCCTGCAGGCCAAGGCACCACCGCCTGTGGTGCCTTGGCGCGGCCGCCTCATCGGCGGTGCCGCGATGCCGGGGCAGGAGCGCCCGGCGGGGCCATCGATGGCCGGGTCACGCCGTTCCGGGCGCGACGGAGTGCGTCAAAGCGTGGGGGACGTCGTTGGGAGCGGTGTTTCGTACATTCGCAGAAGACGTTGCTTGGCCAGCAGCTTCTCACGCTTCATGCGACCCAGGGTGACATCATCGATCGGGAGTACACCCAACTCCGCGTCCATGCACTTCTTGTTCAACTTGCGGTGCTGGTCATGGAGTGCCCTGAACTCCGGATCACGCGCGCGACGGGCGTCGATCTCGCTCTGGGGCTGATCTTCAAACATGATGGACCTCCTTCGACAGATACACGAACGCCCCGGCCGCAAGGCACGGGGCGTTGTTCATGGAGGAGTGCCGGCCGATGGCCACCTGGACGTCTGCAACGACCTGCGGCACTGGCCTGCGCACGTCGATCTGCTGCGGTTCGCGCCCTGCTTGCATCGGCCCGGCCCTCCCATCGTCCGGTCCGCGGCATTGCGTCCCGGACGATTGACCCTACGCCTGCTCAGGGCGGGGTACAAGACCCCTGCGACAAAAAGACCGAACCCCGCCAGGGCGGGGTTCAGGCTGAATGCTCATCACAACGAAAAACAAACAATATCAATGCATTACGGCGCGATGATGACCTCGGCCGAGCGCGCCCGGGTGGACGCAGCCTTCTTGCCGCTGACCTGGATCCGGTTGCTGGCGACACCACCTGCGACCAGGGCGTCGCGCAGCGCTTCGGCACGCTTCTGGCCCACGCCGTTGGCACTGTCGTAGGCCTCGATGCGCAGGCGCCCCTTCTTGCCGATGTTCAGGTACTCGGCCAGGGCCTTGGCCTGGTTGCGCGCGCCGCCGGACAGGCTGGAGGCACCTGCGGCGAACGCGTCACCCCCGAAGGTGAAGACCTCACCGCGAGCGTCGAACTTCGAACCGGGCAGCTTCTGCCCGGACACCAGCTCGGCTTCCTCGCGGGCCAGCCTGGCAGCGTTCTGCTGGGCAGCGCTCAGCCGCTGCTGCTGCTTGCCGGCCACGCTGGTCAGGGCATTCTCGGCGTCCTGGCGGGCCAGGGTCTCGGCCTCGGCCGCCTGGCGCAGGCGTTCGGCCTCCTCGGCCTGCATCTGCGCCTGCATGCGCAGCTGCTCGGCTTCCTGGCGGGCACGGGCGGCATCGCGGCGGCTGGCCTCGATCAGCAGGTCGCTGCGGGTACGCTCCAGGCGGTCGACCTCGCGCGCGGCCAGCGCGGTGCGCACGGCGGTCTCGGCAATCTCCACCCGGCGCTCGGCCAGATAGGTGGCCAGCTCCTGGTCGCGGCGCTTGGCCTTGTCCAGGGTGGCGATCGCCTGCTGCGCCTGCATGCGCTCGAAGGCGCCCAGCTCAGCGGTATCGGGGTTGGCCTGGATGGCCATCAGGCGCTGGCTCAGCTGCGCCACCATCGGGTTGTCGGCGGCCGTGGCCAGGGTCGGCAGCGCCAGCAGCGCGGCCAGGGTTGCGGCGGTCATCGGCTTCACCGGCGGTCCTCCCCGGTCGACAGCTGGCGTTGCAGCTGGTTGACCTCGTTGCGGCGCAGCTGCAGCTGCGCGGTGACGGTGGCTTCCTCACTGCGGACGCGGGCCAGGTCGGCATCGGCGGCAGCGCGCAGGGCCATCGCCGGGGCGTTCTTGCGCTCGCGGCGGTCGCCGGCGGCGCGCTGGGCCTGCTCCAGCCCCTGCCGGGCCAGCCCGATCAGGTCCGGGGCGTACTGGTCGGCATCGGCCTGGGTGGCCTTGTCGACCGCCTGCCGGGCCTGCGCCAGTTCCAGGGCAGCGTCCTGCGCCCAGGCGGGGGCAGACAGTGCGAATGCAAACGCCATCACATACAGGCCATGGCGCATTCGTGCGAAGCTAAGTCGTTTCATTGGGGAGGCCGTACCGGTTGTCGGTTCACGGCCATTGTCGTCAAGCCGACACCGTGCTGGCAACGGGCGTCGGCCGTTTCGTTGGGGAAAATTCGCAATGGATATCGGCTACTTCCTGAAGCTGATGACCGAAAAGAACGCTTCGGACATGTTTCTGACCACCGGGGCACCGGTCTACATCAAGATCGAGGGGAAGCTCTATCCGCTGGGCAACACCGGCCTGCCGCCGGGCATGGTCAAGAAGATCGCCTACTCGCTGATGGACGAGGGCCAGGTGCCGCAGTTCGAGCGCGAGCTGGAGCTCAACATGGCCATCGCCCTGCCCGATGCCGGGCGCTTCCGCGTCAACGTGTTCAAGCAGCGGGGCGAGGTCGGCATGGTCATCCGCGCCATCCGCAGCCGCATCCCGAGCATCGAGGAGCTGAACCTGCCGCAGGTGCTGAAGGACGTCATCATGACCCCGCGCGGGCTGGTGCTGGTGGTGGGGTCCACCGGCTCCGGCAAGTCGACTTCGCTGGCGTCGATGATCGACCACCGCAACAGCACCACCACCGGTCACATCCTCACCATCGAGGATCCGATCGAGTACCTGCACAAGCACAAGATGTCGATCGTCAACCAGCGCGAGGTCGGCCTGGACACCCATGCCTTCCACAACGCGCTGAAGAACGCGATGCGTGAAGCGCCGGACGTGATCCTGATCGGCGAGATCCTGGATGCGGAAACGATGGAGGCGGCAATCGCCTTCGCCGAGACCGGCCACCTGTGCCTGGCGACCCTGCACTCCAACAATGCCGACCAGACCATCGAGCGCATCCTCAACTTCTTCCCGGAAAGCGCGCACAAGAACGTGCTGATGAACCTGGCACTGAACCTGCGTGCGGTGATCAGCCAGCGCCTGGTGAAGAACAAGGAGGGCCGTCGCCTGCCGGCCACCGAGGTGCTGATCAACACGCCGATGATCCGCGACCTGCTGCGCCGCGGCCAGGTGCACGAAATCAAGGCGGCGATGGAAGCCTCGCTGGAGGAAGGCATGGAGAGCTTTGACCAGTGCCTGTTCCGGCTGGCCAAGGCCGGCACCATCGAGCAGGAGGAAGCGCTGCGCGCGGCCGACTCGCGCGATGGCCTGGCCCTGAAGTTCCGCCTGTCCGAAGGCAGCAGCGGCGAGCACGACCCGTACGCGGATTTCTCGGCGGGCGCACCCAGCATCACCCACGGCTTCTGATCCCACGAAAAAGGGGACGGAGGGGATCAAGTCGTTTGTGCACTTGCGACTCGATCCCCTCCGTCCCTCTTTTCTGAAGAATTCAGGGGCGGTCTCATCCAATGAGACCGCTCATCCGTAGGTTTCCTCAATGGAAACCATCCGCAAGCTGGCCATTCTGGCTGATGCCGCCAAGTACGATGCCTCCTGCGCCTCCAGCGGTTCGGGCAAGCGTGACTCACGCGCCAGCGGCAGCATCGGCAGCACCGAGGGCATGGGCATCTGCCACAGCTACACGCCCGATGGCCGCTGCGTTTCGTTGCTGAAGATCCTGCTGACCAACTTCTGCGTCTACGACTGCGCCTATTGCGTGAACCGGGTTTCCAGCAACGTGCCCCGTGCGCGTTTCAGCGTGGATGAGGTGGTCACGCTCACCCTGGACTTCTACAAGCGCAACTACATCGAGGGCCTGTTCCTGTCCAGCGGCATCATCCGCAATGCGGACTACACCATGGAACAGATGGTGGAAGTGGCCCGGCAGCTGCGCGAAGAACACCGCTACGCCGGCTACATCCACCTCAAGACCATTCCCGAGGCCTCGCCGGAACTGCTGGCCAGTGCCGGGCGCTATGCCGACCGCCTGTCCATCAACGTGGAACTGCCGACCGAAGCCGGCCTGAGCGCCTTGGCGCCGGAGAAGACGGTTCATTCCATCCGTGGCGCGATGGGCGAACTGCGCTGGCGCATCGAGGAAGCCAAGGAAGCTCGCAAGGCCCCCGCAGCGGTGGCACCGTCGGCCAGCCGCAGCACTCGCCCGCGCCCTCCCCGTTTCGCACCGGCCGGGCAGAGCACCCAGATGATCGTCGGCGCGGACGGGGCAAACGACCAGCAGATCCTGGCCAGCGCCGACAGCCTGTACGGCAACTACCGCATGCGCCGGGTCTACTACTCCGCGTTCAGCCCGATTCCGGACGCCAGCCGGCAATTGCCACTGCAGCCGCCACCGCTGCAGCGCGAACATCGCCTTTACCAGGCTGACTGGCTGCTGCGCTTCTACGGCTACGGCGTGGATGAGATTACCGATACCACCCAGGACGGCATGCTCGACCTGGATATCGACCCGAAGATGGCCTGGGCGATCCGCCACCCCGAGCGCTTTCCGGTCGATCTGAACCGGGCACCGAAGGAGATGCTGCTGCGCGTGCCCGGGCTTGGCGTGCGCAACGTCAAGCGCGTGCTGATGGCACGCCGTCACGGGCGGCTGCGCGTGGCCGACCTCGCGCGCCTGAAGGCACCGATGAGCAAGCTGCTGCCGTTCGTGCTGCTGGCCGACCATCACCCGCGCAAAGCACTGGACGACCCGGCGGCGCTGCGTGCGCAGCTGGCCCCGCCGCCGCGACAGGGTTCGCTGTTCGATGCCCCGTCCGCGGCCTGACGCGCAGCGCTGGTCGCTGCGGGTGGATCCGCCATGGTCGCTGGAGGCCTGGCGCAGCGGTGCGCGCGAAGCCCTGCTGCGCGGCGTCGCGCCGGAGCAGCTGGACTGGCTCGAGGGCAGCGACGCATCACTGCTGGACGCGCCCGCGGTCACCTCGGCGCCCGCTCAGGCCGATGCTGGCGCACCGACGGTACCGCGCGACTTCCTGGAACTGGCGGCCACCTGCCTGTGCCATCGCGACGGACAACGCATGGCCCTCCTGTACCGGTTGCTGTGGCGCATCGCCCATGGCGAACGCTCGGTGCTGTCAAACCCTGCCGATGCCGACGTACTGAGGGCGATGGCCATGGCACAGGCGGTCCGCCGCGACACGCACAAGATGAAGGCATTCGTGCGCTTCCGCGAAGTGCCTGGCCAGCCTGATGCGTTCATCGCCTGGTTCGAGCCACAGCACCACATCGTCGACCGCGTCGCGCCGTTCTTCGCGCGCCGCTTCACCGGCATGCGCTGGGCCATCCTCACGCCTTCGCGCAGCGTCGCCTGGGATGGGCAGGCGCTTGCCTTCGGCCCCGGTGCACGGCGCGAGGATGCCCCGGCCGAGGATGCACGCGAGTCGCTGTGGCAGACCTACTACGCCAGCATCTTCAATCCGGCCCGGCTCAACACGCGGATGATGATGCAGGAGATGCCGGCCAAGTACTGGCGCCATCTGCCTGAAGCACAGTTGCTGCCACGCCTGGTGCGCGATGCGGCCGACCGCGTGCAGGAAATGCATGACCGTCCCGCGCAGGCACCGCAACGCAGGATTCCGCTGCGAGCGAACCCTCCGGCATCGGCAGCCGAAGCCGAAGCCAGCAGCCTGGACAATCTGCGCGGACAGGCCAGCGCCTGCCGCCAGTGCCCGTTGTGGGAGCAGGCCACGCAGACCGTGTTCGGACAGGGGCCGGCAGGGGCCGGGGTGATGCTGGTCGGAGAGCAACCCGGTGACACCGAAGATCTGCGTGGGCAGCCATTTGCAGGACCTGCCGGCCAGGTGCTGGACCGCGCATTGGCGGAACTGGGGATCGATCGCGCCACGCTGTACCTCACCAACGCGGTGAAGCACTTCCACCATGAGCGGCGCGGCAAGGTGCGGCTGCACAAGCGGCCGGAGAGCCGTCACATCCAGGCCTGCCGGCCCTGGCTGATGGGTGAGATCGCGCGCGTGCGGCCGCAGGTGATCGTGTGCCTGGGCGCGACTGCGGCAGCCTCGGTATTCGGTCGAGATTTCGACCTCTCACGCGACCGCGGACGCTGGCACACCCTCGAGGACGGCACCCGCGGCTACGCCACGGTGCACCCGGCGTGGGTGCTGCGACAGGCCGGCGATGCCCGCCGCGAGGCCGGCTATCGGCTGTTCCGGGAAGACCTTCGGCAGATGTTGCGAGGGGATGGGGCATCCGCCGGGCATGGCCCGGCGCTACCACGGACCGGGGACCGGTAGCGCCGGGCCGCGCCCGGCGAGCGAAGCGGCCCGTCAGGCGGCGTCGGGCTGGTTTTCCGGGCGCGCGCGGTCGAAGGCGTCCACTGCCTGGCACGCCGCTTCGATGCGGCGCAGGGTCGGGTACGGCGTCAGGTCCAGGCCGAAGCGGTGTGCGTTGTACAGCTGCGGCAGCAGGCAGATGTCGGCCAGGCCAGGACGGTCGCCGTGGCAGAAGGTGCCGGTGTCGCGGCTGTTGGCCAGCATCGCTTCCATCGCGTCAAAGCCTTCGGCGATCCAGTGCAGGGTCCACTGCGTGCGGGCGTCGGCAGGCAGCTGCAGGTCGCGTTCCAGGTACTGCATCACCCGCAGGTTGTTGATCGGATGGATATCGCAGGCCACAAGCTGCGCCAGCGCCCGCACCCGTGCGCGGCCCGCAGCATCGGCCGGCAGCAGCGGCACCTGTGGGAAGCGCTCTTCCAGGTACTCGATGATCGCCAGCGACTGGGTCAGCGTGTGCCCATCATGCAGCAGGGTCGGCACCAGCTGCTGCGGATTGAGCGCGCGATAAGCCTCATGGTGCTGCTCGCCACCGTCGCGCACCAGATGCACCGGCCGCGCCTCCCAGGCCAGGCCCTTCAGCTCCAGGCCGATGCGCACGCGGTAGGCGGCGCTGGATCGCCAGTAGGTGTACAGCACGATGCCGTCGTCGACCGGAATCTCCACCGCCGCCTCCATGCTCAGGGCTTGGCCGCCTGTTCGATGCGCTGCTCGATCGCACCGAAGATGCTGTTGCCGGCAGCGTCGAGCATCTCGATGCGGACCACGTCGCCGAAGGACATGAACGGCGTGCTCGGCTTGCCGTCACGCAGGGTCTCGACCACGCGCTGCTCGGCGAAGCACGAGGCACCCTTGCTGGTGTCTTCATTGGCGATGGTGCCCGAGCCGACGATGGTGCCGGCACCCAGCGGGCGGGTCTTGGCCGCGTGCGCGACCAGCTGGGCGAAGTTGAACTGCATGTCCACGCCCGCCTCCGGCGCACCGAACCACTGGCCGTTGATGTGGGTCAGCAGCGGCAGGTGCACCTTGCTGTCCTGCCACGCAGCACCCAGCTCATCGGGGGTGACGAACACCGGCGACAGCGCCGAACGCGGCTTGGACTGCAGGAAGCCGAAGCCCTTGGCCAGCTCGCCCGGGATCAGGTTGCGCAGCGAGACATCGTTGACCAGGCCGACCAGCTGGATGTGGCCGGCGGCCTGTTCGGGGGTGGCCGCCATCGGCACGTCGTCGGTGATCACCACGATCTCCGCTTCCAGGTCGATGCCGTAGTCCTCGCTGACCACCTTGACCGCATCGCGCGGGCCGTAGAACCCCGCACTGGTGGCCTGGTACATCAGCGGGTCGGTGTAGAAGCTCTCCGGCACCTCGGCGCCACGTGCGCGGCGCACGCGCTCGACGTGCGGCAGGTAGGCGCTGCCGTCAACGAATTCATAGGCACGCGGCATCGGTGCGGCCAGCGCCTGCGGATCGAGGTCGAATACGCCATCGGCGTCGCCAGCGTTGAGCGATTCGTACAGGGCGTTCAGGCGCGGTGCGATGTGGCTCCAGTCCTCCAGGGCCTGCTGCAGGGTGGCGGCAATGCCGGTGGCGCGCACGCCGTGGCGCAGGTCACGCGAGACGACGATCAGGGTGCCGTCGCGGCCGCCTTCCTTCAAAGAACCAAGCTTCATGGGTGGGTGTCCGGAGTCGTGGGCAAACAAGTTTCAAGTGTAATCAAATCTGCGGCGACGCCAAGCTGCAGCGCGGCATCGGCCCACCCTACCGTAGTGGAGGGGGCGGCAGGGCTTGCAGCCCTGCACCTGCAGAAGCAACGGCAACGTCAAAAGCCTGCATTCCGTGGGATGGCGGGGCGGTGTGGGTGGGCAGGACACGCCGTAAACCCATCCCTGAAGTGACCCCCGACAGGTTCCCAATGACTGATCGAACATCCACATCATTCATCGTCGAGATCCGTCAGACACCGAAATTGATCGAATGAGATTCGACAGATCGCGGAAAACTGTCGAAGGCGGGGTGGGTCCGGTGACAGGGGCGTGAGCCGCATGGATGCGGCGACCGAGCTTACATGGACGTACTTGCAGCGTCCCCTGCCACCGGACCGACCCCGCCTGCCCACAGGAACCCGGCCTTTGACGTTGCTCCCTCCTCTGCGGGTGCAGGGCGCAGCCCTGCAGAGAGAACCCCTTACCTGAACGGGGCTTTTTGCGCGAGGTCTCAGCCATCGGTTAGACTAGGCAGGTCTGCAGCGGCCGTCCGTTTCCCTTCGGGATCGCCGGCGACCAGGGTCCGCCCTCTTCGCCCGCCCCCACTCCGACGCCGTTCGTCACGCATTCCAGCCTGCGCTTCGTGCCGGCTGCACCCAACTTCTCGCAGCGCGGTTCACGGGAACGCTCCGAGTCAGCCGATCACTTTGATCTGCCCCCGTCTGTCCGTTCGGACAGGCGTTTCTTGTACCTGGAGCAATCTCAATGTCTTTTGAATCGCTGGGCCTGGCGCCCTTCCTGCTGCGTGCGCTTGCCGAGCAGGGCTACGAAACCCCGACCCCGATCCAGCAGCAGGCGATCCCGCTGGCCCTGGCCGGTCGCGACCTGCTGGCCGGCGCACAGACCGGTACCGGCAAGACCGCCGCGTTCGGCCTGCCGCTGCTGCAGCACCTGGGCACCGCCTCGCAGGAAGTGCGTGCCGGCCCGCGCAAGCCGCGTGCGCTGATCCTGGCCCCGACCCGCGAACTGGCCACCCAGGTGCATGACAGCCTGCGCGGCTACAGCAAGTACCTGCGCATTCCCAGCGCCTGCATCTACGGCGGCGTCGGCATGGGCAACCAGCTGGACATCCTGCGCCGTGGCGTGGACCTGCTGGTGGCCTGCCCGGGCCGCCTGATCGACCACCTGGAGCGTCGCAGTGTCGACCTGTCCGGCATTGAACTGCTGGTGCTGGACGAAGCCGACCGCATGCTCGACATGGGCTTCCTGCCGTCGATCAAGCGCATCCTGGCCAAGCTGCCGAAGCAGAACCGCCAGACCCTGCTGTTCTCGGCCACCTTCGAGGACAACATCCGCCAGCTGGCGCTGGAGTTCATGCGCAACCCGGAACAGATCCAGGTGACGCCGAAGAACACCGTGGCCGAAACCATCACCCATCGCGTGCATCCGGTCGATGCCGGCCGCAAGCGCGACCTGCTGCTGCACCTGCTGGCGCAGGACAGCCGCGAGCAGACCCTGGTGTTCGCCCGTACCAAGCACGGCAGCGACAAGCTGGCCACGTTCCTGGAAAAGTCGGGCATCAAGACCGCGGCGATCCATGGCAACAAGAGCCAGGGCCAGCGCCTGCGTGCGCTGGGCGACTTCAAGGCCGGCCGCGTGACCGTGCTGGTGGCCACCGACATCGCTGCGCGCGGCATCGACATCAACGAGCTGCCGAAGGTGATCAACTTCGACCTGCCGATGGTGGCTGAGGACTACGTGCACCGCATCGGCCGTACCGGCCGCAACGGCGCCACCGGCCAGGCGATCTCCCTGGTGGCGCAGGATGAAGTGAAGCTGCTGCGCGCGATCGTGCGCCTGCTGGGCCGCGACATGGACATCCGCGATGTGCCGGGCTTCGAGCTGCAGACGCCGATCCGCTGGGGCAACAGTGCGCCGGGCAAGGCCGAGCACGATACCGGCGAGCGCGCACCGCGCAAGAGCCACGCACGCCGTCCGCACGGTGATGCGCCGCGCCATGCGCATGCCGGCCCGAAGAAGGCCGGTGGTGGCCGTCGCGAGGGCGGTGGCAACGGCCAGCAGCGCGCGGGTGCAGGCGCCGGTCAGGGCCAGCGTCGTGGCAGTGGCGGTAATGGTGGCGGCCGTGGCCGCGGCCAGGGAGGCAATGGCGGCGGTCGCGCCGGCTGATCACAGCTGACAGCTGTTGTGCTTCCCGTTGCGCGGGAGGCTATCGAGGGACGGCGCTGACGCGCCGTCCTTTTTTGTTGCTGGCTACCGGGTGATGAAGCACGCGGTGGCGGTACCGAGGGCGGATGGGCATGGGGGCAGCGCAGAACACGCTGTAAATACGTCCATGTAAGCTCGATGGCGCCATCCATGGCGCCAACGGTTCTGCGCTGCCCCCATGCCCATCCGCTTCAAGCATTGCCTGCGCCTTCTTCTCCCGCCGGGTAGCCGGGAGAAGAAAGATCAAATTCAAATTCAAAGGCAAAAGCCGAAGCCGCAGTGCCCGCTTTTGCTTTTGCTTTTGCTTTTGCTCCCGCCTTGGGTTCGATGCGTCCGCGCCCGCAGGAACCTGTCGAGGGGAGGCCGGGCGGGCTGCGCAGGACCGTGAGGCGCATGGATGCGCCGATCGAGCTTACATGGACGTATTTACAGCGTGTCCTGCGCAGCCCGCCCGGCCTCCCCCACACGCATCAATCAAGGCGCGTAAAACCTCAACCCCGCGCTTTACTCGGATTCACCAGATTCCCGAAGAAGATCGCGTTGATCAGCAACCGGTCCGTCCCGTGCCAGTACTTCCGGTGCGCCGGATCGTCGGCGAACAGCACCACGTTGCCCTGCCCCTGCGCCGACACCAGCAGCCACGCGCTGCCCGCCACCCGCGCACGGTTGCGCTCGGAAAGATAGCCATTCACCCGCGGCGGCGTGTCGATGCGTACCACCGTGGAGAATGGGTTCGCACTCGGCTGCAGCGTCACCGTGTTCTCCTTGTTGATCGCCAGCTGCCGGCGCGGCACGCCGAACGCCAGCGGGTGGCTGGTGTCCACATCGGCGCTGAGGATGTTGCCGCTGACCCGCTCGATCGCGGCGATGTCGCGCTGGTCGCCGAACGCACGGCGGCTCTCGTCGGCAGTCTCTTCTTCCTTGCCGAGCTTTTCGCCGTCGGCGAGCTTCTGCTCGATCGCCCACTTCGAGGCACTGCCGTAGGTCACCAGCGAACCACCGGCCTGCACCCAGCGCTTCAGTGCAGCCACTGCCGTGGCATCGACGCCCGTATAGGTACCGCCGGACAAAACAATCGTGGTGTAGCGGTCCAGCGGCACCTTGCCCAGCTGCTGCGGGTCCAGCTTGCTGGCGGGCAAGTGCAACTGCTGGTCGAGCAGGAACCAGGCCGAGCCGATCTCGGTGGCGGCCACGCCCTCCCCCATCACCAGCGCAACCGCGGGTTTGCGCAGCGCCTTGACGCCGTCACTGCCCAGATCGATGCCTTCGCGGCTGCGGCCACTGGACAGCGCATGCACCTGCACACCTGCCTCACGCGCGGCCGATGTCACTGCCTCAAGCAGCGCCGCGCCCTGCAGCGTTTGCCCGGCAACCGGAATCACCAGGCTGCCGGCGGCGAAGCTGACGTCGCCCTGCGCGGTCGCGGTGGTGAACGGCTGGAATGCCGCACGTGCGCTCACGCCTTTGCCCTGCAGCGCGGCCAGCGCGCGCCCGGCGTTGTAGTCGCGCCAGTCGATCGCGTACGCGAATCCGGCCTGGCCCCCCAGCACCGCGCCCTGCTCCGCCGGCAGCGCAGTCACGCGTGCGCCACCCTCGATACGGCTACGGCTGCCGGCGAACGCCACGCCGTAGGCCGGTGCGATCGCATAGCTGGTGCTGCCGTAGAACACATCCCCCTTGATTGGCGGCGTCTCGGCAAAGATCGAATGCACCAGGCGGAACTGCGCCTGCTGCACCGGCACCACGTAGGCGCTGCCGGCATCGAAGCGCTGCCCATCGACGGTGACTGCACGCTCCAGCGCGCGCACCTCGATGCGATGCAGCAGCAACAGTTCCAGCAGGCGACGGGTCAGTGCCGGATCATGCGCATCGCCGAACACGAAGCTCTTCACCGGCTGCTGCGCGGCCTGTTTCAGTGCACTCTGGAAGAACTGCTTCTGCAGGTCGAACAGGCCGCTGCGCTCGGTCACCGCGCCACGCACCGTGCCCAGCCCGGTGGCGACCTGGTTGCGGATGGTGAACGGGAAGGTCAGCAGGCCGTTCACCGATTCCTGCACGCGGCCACGCGAACTGGCCTGCTCGACGGTGACGCCGACCGCGCCGTGGAAGTCCGGATAGGTCGAGCCATACACCGGCGAGAAGTTGTCGAAATTCTCGCCGGTGTAGTACAGCGAACCCAAGGCATCCAGCGCCTGCGCATGGTACCTGGCCAGGGTCTTGTTGAACTCGTACGACGGCGCCGGAATCAACGGGCTGTGCATGCTCTTCGGCGAAGGCTCGAAGTAGTACGTGCTGTCCTTGCCCATTTCGTGGAAATCGATCTGCACGTTCGGGTACCACTGGTGGAACACCTCCACCTTCGGCCGTGAGTCCTGCTGGGTCAGGGCAAGCCAGTCGCGGTTGAGATCGGTGAAATAGTGGTTGGTGCGACCCTGCGGGAACGGCTCGACATGTTCCTTGTCGGCGGGGTCGGCCGACGCCGGATGGGAGGCCCAGGCATTGTGCCAGTTGGCGGCACGGTCGCGGCCGTCCGGATTCTGTGCCGGATCGAACAGCACCACCGCGTGCTGCAGCCACTGCTGGGTTTCGGCACTGCGGTTGGCCACCAGGTAGTAAGCGGTCAGCATCGCCGCCTCGGCACTGGAGGTCTCGTTGCCATGCACGCTGTAACCCAGCCACACCACCACCGGGCTGTCACCGGCCGCGCTGCGCGGTTGCGCCGGATCGACCAGGGTCGCGTGCTGCCGGCGGATCTGTTCCAGCCGCGCATGATTGCCTGCAGCGGTGACGGTGGCGATCAACAGCGGGCGGTCCTCGTAGCTGCGGCCGATTCCGCGCACGCTGATCTTGTCCGAGCGTCTGGCCAGCTCCTGGAAGTACGCCACCAGTTGGTCGTGCCGGGTGTAGCGGCTACCGATCGGGTAGCCGAGAAACTGCTCCGGCGTCGGCACCGCTGCATCGAAGGCTTCCGCATCCGTGGCCTGCGGGAAGAAATAGGCACTCTGTGCCTGCGCCGGCTGCGGGCAGGACAGTACAGTGGCGGCGGCAAGCAGCAACGGAAGAACGGCACGATGCAAGGACACGGTGACTCCCCTGGAACACAACGGCAGACAGTTGCGCGGCCGGTCCCTTCAGGTGGCCGGCCGCGGCGGGTGGATCAGAAGCGGTAATCGAAGCCCAGCGTGAAGTAGCGGCCGCGCAGGTCGTACTGGCTGAAGTCGTACGGCGCGCGGATGCCCGGGAACGAGGCGTCGTACGGCGGCGTCTTGTCGGCCAGGTTCTGCACCTTGGCATACAGCGTCAGCTTGTCGATGCCGGTGTAGGCCAGGTACAGGTCGTACTGGCTGTAGCTGCCGACGCGCTGCTGCACGGCCTTGGCGGCGGTGCTGGCTTCCTGGCGGTAGCTGCTGGTGTAGTACCAGGTCACGGCTGCGTTGAAATCACCGTACTTCCAGTCCAGCGTGGTGGTGGCCTTGTCCTTGGGCAGGGTCGCGCCCAGGTTGCTGCCGGCGTAGTCAACCAGCGGTCCACCGACCACGGTCGGGCGACGGTAGTCGCGCACGTGGGTGTAGGCCGAGGACACGGTGAAGTCACCCAGCGCCGCGGTCGGGATGCGCTGGCGCAGTTCGACGTCGATGCCCGAGGTCTTCAGCTCGCTCAGGTTCTGGTAGCGGTTGTAGACCGCCTGCAGCTTGCCGCGTTCATCGCGCTGCACCGCGCCGGCCACGTTGTCGTTGACCAGGGTCTGGGTGTTGTTGGTGCCGACCAGGTTGTCCAGCTGGATGCGGTAGTAGTCCACGCTCAGGTTGGTGTTGGCCCACGGCGACAGCACCACGCCGAAGTTCACGCTCCTGGTGCGCTCGGGCTTCAGCGCGTTGTTGCCAACGGTGAAGAAGGTAGGGTTCTGCCGCGAGCCCGGCACGTCAGGATCACGCGGATCGACCACGCTGCCGTAGGCGATGCTGGTGCTGTTGGAGTTCTCCGACAGCGACGGCGCACGGAAGCCCTTCGAGGCCGATGCACGTACCAGCAGGAAGTCCAGCGGCTGCCAGCGCAGGCCGATCTTCGGCGAAAAGGCATCGCCGAAATCATCGTAATGGTCGGCACGCGCGGCGGCGGACAGCTCCAGCGTCGAGGCCAGCGGGACGTTCACTTCGGCGTAGGCGGCACTGACCTGGCGCTGGCCATGTACTTCTGCGATGGCCGGGCGCACCTGCAGGCCGGCATCGATCTGCCACGGGTTGTTGGAATCGAGCTTCTCGCGGCGCCACTCGGCACCCGCGGCGAAGCCGATCTCGCCGGCCCAGGTGCGGCCAAGGCTGCCGGAAATCTTCGCATCGATGCCCTGCAGCTTGGACTCGGCCGGACGCAGCGTGGCGATGTTGATCGAATCACGCACCGACTGCGGCGTGGCTGCCGGGTCAAGCAGGTTGTAGCTGCCCGTGGACAGTGCGTTGGCCAGCGCCCAGCGGTTGGCGAACCCGCCGGACACACTCTCCCGCTCACTGCTGCGCGCACCGAATGCAGCCACTTCCCAGTCCCAGTTGGCGGTGGTGCCGCGCAGACCGAACACGCCGCGATAGGCGGTGGAGCGGTTGGTCTTGATCGTGCCGCCAAGGTCGAAGAAGGTGTACTCGATCGGGATCGCACGGCCGTACGGGTTGTACGGATTGCTGGCCGGCAGCAGCGACGACACCGGCTCGGCCAGGCCGCTGTCCGCGTTCAGTGCGAAGCGGCCGCTCTCCAGGGTGAAGAACGGGCTGCTGCCGAACCACGCGGCGCTCTTGATCTGGCTGTACAGCACTTCGCCGAAGGCCTCAACGCTGTCATTCAGCCGGAACGTACCGTTGGCGTAGGCCTGATAGCGCTTGGTAGAGGGGATCAGCGTGGTGAACGGTGCCTGGTTGAAGCCGCAGGTATCACCGGACAGGCCATCGATCGGCGCGCTGGCAACGCGGGTGGTGCCGGCCGGGCAGTTGCCGTTGGCATCGAGCATCGGCATCGACACGCCGTTGACCAGGTAGCGTGCGCCCTTGGCCGACCAGCCGTTCCAGCGGCCACCGGGCTTGTCGGTGTAGATGCCACTGCGGGTCAGGTTGCGCTCGTCCTGGTCCAGGCGCTCGCGGTTGTAACCCTGCAGGCTGAAGAGGATGTTGTAGCCGTCGGTGTCGAGATCACCGAGGCCGCCGACGAACTTCAGGTTCTGCTCGTGCAGGCCGCCCTGGTCGGCACCGCCGAAGCTGCCGCCGATCTCGGCGCCTTCGAAGTTCTGCCGGGTGATGATGTTGACCACGCCGGCCACGGCGTCGGAACCGTATACCGCCGAGGCGCCGTCCTTGAGCACTTCAATGCGCTCGACCGCGACCAGCGGCAGCGCATTGAGATCGACGAAGGTGTCGGACAGGCCACCGGCCGGGAAACCGTAGTTGGCCAGGCGGCGACCATTGAGCAGCACCAGCGTGTTCTTCTGCGACAGGCCACGCAGGCCGATGCCGGCCGAGCCGGACGCCCAGCCGTTGTTGGTGGTTTCGTTGGCGGCGTTGCCGGTGTTGGCCGAGATCGAACGCAGCACGTCGGCCACGGTGGCCTTGCCGGTCTGTTCCAGCTGCTGGCGACCGATCACCTGCACCGGGTTGGAGGCCTCGGTATCGGTGCGCTTGATGTTGGAACCGGTGACGCGCACGGCGGCCAGGGTATTGGCGTCACCAACGGCGTCGGCGGAGGTTTCGGCGGCGGCGGACAAAGGCGCGGCCAGAGCGACGGCCAAGGCCGCCACGAGCAGGGTGTGCTTGGGCATGACGATGTGGGGAGGTGGTAAGGACGACGAAGTTCCGCAGTAGTCCATGCCTGGGCCGGGTCCGGCCAATAACATCTCTTCATACGGATATAAGAGAAACTATCATCTCTTCATCCGGATGGAAAGAGTTACTTCACGAAAGCCCGACATCCACTCAGGATGGCCGGCCACCTGCGGCGTACAATTGCGCCATGGAAATCTTCAAAGTCTTCATGCTCGAGGCGGCGCACCGCCTTCCCAACGTGCCGCCGGGGCACAAGTGCGCGCGCCTGCACGGCCACTCGTTCCGGGTGGAACTGAAGGTCGAGGGCGAGCCCGGCGCGCAGACCGGCTGGATCATGGACTTCGGCGACGTCAAGGCGGCCTTCCAGCCCATCTATGACCGCCTGGACCATCATTACCTCAACGACATCCCCGGCCTGGAGAACCCGACCAGCGAGAACCTGGCGGTGTGGATCTGGAACGAACTCAAGCCCAGCCTGCCAGCGCTGAGCGAGATCACCGTGCACGAAACCTGCACCTCCGGCTGCCGCTACCGCGGTCCGACGGCCTGATCAACTCATTGATCTGAAAGGTTTTTCAAAGGCGCCCTGAGCGCCTTTGTTATTTTTGTTGCATTGCCGCATCAAGGGCGTATGCTGCAATGCATCAAGCCACTCCCTGATGCCCCATGGCCGCCGCCTTCAGCGATCGCTTCAGTGATGCCACCCGCCAGCTCGCCGCCGCGGCAACGCGTGCGAACCGGTTGGCGTTGGAGAACGCGGAAAGCATGTTCGGCGTGCAGTTGAAGGCGATGGAGCGCAACCTGACCGCGACCGGCGGCTGGCTGGGTGAACTGGCCCGCAGCGACGACGCGGCCGGGATGCTCAACAGGGGCGCACAGCTGTGGCAGGACAACCTGCAGCGGCTGGGCCAGGCCCAGCAGGATGTGGTCGGTCTCGGCCTGCAGGCCAGCAAGGCCTGGTCCGAACTGGTGCAGGGTTACAACGAATCAACGGCGGACGCGAACAGTCACTGACGCGACGCAACGCTCATTGCATGGGTCCCTCCCCCCATGCAATCCGGACCCGGCAGATCCCTCCCTCTGCCGGGTCTTTTTTTGCCTGGCTTCTGGATTGAATAGCGCTTCCTCGCTTGGACTCTCTGCGAACTGATGGGCCCCGCCGGGGCGGGCAGGGGCCTGGGCAAATGTCCCCCGGCGCCGGCCGTTGGCCGTCACCTCCTCCTTTACTTTGCCCAGGCCCCTGCCCGCCCCGACGAGGCTCGGCTTACGGTGGGCAAGGCGGCGATCAGTCCGCCTTCAATAAAGCGCCGATAGATTTCGAACGCAGGGCGGAGACCCTTGCGT
>NZ_JBXUHP010000002.1:0-22623 GCF_057179845.1 Stenotrophomonas maltophilia group sp. SKK55
TCAAACGTCTGCAAGATGGACAATCATCCTTCCTGCAGGCGCCTTCACAAGATACCTGCGCATACTTTCAAAGATCCGGGGAAGTGGCCTCAGCGCCGTTCCCGTGTGCTGCGAAGTTTCCTTCGTAGCGAGCCGCCCATTATAGCCGGCTTTTCCGCTTCGTCAACACCTCTTTTCAAGGCCGTCTCACCGGAGCGGACGTTGTTGCCGATGCTGCTTCGTCGTTGGACCCGAGGGTCTTTCGTCGTTGCGAGCCGCCTATTATGCCGGACTTTTCGAGTCCGTCAACACCTTCGTTCGATCAACGCGTTCGTCGGTGGTGGCGTCGCTGTTCGCGTGTCGTTTCCGGGGAAGCGATGCGCTGCAGCAAGGGGGCGAATTCTAGAGATCCTGCAGATTTCGTCAAGGCTTTTTTTGCACGGTGATGACAGAAGCATCGCGACATCACGCATGACGTACGCTCGAAGATCGCGGCGGCGTTGCCCGCGCGTTGCGCGGTCAACGCCGCAACCCCTATCAATGCAAGGATGCACAGTGGAGACAGAGCAATGAGCATGCAGGTGCGGCGCGCGTGGTGGCGCGATCTTTCGATGCCGGCCATCGTCGCTGGCTTCATTACGGTGCTGGTCGGCTTCGCCAGCTCAGCCGTGATCGTGTTCCAGGCCGCCCAGGCTGTCGGCGCCGACCAGGCACAGATCGCCTCATGGATGTGGGCACTGGGACTGGGCATGGGTGTCACCTGCATCGGGCTGTCGCTGCGCTATCGCGTGCCGGTGGTGACCGCATGGTCGACACCGGGCGCGGCGATGCTGGTGGTCGGTGCAGGTGGCGCCTCGCTCGCCGAGGCCACCGGTGCATTCCTGCTCGCCGCAGTGCTTGGCATGCTGGCAGGCTTCTCCGGGGTGTTCGCACGATTGATGCAGCGGGTGCCGATGGCGCTGGCCGCCGGCATGCTGGCCGGCGTGCTGCTGCGCTTCGGTCTGGACGTGTTCGTGGCCATGAATTCCCAGCTGGTACTGGCACTGGCAATGTTCGCCACCTGGCTGGCGGGACGCCGCCTGTTCCCGCGCTATGCGGTGATCGCCACACTGCTGGTCGGCATCGCGGTCGCAGCCAGCCGTGGCCTGCTGCACGCACAGCAGGTGCAGCTGCAACTGGCGATACCGCAATGGGTGACCCCGTCCCTGTCCTGGACTGCGGTAGCCGGCATCGCCCTGCCCCTGTTCGTGGTCACCATGGCCTCGCAGAACATTCCCGGCGTGGCGGTGATGCGGGCATCCGGCTACGACGCCCCGGTGTCGCCGCTGATCGGCTGGATCGGTGTGGTCAATACACTACTGGCGCCGTTCGGTGCCTACGCGCTGAACCTGGCGGCAATCACCGCCGCGATCTGCATGGGCCGTGATGCACATGAGGACCCGGCACGACGCTATACCGCCGCCATGGCGGCAGGTGCCTTCTACATCATCATCGGACTGTTCGGCGCCACCGTGGCCGCACTGTTCGCGGCCTTCCCCAGCGAGCTGGTGGCGTGCGTGGCCGGTATCGCGCTGTTCGGCACCATCGCCAACAGCCTGGCCAGTGCGCTGGCGGTAGAGCGGGACCGCGAGGCGGCACTGGTCACCTTCCTGGTCACCGCCTCGGGCGTCTCCCTGGCCGGCATCGGCTCGGCGTTCTGGGGGCTGGTGGCCGGTGCGCTGTGCCTGCTGGTGCTGCGGCCCCATCATCAGGGCCGCTGACCTGCCCTACCCCGCCAGTGCGGCGCCGACGGTGCTCAACACCACCGAGATGACGATGGCGGCCAGTGTGGCGGCTACGCTGGTGCCGCCGCGTGCGGTCAGCTCGCTGCGCAGCCGTGCGTCATCGCCGCCGCTGACGGCACGGGCCTGGGCGATCAGGCGCTGGCAGTGTGCCAGGTACCAGGTGTTGCCAAAGGTGCCGGTGGTGACGCTGAGCGCGATGGTGATGACCAGCGACACGCCTTCGGGCACATCCAGCAAGGTCTCCACCACGCTGATCAGCAGCAGCAGACCGACCCACATTGCCGCCAGGCGGTACATTTTGCGGTACATCATCCAGATCGGGCCAAGCAGGAAGGCCGGCCAGTGCCAGGTGCCACTGCCCGTGGGAATGCCCTGATCCAGCCGCCAGCGCTGGCGATAGATCGGGAAGTTGCCGCCGACCACGCTGGCGTACAAGGCCCTCTCGCCCTCCAGCCCCGCAGCCGCAGCCCTGTCCGGTACAGCGACCGGCGCACGATAGGGATCGGACGGATCGCCGATATTCGGCGCAATGCCCTCAACTGCAGGGGCTGCGTCGATATCCGGGGCCGGAGCCACCGCGGTGGGAATGGAAGCCTGCTCCAGTTCGGCCAACGGCCGCCATGAGGGCATGCCTTCGCACCAGAGCAGGGTGCGCGCCGTAACCGTCCCTTGCCGCTGCAGCTGGCGAAGACCGGCCAGATCCACCGGCCCACTGCTCTGCCTGCCATTGGCGTACCACCATTGTGCTTCCTGCATGTTTTCCGTCCCTGCTACCTGCCTCAACAAACTGGAACCGCTGCCAGCGCCTACAGCGCGGTACTGCCCAGGGTCTGCACCAGTTGATGGCGCGTACCCGCCGCAAGCGTAATCTGCTCTGGCCCGGCGTTGGCCACTTCCAGGCAGACGTAATCGCGCCAGCCCTCGCCGACATCGGCCATCTTCGCCGCTGCCTCCATGCCCGGGTTCCAGGCCACCAGGGTCTGGCTGCCTTCGCTGCGGATCTCGATCCGCCGCTGCAGGACGGGATCGCGAAGCACGTAGTGGCCGCCGGCACCGGTATAGATGCGGTCGCTGCGCCCCGGATCGCGCGGGTCACACAGCGACCAGGGCCCCTGCTGCTGGCGCAGCTGCGCGCCGTCCTCGTACTTGTCCAGGTACTGCAGGCCGTCGAGGCCATCGACCTCGACACGAGTGGCATCGCCGACCCGGAAGTAGCTGTGCAGTGCCTGGGTGAAGGTCACCGGCGAGGTTCCGGTGTTCTCGGTGACGAGCTGCTGGCGCAGCTGGCGGCCGATGCGCAGCTGCATCTGCAGGCGCAGGCCGGGATCGGCGCAGGGCGCAGGTGCCAACTGCAGCTCGACCTCACCGTCATCGCTCTGCCTGGCATGCAGAAGCTCCCAGCGCGCCGTACGTACCAGGCCGTGCGCCGGTACATCGGCACTCTGGCCCTGGCGGCCGAACCACGGCCAGCACACCGGGACGCCACCGCGGATGGGCGTGGGCAGCTCGGCGCGCGTGGGCGAAAGCCAGAACAGATCGGGCTGCCCATCGGGAATGAACGACAGCAGCTGGCCACCAAACACACTCACGACCGCTGTGGCATTGGCGGTTCGCACCTGCCAGGCCTCCAGGCCGTGATACAGGCCGGTGCTGATGTCCGGATTCGACTGCATGCGATGACGCTCCTTGAAGACCGCGGCGATGATGTCGCGGTCAACGTGCCGCCGGCAAGGCATTCTGCCCAGCGGGTGCGATGGCGGCCGCCTCTTCCTGCAGCGTGCGCAGGATGCGCTGGCCTGCGCGGCCGTCCACCTCGCTCCAGCCCAGGCGCTGCTGCTCGGCCTGGATCGCGCGACGCGTGGCGGTACCGATCATGCCGTCGGCGGCACCGATGTCGTGGCCGCGGGCCAGCAGCAGGGTCTGCAGCTGGCGACGCTCATCGCGGCCCAGGCCTGGATCGTCGGTCGGCCAGGCGGTAGCCAGCCCGTTGCCGCCGCGCAGCTGGTCGGCAAGCGTCGCGATCGCCAGCGCATAGCTTTCGGCAGCGTTGTAGCTGTAGATCGCGTCGTAGTTGCGGAACACCAGCAACGCCGGGCCCTTGTTGCCGGCCGGCAGCAGCAGGGCGGCGCGCGCATCCGCCGGCAGGTTGGCCGGAGCCAACGCGCTGCCATCCAGCGCGGTCACGCCCTGCGCGCGCCAATCGGCCAGGGCACGACGCTGGGTGCGGCCGGCCTGGCTGGCGTTGAAGCCGGCGGGCACATGCACCTCCATGCCCCATGGTTCGCCACTGCGCCAACCGGCACGCTTGAGGTAGTTGGCGGTGGAGGCCAGTGCATCGGGAATGCTGCCGACCAGATCGCGGCGGCCATCGCCATCACCGTCCACGGCGATGCGTGCATAGGTGCTGGGCATGAACTGGGTGTGCCCGAAGGCACCGGCCCAGGAGCCGGTGAGCCCCTGTGCCTGCAGGTCGCCGCGGTCGATCAGCTTGAGCAGCGCCAGCAGCTCACCGCGGAAGAAAGGTTGGCGGCGGCCGGCGCACGACAGCGTGACCAATGACTGCAGCAGCGGGCGCTTGCCGAACACGCGGCCGTAGTCGCTCTCCACGCCCCAGACCGCGACGATGGTGGCCGGATCGACGCCATACTGGGCCGACACGCGATCGAGCAGGTCGCGGTGCTGCTGCAGCAGGGCGCGGCCATCAGCCACGCGCTGGCGATCGACCAGCGCGGCCAGGTAGTCCCAGATCGGCGTGGTGAACTCGGGCTGTGCATCGAGCAGGCCGAGCACGCTGGGGTCCGGGGTGAGCCCGGCGGTGATCTCGTTGAAGCGGTCAGCGCCGATGCCCTGGGTCGCGGCGGTGGCCTGCAGGCCCGCCAAGCAGCGGCTGAACGCCGGATCGGTGCTGGCGGCGGAAGCCGCAGGCAGCGCCGGGGTCGACGCAAGGGCGGCCGCCAGGCCGAGCGTGGTCAGAACAGGCATGGCGTCCTCCGTGTTGCCGTTGCACGGCCATCTTAGGGGCAGCGGTGCCGCCGAACCTGAAGGGGCACCGGCTGGCCACCACCTCAGGCGCGGCGCAGCAGGCGCAGGCCATAGGCGGGGCTTTCGGCATCCCATCGCTGCGCCACCTGCAGGCCCGCCTGCCGCAACAGCGCGTCGAAGCTGTCCTCGGTGTACTTGTGGCTGTACTCGACGCGAATGGGTTCACCGGCGGCGAAGTGGAAAATGCGGCCATTCAGGTGGACGTCCTGTGCCCGCTGGCTGACCAGATCGGTCTCGATGCGCAACCGCGCGGTGCTGTAGCGTGCACGATGACGGAAGCCATCGAGATCGAAGTCGCTGCCGATCTCGCGGTTCAGGCGGGCCAGCAGGTTGAGGGTGAATGCGGCGGTGACGCCCTGCGCATCGTTGTAGGCCGCCTCGATCAACGCCGGGTCCTTGTGCAGGTCGATGCCGACCAGGGCCAGGCCATCATGCCCCATGGTCTGGCGCATCGCGTGCAGCAGCGCGACCGCGTCCTCGCCTTCAAAGTTGCCCAGCGTGGAACCCGGGAAGAACAGCAGCCGTCGCGCGGGTTCGCGTTCGGGCATGGGTACGGCGACGGGACGGGTAAAGTCGGCACAGACCGGCAGCATCTCCACCTCGGGCAGCGCCGGGGCCAGATGGTCGATGCTGGACAGCAGCGCGGCACGTGAGATTTCAATCGGCGTGTAGGCCACCGGGTCGTGCAGGGCGGCCAGCAGCAACGCGGTCTTGCGGCCACTGCCGCTGCCCAGTTCCACCACGTGCAGGTGCGGCCCGACGCTTCGGGCGATGTCCGGCAGTACCCGTGAAAGCAGGGCCAGCTCGGTGCGCGTGGGGTAGTACTCGGGCGTATGCGTGATCTGCTCGAACAGGCGCGAGCCGCGTGCATCGTAGAAGTACTTGGACGGCAGCTGGCGGGGCGTGCGCAACAGCCCGGCCACCACGTCGGCAAGGATCTGCTGGCGGCCGGGAGTGAGATCGGTCAGCGCCTGCAGCGCGTCCTGCACCGTACTCATGCGAAATCCCTGGCCAGGCGCAGCCCGGAGAACTGCCAACGCGCCGGGGGCATGAAGAAGTTGCGGTAGCTGGCACGCACGTGGCCACGCGGCGTGGCGCAGCTGCCACCGCGCAGCACCCATTGCCCGCACATGAACTTGCCGTTGTATTCACCGAGGTTGCCGGCGAAAGGGCGAAAGCCCGGATAGGCGCCATACGCGCTGTGGGTCCATTCCCATACATCGCCGAACAGCTGCCGCAGCCCACTGCCCTGCCCCGCCCGAGGGTGCAGCTGATCGTCGTCGGCAAAATGGCCACGCAGGGGCTGCGACGCAGCGGCGGCTTCCCACTCGAACTCGCTGGGCAGGCGCGCACCAGCCCAGCGCGCGCAGGCATCGGCCTCGTAATAGCTGAGGTGGCAGACCGGCGCATGCGGGTCCAGCTCTCGCCAACCGCCGAGGGTGTACTCGCGCTGCAGGGCATCGTCCCAGTACAGCGGGTGCTGCCAGCCCTCGGTTTCGCGCAACGCCCAGCCTTCGCTGAGCCACCAGCGCGGCTCGCGGTAGCCGCCAGCCTCGATGAAGGCGAGGTACTCGCCATTGCTGACGGGACGCTCTGCCAGTGCGTGTGCGGGGAGCAGCACGCGATGCGCCGGCGATTCGTTGTCGTAGGCAAAGGCGGCGTGCTGCGGCCAGGCAGCGGCGCCAATGGTGACGATGCGTTCGGGTGATTCGGTCCAGCCCTGCGCACTGGCAGCGCTGGTGGCAGGCTGCAGGTCCTCGCGGTAGGCCGGCTGCAACGGATTGCACCAGAACGCATGCTTGATGTCGGTCAACAGCAGTTCCTGGTGCTGCTGTTCGTGCTGCAGGCCCAACTGCAGGTGGTGCAGCGCCTGCGCGTCGAGGTCACCCGCCGCCAGTCGCGATTGCACCTGTGCATCGACCTGCTGGCGGTAGTCGCGCACCTGCTGCAGCGAGGGCCGCGACAACAGGCCGCGTTGCGGCCGCGCGTGCGCTGGACCGATGCTTTTGTAGTAGCTGTTGAAAAGATAGTCCCAGGCTGGATCACGCGCAGGCGCACTGGCGAATCCCGCCAGCACGAAGCGTTCGAAGAACCAGGTGGTATGGGCCAGGTGCCACTTGCTGGGACTGGCGTCGGCCATGCTCTGCAGCATGGCGTCCTCTGCACTGAGCGGTGCGGCCAACTGCAGGCTGCGGGCACGCACATGTGCGAAGTGGTGGGCGAGGTCGTGCTGCGGGGCAGCGACGGCGGTGGGTACGCTGTCCATGCCTACAGCATCGGCGCAGTGCGGTGAGTGCGACGTCATGGCGGCACACTGCCCCATTCACATGGTTGCGGGCATACCTTTTCAAAAAGCGCGTGTTCAAGAAGCGGGTGAGGACGCCGCTAACGGCAGTGTTGCGGCCGCATCGTCACCGCACTGGACTTCCTGCGTGCCCCTGCATCCACTCCGCCAGCCTGCGCATTACCTGTTCGTGCTGCCCGCCGTGCTGGTCGTCCTGGTGCTGTGGATGGCACTGGGCACCGAGGATGTGGCCAGCCCGGCCCAACGCATCCTGCCCTGGCTGCTGGCCTGCCTCGGCGCGGGCCTGGCCCTGCTCTACCACCAGATACGCACGTTGTGCCTGCTGCTGGTCGTGGCGGTGGTGTTCGCCCTGCTGCACCGGGACGTCGGGGGCTACCTGCGCAGCGGCCATGTCGGCGCCTTGACTCCGTTGCGCTTCCACGCAATCTCGGCCTGGGTGCCGCTGCTGTTTGCCGGGCTGGCACTGTGGCCGGAACGCGGACGCCGACGCCAGGACCTGCTGCTGCGCAGCGTGGTCTGCGGCGCGGCCCTGGTGATCTTCCTGCTGCTTGCGGCACAACAGCCGCAGGGCATGCACGATCTGCTGTCGAGCCGTCACTGGGCCTGGATTCCCGCCGACTGGAACGCGCTGGCGCAGCTGCCGGCGCTGCTGTTCCTGCTGGCGACCGCAGCGCTGGGCTGGCAGGCGTGGCGGCATCCGCGGCCACTGCACACGGCGATGCTGCTGGCCCTGCTATGCCTGTGGTGGATGCTGCCGCGGATCTTCCTGCAGCCGGTACTGCTGCCGGCGCTGAGCAGCGCCGCCCTGCTGCTGATGCTGGGCGCGATGCTGCAGGAATCCTTCCACATGGCCTTCCGCGATGAGCTGACCGGCCTGCCCGGGCGACGGGCGTTCAACGAGACCCTGCAGCGGGCGCGCGGCACCTACAGCATCGCGATGGTGGACGTGGACCACTTCAAGTCGTTCAACGACACCCACGGCCACGATACCGGCGACGACGTGCTGCGCCTGGTGGGGTCGCGGCTGGCGCGTGTCGGCGACGGTGGCCGAGCGTTCCGCTATGGCGGCGAGGAATTCGCAGTGGTGTTCCTCGACCGCCCAGCGGCGGCCTGCATTGAGGCCGTCGAAGCACTGCGGCAGAGCATCGAGGACACCCGCATGCAGCTGCGCGACCGCAGCACCCGCAGCCGTGACGACGAAGCCGGCCGTCAGCAGCGCGGACGCGGCGGCACCGGCCAGGTGGTGCAGGTGACGGTGAGTATCGGGCTGGCCGACAGCCGCGTGGATCCGCGACCGACGGCAGTGGTCAAGGCCGCCGACCAGGCGCTGTACATGGCCAAGGACGGAGGTCGCAACCAGGTCCGCGCGCACGGCGGCCAGCGCCTGCTGGCTGCATCCAGTGCGTAGGGCTCAGACCGCGTCGAGGTAATACCAGCGGCCGTCGATGCGCCGGAATCGGCTGTGCTCGGTCATTCTCACCGCGCTGCCGCCGCCGATGCGGTAGCGCGCGGTGAAGCGCACTTCAGCACTGTCTGCGCCGGTGACCGTGTGGTCGTGCACGGTCAGGCCCAGCCAATGGGTGCGCTGGCCTGGCGCGTCGTCCAGCGACAGCTCGGCCGGACGTGTGTCCGGGTGCCAGGTGTGGCGCAGGTAGCCGGCCAGGCCCCTCACATAGGCGCTGTAGCGCGAACGCATCAGGCGCTCGGCATCGGGCGCGGCCCCGCCGGCATGGAAACGGCCACAGCAGGCGGGATAATCGGCGGGAAGGCCACAGGGGCAGGGATCGGCGGATTTTCGGCTCATGCCGGCATTGTCGCCGGGTTGCAGGAATTGATGCACGCGCGGCGGCAGTCGCCCGGATCAGGACAGGCGTATGCTGTCGCGCCCCCACATTGATTGATCGCCGTGCTGGAACTGGTTCCCCCTGAGTTGTGGTGGCTGGTGGTGATCGCCTTCATCGCCGGTCTTGTGGATGCTGCCGTGGGCGGCGGCGGCCTGGTACAGCTGCCCGGCCTGTTCACGGTGCTGCCACAGCAGACACCGGCGATGCTGTTTGGTACCAACAAGTTCAGTTCGATGTTCGGTACCGGTGCGGCTGCCTGGCGCTATGCGCGCAATGTGCGCTTCCCGTGGAAGCCGGTGCTGTTCGCGGCCGGCACCGCTTTCATCTTTTCCTTTGCCGGGGCCACGGCGGTCAGCCTGTTGCCGAAGGATGCTGTACGGCCGCTGGTGCTGGTGCTGCTGGTCGCGATGCTGGCCTACACGCTGTGGAAGAAGGACTTCGGTGCGTTGCACCGGCCGCAGGAGATCGGCCGCCGCGAACTGGTGATCGCGCTGGCGATCGGTGCGGCGATCGGCTTCTACGACGGCTTCTTCGGGCCAGGCACCGGCAGTTTCCTGATCTTCCTGTTCGTGCGCTTCTTCGGGCTGGATTTCCTGCGCGCGTCAGCGGCGTCGAAGGTCGTGAACCTGGCGACCAACGTGGCAGCGATCTCGTTCTTCGTGCCGACCGGCAACATCCTGTGGCTGTTCGCGCTGCCAATGGCCGCAGCCAACATCATCGGTTCGGTGGTGGGCACGCGCCTGGCGCTGAAGGGCGGCACGCCGTTCATCCGCAAGCTGTTCGTGGGGCTGGTGGTGGTGCTGATCGCGCGGATGGCGTGGGATACGTTCCGCGGTTCGTGAGGGACGTTATGAAATGGTAGGTGCCAACCTTGGTTGGCACGCCGTTTCCGGTCGCGAAGAGCAGCCGAGCATGGCTCGGCTCTACAGGTGGATTGCCCGAGGCGCTCAGGCCTCGGCTTCTTCCGGTTCGTTGGCCTGCTGGCGGCTGCGCTCGGGCAGCTTCAGGCGCTTGCCCTCTTCGTCGTACTCGATCAGCAGCACGCCGGAGTCGTGGCGGCCGCTGATTTCGACGAAGCAGGCGCCACCGATGAACGGCTCCAGCGTCATCACCGACTTCAGCGGGGTGGCGACCACCATCTGGAAGCCGAAGTTGTCGAAGATGTTCATCGCCAGCGCGGTGAACTCGTTGTCGGCCTTGTCGAAGGCCTCGTCGAGCACGACCGCCGCGTAGCTGGGCAGCTGGCTGTCAGCGCCGCCAAGCTGGTAGCGCAGCGCGGCCGCCAGGCAGGTGGTGGCCAGCTTCTGGCGCTGGCCACCGGACTTGCCGGCGCCGCTGCGGTAGATCTCGACCTGCTGGCGCGTTTCCGCATCCAGCTCGACGCCGATGAACTCCACGTGCATGCGCACGTCCAGCACCAGCTCGCGCCAGCGCTTGTCCTCGCCTTCCTGCGAGCCGAGGCGGTTGACCAGCTGGCGCAGCACGGTGAACTGCGATTCGGCCAGCTCGCGCTGCTCGGTCTGCTGCTGCGACAGCACCTCGCGCAGCTGCAGGTGGAACTCAGCGACCTCCGGCAGGCGGCGGTCGCTCAGTTCGATGGTCAGCAGCGTGCCACGGTTGAACGGCACCTGCTCCAGGCTGGCGTTCACCTCGTCCAGGCGCTGGCCGATCGACTTGCGGGCCTCTGCGCTGTGACGCTGCAGGGCCAGCAGGTTGTTCTTGCTCTGGTTCTGCAGCAGGTCGAAGAAGCGCTCTTCGTGCTGTGGCAGGCCGTCGCGTTCCAGCCGTTCGAGGCGTGCGAGGAAGTCCTCGGCCGAGGCCACCGACACGGTGAAGTCGCCCGACTCCTCCGGCCACTGCTGGATGAAGCGACGGAAGCAGCCGATCAGCTGGTTCTCGATGCGGTTGAGGTCCTGCTGCGAGGACGACAACTGCTCGTTCAGCGCGTTGCTGACCTGGCGCATGTGCGCTTCGAGCGTTTCCAGGCTGAGCGGACCCTGTTCCTGCAGGCGCTCGGCGAGGCCGGCTTCCTGCTCCTGGGCCAGGCTCGGCAGCACCAGTGCACGGCTCTGCTGGCGTGCGCGGTCCAGGCGATCACGTTCCTTGACCAGCTGGCCGCGCTCGACGCGGACGTCTTCATAGGTGCGGCGGGACTGCTCGATGTCGGCGCGCACGGCGTCGATCTGCTTGGCCAGCTTGGCGAGATCGGCGTTGCCTTCGCGCAGGTCGCGCAGGGTGGCTTCGATATCGCTCAGGCGCTGCTGCGGAGCGGCGATGTCGATCTCGTTCCAGCTGATGCTGACCAGCTCGTGGCAGGCCAGGCGGCGTTCGTTGTCGCGGTCACGCTGCCCGCGCAGGCGCGCGATGTCGGTCTCGCAGCTGGCGATGCGCTTGGCCAGCTCCTGTGCTTCGCGCTCGAAGGCGCCCACCTTGTCGTGGTTGTTGAAGCCGAGGATCCAGCGACGGCGGTCGCCCACCGCACTGCGGTCGTCCTTCTCGAAACGGTCGCCGGGATGCTTGACCTGGCCTTCGCGGGTGATGCCGCGGTCGACGTTGCGCAGCTGCTTGGCATCCACGCATTCGTAGTCGAAGCGCTTGCCCAGCTCGCGGCGCAGCCAGCTTTCGAACACATGCTCGCGCAGTTCAAGCTTGTGCAGCAGCGACTTCGCCGACGGCTCACGGGCGAATGCATCATCGTTGCGGCGCACGCGGTAGTAGGTGAAGCGCATGCCAAGATGGGTACGGTTCACCCATTCGGCGACGTCGTTGTAATGCTTGTCATCGACCAGCAGCGACAGCGCGAAACCACCCAGCACGCGCTCGATGGCACCCTGCCAGCCCTGCTCTTCCGAGCGGACCTGGATCAGTTCGCCGACGAAGGGCAGTGCCGCCTCGGCGATGCCGGTTTCCTCGGCCAGGCGCGCGCGCAGCTTCTGCATCGGCGCCGGGATGTTGGAGGGCGTGCGCTGCATCGCTTCGAGTTCGGCACGGACCTCGCCGAAGCGGCGCTCGTCATCGCGCTTGCCGCCCAGGCGGTCACTGATCGCGTCGTCCAGTGCCGAGGAGGCACGCTGGCGGTCCTGCAGCTCGTTCTGTGCGCGCTCGACCAGTTCGGCGAAGCCATGGGCGTCGTCCGGCAGTTCGGCCCCCAGTTGCTGCGCCGCCTGGCGTGCCTGCTCGCGCTTGGCCTGGCGGCGGTCACGCTCAGCTTCGGCACGGCCCTGCTCGCGTTCCAGTTCCTCGATGCGCTCACCGCCCTGCTGGCGGCGCTGCAGCTCCAGTTCGGCCAGGCGCTCGGTGTGATTGTCCAGTGCGGCACGGCGCTGGGATTCTTCGCCGAGCAGGCCGCGGTCACGCACGTCCATCTCGCGCAGGCGCGCTTCGATCAGCGCCTGGCGCCGGCTTTCGCGGAAGCTGTCGACACCCAGCTTCAGTGCTTCGTCGTCGCCACGACGGCGGTGCATTTCCTTCAGGTCGTTGTAGTAGGCGCGCGCCGGCAACAGGGTTTCCACCTGGCGGCGGGCAGTGACCACCGCCTGGTGCGCGCCATCAAGCTCGGCGAAGTCGCTGACCAGGCGCTCGGCGGCGTCGAAGGTCTTCGGCGTGTCGAGCATGAAGTCGCGCAGGAAGACGTTGAGGTCGCCCAGGTTCTTCGCCGACTGCGTCTTGTGCAGCAGGCGCAGTGCCATCTCGTTGTCGATGCCGAGCAGGTCGCGGAAGCGCTCGGCGTAGCCGGAGAAGGTGTCGAAGTGGTGCAGGTCGGGCAGCTTCTGCTTCAGCTTGCGCAGGTCCAGGTCGAAACCGCCGAGGTCCTTGGCGATGTCGAACGGGCGCTCGGCGATCATGTAGTGCTTGCGCACATCACCGGCCGAGGTGCCGTTGCCGGAGATCCACAGCAGGCGCACCAGGCTGACCACGCGGCCATCGCCGGCGCGGTATTCCAGCACCAGCGCGGTCCAGGTCGCGCCCTTGCGCAGGTACTGGGTGGCGATTTCGCCGGTGCCGCTGTCCTGCTGGTCGGCCCACGCGCCGCGCACGTAGGACACCAGGTTGCGGTCGCGGCCACTGCGCTCGGCTTCACGCGCAGCGGCGTTGAAGTCGACGATGGCCGGTGGCGTCAGCAGCGCGGACATGGCATCGAGCAGGGTCGACTTGCCCGAGCCGGAGCGGCCGACGAAAAGGAAGCCGCGCTCGGCGATCGGTACTTCGGTCAGGCCGTTGAAGGTGCCCCAGTTGTGTACCTGCAGGCGGCGCATGCGGAACTGCTGCAGGCGCGGGTCCGGCAGGCCTTCGTTGAACAGGGCGGGAGTGTGCTTGGAGATAGCCATGCGATGGTCGGGTCTCTCAGGCCTCGGCGGCCGGGGTTTCACGCAGCTGGCGGTAGACCGCCGAAAGCTGGGACACGTCTTCGGCGGAGAACAGCAGCTTCAGCGCCGGCGAGACTTCGTGGCGGTCTTCCTGGCCGCTGAGGCGGGTCAGGATGTGGTTGTCCTTCATCTTCTGCACCGCCGATGCGACGCGACGGTTGAAGCCGGCGCGGTCGGTGGACAGGTTCTTTTCGTAGATGGCCAGCGCTTCGGCCATCTCGGCGTCGGCGACCACTGCGCGGTTGCCGCGCGCATCGGCCTCGGCCAGCTGCTGGCGCAGGTACAGCAGCAGCACCGAGTCGATGAAGGTCAGCGGGGAGGTGCGCAGCAGCACCGGCGCATCGACGTCTTCGGTATCGGCCTGGCGGGTGAACGCCACGCCACTGTCGCGGTCGAGCACCAGTTCCAGGAACAGGTCGGCCAGCGATGAGCGGATGGCCGCCTCGCTGCGGATCAGCGCCGGCCACAGCTTGGCGTGGCGCAGCTGGTCGATGCTGGGGCCGATCAGCAGCTGGCACAGCGCACGGCGCGCATCCAGCGGCAGGCGCCCGGTATCGCCGAGGTAGTACACGTCGTTGCCACGGCGGGGCTGCGCCACGGCCGCCACCGGCTCGGCTTCGTAGGCGTCTTCCGCCACGTCGGCCTGCGGTGCGTCGATGGGATCTTCATGCCAGCTCATGGCGTCTCTCCTGGGTGAACCAAACCAGCGGGATGCGGGCGCGACGGATCTGGCCGTCGCCACCACGCCATTGCGCAAGCTCCTGCTCGCCGGCGACCACGTTGCCGAAGCGCGTGCCCAGCGACAGGTAGCCGATGACGCTGCCGAGGCCCTGCGGCGCTTCGCGCTGCGACAGGGCCTGGGCGATGCTGAGACGCGGCTGTGCATCGAGCAGGTCGTGCAGGTCGCGGCGCAGGGTGCGGAAGTCGATTTCGGACGAAGCGACCAGATCGCCGACGCTTTCCAGGCTGATCGCGGCTGCGTCGTTGTATTCGACGTTGCCATCGACCTGGGCGCTGCGCGGATCGTGCAGTTTCCATTGCGACCACGAGCGCAGGCGGCTGGTGGTCAGCTGCAGGTCGCGGCCGATGCCACGTTGTGCGGGGAACTCGTCACGCAGAGCGAGCGCTTCGGACTGCGCCTGCTTGAGCAGCTGGTTGAGGCGACGCTGTTCCAGATAGCCACGGCTCTGCACGAAGCCGCGCAGGCTGCGCGCGAAGTGCTGCAGCACATCGTGCACCTGGCCACCGCGCTCGAGCATGGTGCTGGTGAAGCCGCGCAGGAAGTTGCGTTCGTTGCGGTCCAGGCGGCGGGCGAAGCCACGCGCCAGCACCGCTTCCAGCGCGGCATCGAGCTGGGCGCTCTGCTCGGCGTCGTTGAGCAGGCGCCAGAAGGCCTGGAAGCTGCGCCCGGCATCACTTTCGCCGATCACGTCCACGCCTTCGAACAGCTGCGACAGCACATCGCCGCGCTCGCCCTCGTCGTCGATGATGCGTTCGCGGAACTCGCGGTTGAGCTGCTCGAAGTCGTCGCGCACGCGGCGGAAGTCCTCGGTCAGCTCGTCGGCCAGGCCGATGATCTGGCGCGCACGTTCCAGCGCGCGCTTGCCGTCCAGCGCGATCACACGGCCGGCGCCGACACGGGCAATCTCGGCGTCGATCCGGTCGCGCTCGTCGCGCAGCGCCGACAGGCGGGCGTCCGGATCGGATTCGGTCTGCGCGGCCAGCTGCGAGAGCTGTTCGATGACCAGCGCCAGGCGGCTTTCGGTGGCGGCCACACGGGCCTGCTCGAGGCCGTCGGCGAATCGGATCGCCTGCAGTGCTGCGGTCGACAGCTCGTACTGCTCCTGGTCGGCGCCCTCGGGCAGGCGGCGTTCCAGCCAGCCCTGGGCCAGCCAGTGCGCGATGTAGGCCTGCGCGGTACGTGGCAGCTCGCGCGACAGTTCGTCGCCGTTGAGCTGATCCAGCGCACGCTGCAGGCGCTCGTTGAGCACCGACGAAGGCAGGGTACGCTCGCCGTCCATCAGCAGCCCCTGCAGCAGGCCGATGATTTCCGGAGCGTGGTCGGCGGCGAGCAGCTTCCACTGGGGCTGTTCGCGCAGATGGCGGTAACGGGAGATGCGTTCGCGGTGCTTCATGCAGCGAAAGGAGTCATGAGGGCTGGCGGGGACGAGCAGCCGCCCGCGGCGGCCGCGCGGGCAGCCGTGGGCATGCCGGCCCGCAGGGGCCGGCGGAGTGCGGTCAAGCGGCTCAGCGCTTGCCGCCCACTTCGATGAAGCGCAGGAACTCGGCGCGGGTACGCGCGTCGTCGCGGAAGCTGCCCAGCATCTTGGAGGTGACCATGCTGACGCCGCGCTTGTGGATGCCGCGGGTGGTCATGCATTCATGGGCGCCCTCGACGACCACGCCGACGCCGATCGGCTGCAGCACATCCTGGATGCACTGGGCGATCTGCGCGGTCATCTTCTCCTGCACCTGGAAACGGCGGGCGTAGGCTTCGACGACGCGGGCCAGCTTGCTGATGCCCACCACCTTGCCGGCCGGCAGGTAGCCGACGTGCACGCGGCCGATGATCGGCGCCATGTGGTGTTCGCAGTGGCTTTCGTACTCGATGTCGCGCAGGACGATGAGTTCGTCATAGCCGGCCACTTCCTCGAAGGTGCGCTCCATGTAGGCGCGCGGGTCATCGCGGTAACCGCTGAACCAGTCGCCATAGGCTTCGGCGACACGGCGGGGGGTATCCAGCAGGCCTTCGCGGGACGGGTCCTCACCGGCCCAGCGCAGCAGGGTGCGCACGGCATCCTCGGCCTGGTCCTGGGTCACGTCGCCCTGCGGGGCGGCCTTTTCGTTGTTCTTGCTCATTGCGTACAGCGTCCCGAACGGGGGGCGAGCATCGTACCCGACCGGGGGGTGGGTCGTCCTGTGGGGACGGTTCATCGGGGGGTCTGGCGGCGCCTGCCTGTTACGGGTCTGGATGGGGAAGGGCGGCAGGGCAGGACACGCCGTAAACCCATCCATGGGGGCTCGGTCGGCGCATCCATGCGCCTCACGGTCCTGCCCTGCCGCCCTTCCCCATCCCTGACAGTTTCCTGCGGGCGCGTTCCTGCGGGCGCGGCCGGACCGCCCGAAAGCGGGGGCAAAGGCGGGGGTTCATGGCTTCGGAAGCAGCGCGCCGCTGCTGTGGTGTCTTCTGCTTTGGTGGGTGCGGACCGTTGGTCCGCACTGCTTCTGCTCTTGCTTCCAAGAGCCAACCCACCGCGCTCGCGGGGTGATGGGAAGGCAGCGGGGGCCGGGCGGGGCAGGACCGTCCGCGGCATGGATGCCGCGGCCGAGCCTACAGGGACGTACTTGCGGCGTGTCCTGCCCCGTCCGGCCCCCGCCGCCCCACCCGACACCAGGCAGGCGCAACGCTTTCCTCAACACACCCACCCATTCATAAAAACCCATTGATAGGAATGAAATTAGTAGTATCCTATCTATCTCTTATGGACCGACCCCTCGACGAGCGCACCGTGCTGCAGATGCAGCTCAGCTCCGGCCTGCTGTACGCAGGGCGGCAGTGGCAGCGCCTGGCCGACAGCCGGCTCGGCAGCTATGGCATCTCCACCGCCTGCACCATGCCGTTGCTGATGATCGGCCGCTCCGGCGGTGGCATCCGCCAGGTGGCGCTGGCCCAGCAGCTGGGTATGGAGGGTCCTTCCCTGGTACGCCTGCTGGACAAGCTGTGCGCCAGTGGCCTGGTCCGCCGCGAGAGCGACGCCAGCGACCGCCGCGCCAACCTGCTGTGGCTGACCGACGAGGGCCGTGCGCTGGTCAGCGAACTGGAAGATCAGTTGATCGGCCTGCGCCAGGACGTGTTCGGCGAGCTTTCCATGGATGAACTGCACGCCGTGCTGAAGGCATGGCGCCTGCTGGCCGAGGCCGCCGACCGCATCACGTAAGAGCGCTGCCCCCGAACGCCGCCGCTGCCGTGCACACGCCAGCGGCTTTTGCCCGTTGCTGTTGTTTCGTTGTCCCTCCCCTCCCCCACCTCGTCCCCGCCCCTACCGATGCCCGGTGAATTCAGTCTCCACGGAGTGTTCGTCCCGACCCTGCTTGGGTTGATGGTGTTGGCCTATCTGGTCAACAGCGGCCTGCACGCGCTGCTGCAGCGTGCCGGCGCCTACCGCCATGTATGGCACCCGGCGCTGTTCAACCTGGCGCTGTACGGAATCGTGCTGGGCCTGCTGTTCCACCTCCTGCGTTGGATGCAATCGTGAACAAGATCGTGAAGAAGACCCTGCCGGTGCTGCTCACCAGCGCAGCCGTGATCATCGCCCTGCTGGTGCTGCGCCAGCTGTGGGTCTACTACATGGATGAACCCTGGACCCGCGATGCCCACGTCGGCGCCGACGTGGTGCAGGTGGCGCCGGACGTGTCCGGGCTGGTGGAAACGGTGAACGTGGCCGACAACCAGGCGGTGAAGAAGGGCGACCTGCTGTTCGTCGTCGATCGCGCCCGCTACCGCATCGCGCTGGAGCAGGCCAAGGCCAGCCTGGCCGAGCGCCAGGCCTCGGTGGCACAGCTGCGCCGCGAGATCGGCCGCGACCGCAGCCTGCAGGACCTGGTCGCCGCCGAGGACGCCGAAGTACGCCGCGCCAAGCTGCAGGCCGCACAGGCGGCGCTGGCCACCGCACAGGCTGCGGTCGACCTGGCCGAGCTCAACCTCGGCCGTACCGAGGTGCGCGCCCCGGCCGATGGCCGGGTCAGTGACCGCACGATGCGCGTGGGCGACTACGTGGTGGCCGGCAAGCCGGTGCTGGCGCTGCTGGATACCGGCTCGTTCCGCATCGATGGCTACTTTGAGGAGACCCGGCTGCGCGGCGTGGCGCCGGGGCAGACGGTGGACATCCGGCTGATGGGTGAATCGACGCCGCTGCGCGGCCACGTGGAAAGCATTGCCGCCGGTATCGAGGACCGCTACCGCAGCAACGGCAGCACCCTGCTGCCGAACGTGACCCCGGCCTTCGACTGGGTGCGGCTGGCTCAGCGCATCCCGGTGCGCATCGCCATCGACGAAGTGCCCAAGGGCGTGGAACTGATCGCCGGGCGCACCGCCACGGTGACCGTGGACACCGGCCGCCATCCGCACAACGACAAGGCCGGCGCTTCGCCGACACAGGCGGGCCTGTGAACGCCGCCCTGCCCCGTCTCGGCCTGATCGTCGCACTGGCCAGCCTGGCCGCGTGCAGAACCGTCGGCCCGGACTATGCACTGCCGGAAGGCTCGGCGTTCAAGCGCCCGCAGGCCAATGCGGCCTTCATCGATACGCAGAACCCGCAGGTGGCTGCCAACCAGGCGCTGCCCGACCGCTGGTGGTCGCTGTACAACGACCCGGTGCTGGACGGGCTGATCACCCAGGCACTGCGTGACAACGTGGAACTGAAGGCCGCCGATGCGCACCTGCGCCGCGCCGCCGCCGTGTACGAACAGGCGCTGGACGCGGGCGGATTCGAGTACGAGGCCGAGGCCGGCGTCAGCCGCGCGCAGCTGTCGGCCGAATCGTTCCTGCAGGAGCACGAGCTGCCGGTGATCAACCTGGCCGATGGCAAGTTCGCGGTCAGCTACCAGTTCGACCTGTTCGGCAAGCTCAAGCGCGGCGCCGAAGCGGCGCGTGCCGACGAGCAGTCGGTGGCGGCGGCACGCGATCTGGCCCAGGTCAGCGTGGTCGCGCAGGTGGCCGACAGTTACCTGGAAATCTGCCACGCCAACCACGAACTGCACGTGGCCGAGCATTCGCTGCAGCTGCAGCAGCGCAGCCGCAGTGTCACCGAGCGCCTGATCGCGGCCGGCCGCGGCACGCCGCCGGAACTGGCCCGCGCCAATGCGCAGGTGGCACTGCTGGAGGCGGCACTGCCGCCGCTGCGCGCGCAGCGCTCGGCCGCGGCCTATTCGCTGGCCGCACTGCTGGGCCAGACCCCAGGCCAGTTGCCGGCCGGCGTGATCGACTGCGCGCACGCGCCCAGCCTGGCGCAGCCGCTGCCGGTCGGTGATGGCCGTGCGCTGCTGCAGCGCCGCCCGGACGTGCGCCAGGCCGAACGCAGGCTGGCCTCGGCCACCGCGCGCATTGGCGTGGCCACCGCCGAGCTGTACCCGGACATCCGCCTCGGCGCTTCGGTCGGTGCCGCCGGCCTGCTGGAAGACTTCGGCACGCCGATGACCCAGCAGTGGTCGATCGGCCCGCTGATCTCGTGGACACTGCCGTCGTCGGGCACGCACGCGCGCGTCCACGCTGCCGAAGCCGGCGCCGACGCCGCGCTGGCCGAGTTCGACCACACCGTGCTGCAGGCGCTGCGCGAGACCCAGACTGCGCTGGACCGCTATGCGCAGGACCTGCGCCGCCTGCAGTCGCTGCGCGTGGCGCAGGAGCAGGCCGCGCTGGCCGCCGAGCAGAACCGCCGGCTGTACCAGGGCGGCCGCACACCCTACCTGTCCAGCCTGGATGCCGACCGCAGCCTGGCCACCAGCGACGCCACCCTGGCCGCCGCCGAAGCGCAGGTCTCGCGCGACCAGATCCATCTGTTCCTGGTGCTGGGTGGCGGCTGGCAGGCAACGGTTGCCCCGGCGGCGCCGGCCACCGCACAGGCCTCGGCGAAGTAAGCCATGAACGCGCTGACCGACCGCCAGGCGTGGCTGTTCTCGATCAAGACCTACCTGGCCGCGGTGGCCGCGCTGTACATCGCCATGGCCGGCAACCTGTCGCGCCCCTACTGGGCGATGGGCACGGTGTACATCGTCAGCCAGCCGCTGCTGGGCCCGACCCGCGCCAAGGGCGTGTACCGCATCGTCGGCACACTGGTGGCCGGGCTGGCCACGCTGCTGGTACTGCCGGCGCTGGTGGAAACCCCGTTGGTGCTGAGTGCGGCGATGTCGATCTGGCTGGCCGGTTGCCTGTTCATGGCCCTGCTCAACCGCGGCCCTCGCGGCTACGCGTTCCTGTTGGCCGGCTACACCACCGCCTTCATCGGCTTCCCGGCAGTCACCTCGCCGGAGACCATCTTCGACACCGTGGTGGCGCGCAGCGAGGAGATCATCCTCGGCACGGTGGTGGCCGTGCTGTTTGCCTCGCTGCTGTTCCCGGCGTCGGTACGCCCGATGCTGCGCGCCCGCATCGGCAACTGGATGGAGGACGCCGCGCAGTGGTGCCGGCAGATCCTTGAGCGTGGCCGCGCACACGCGCCGCGCAACCGGCTGGCTGCCGACCTGGTGCAGTTCGAGGCGCTGATCGAATTCCTGCGCCGCGATGATCCACGCCATGCCGGTTCGGCAGTGTCGATGGAGCGCCTGCGCGAGCGCATGCTGTTGCTGTTGCCGGTGTTGTCGTCAATCGCCGATCGCCTGAGTGCGCTGCGCAGCGATGGCCAGGCCCTGCCGGATGGGCTGCCGGCGCTGGTCGACGACATCCGCGATTGGCTGGATGGCCCGACCAACGCCAGCGAGTACGCCCGCCTGCGCGCGCGCATCAGCGCGCTGAAGCCGCAGGTGGACCGCGACCTGCAGCACCTGCAGCTGGCCAGCCTGCTGCTGCGCCTGGAGGAACTGGTGGACCTGTGGCAGGACTGCCGCACCCTGCAGCACGCGATCGATCAGGGCACCGCGCCGTTGGATCGCGCGCACTACCGCATCCGCACCGAACGGGTGGCCACCGACAAGCACGTCGACTACGGCATGGCGCTGTTCTCCGCGCTCAGTGCCGGCGTGGCGCTGATGAGCTACTGCGTGCTGTGGATCGCGCTGGGCTGGGAAGGCGGCGGCAACGGCGCGATGATGGCGGCGGTGACGGCCGCATTCTTCGCCGCACAGGACGATCCGGCTCCCAGCATGGTGCAGTTCCTGGTGTGGGCGATGGTCGCCTCGGTTGTGGCGGGCGTGTACCTGTTCGGCGTGTTTCCAGCCGTGCACGACTTCGGCCTGCTGGCGCTGGTGCTGGCGGTGGCCTTCCTGCCGCTGGGACTGCTGCTGCATCATCCCAAGAGTGCGCTGTTCGCGCTGCCGCTGACAGTCAATCTGGCCGCGCTGCTGAGCCTGCAGAACACCTACAGCGCCAACATCCAGACCTTCCTCAACTCGTCGATCGCGATGTTCATCGGCATTGGCTTTGCAGTGGTGATGACCCGCCTGTTCCGTTCGGTAGGTGCCGAGTGGACCGCGCGCCGGCTGGTGCGGCAGGGCTGGACCACGCTGGCCGAAGCCGCCGAAGGACGTGGCCAGCAGGATCGGCAGCGCTTCGCCGCACGCATGCTCGACCTGCTGGGCCTGCTCGCACCGCGCCTGGCAGCGACGCCGGAGGGCAGCGACATCGCCTCGGTGGACATGCTCAACGAGGCGCGCATCGGCCTGAACATCCTGCAGCTGCGTCGTGCACGGCTGGAACTGCCCGAGCGCAGCCGCGAAGCCGTCGAGCACATCCTGGAAGAGATCGCTGGGCACTACCGGCGGCAGATCGCGGCGCGCAAGCCGATTGCTGCAGACCAGGCGCTGCGCGAGCGGCTGGATACCTCGCTGGGCCGGGTTGGCAGCGTGGCGGCATGCAAGGCCCGCGACGAGGCGCTGATGGGCCTGATCGGCCTGCGCTTCGCGCTGTTCCCAGAGGCCAGGGCGCTGGCGCCGGGCTTGGCGATGAGCAGCCGAACAGCTCTAGCGGGATACCCTGTGCGTCCACAGACCCCGTTGCCGGGGTCGGATCCTTCGCCGCAGGCGAAGGCGCTGACCCCTGCTCTGCACAGGAAGCTCCAATGAGTTACGACATGATGGTGTTCGAGGCCAGCGCCGCGCCACGCGAGGCGGCGGCCTTCATCGCCTGGTTCGAGAAGCAGACGCAGTGGAACGAGCGCCACGAGTACGACGACCCGACCGTCAGCAGCCCGGCACTGCAAGCGTGGTTTGCGGAGATGGCGCAGGAATTCCCGCCGTTGAACGGACCACTGAGCAACGACGATGACGATCGTGCCGAGGTGACCGAGTACAGCATCGGCCGGCAGGTGATCTACGGCGCCTTCGCGTACTCGGTGGCCGAGCGCGCGCACGGACGGGTGCAGGATCTGGCCGAGAAGCACGGCGTGGGTTTCTTCGATGTGAGTGCCGATGAAGCGGCGATCGTGTTCCCGGATGGGTTGGTGTTGATCGCGGAATGACGGGGGCGGCAGGGCTGCGCCCTGCACCTGCCGAATCAACGTCAACGTCAACGGCAAAAGCCTGCATTCCGTAGGTTGGCGGGGGGGGGGCCGGTTGCGGGGGACGCTGCAAGTCCCCCTCCGGGGCCCGGC
>NZ_JBXUHP010000002.1:22990-96738 GCF_057179845.1 Stenotrophomonas maltophilia group sp. SKK55
TGCCCAACCCGCCCGAGGCATGCCTCGGGCCCATGCGGCTCACGCCCCCGCAACCGGACCCACCCCGCCTTCGACAGTTTCCTGCGATCTGTCGGCACGGCGTTCTGCTCTTGTGGGTGTCGACCTTGGTCGACACGGTAGATCCACGCCATGCGTGGATGAACGTCGGAATGATCGAAGTACGCTTTTGTAGAGTCGAGCCATGCTCGACTGCTTCTGGCTAGCGATTGAGGAACAGATCAACCGCTTCATCCGCTTCGTAAGCGGTTATCTGCCCAAGCATGCGTGCGACGCCGGTATTGCCGTGGGCCAGCGCAAGCGTTGTCAGCAACGCTGAACTCATGCTTCTGTCATGCGTGTCCAGGATTACGCTGGCAGCAAAGCGCGCGAGGCACTGAAGCGATTCTGAGTAGTGCGGCTCCAGAAATTCAGGGAGCTCGATATCAGCTTCCCTTCGCTCGATCTCGATTGTGATCGGCAGCCCAACGAAGTCGAACATCAGGAGCTCTGGCTGCTGCAGAAGCGCATCAACAATATGCGGCACCGCCGCAAACGAAGCGCTGTAGACGTCCCCTTGATGGCACAGGCTGCTCCACAACTCGTGCCAGGTGTCCTCGATCGGATCGTCTTCGGATCTTTCGTTTTTCGGGATACTGAGATTGGCCAGCAGCTCCGGAATGTCATCCGCAGCGCCATAGGCATGCTGCAGTTCGGCCCATCGTGGGTCATCCAGAGCCATAAGGGCCATGTGCCGGTTCCTGTGTCGTGGAATAGCAACGCAGGATAGGTAGCGCCAACGGCGTCATCAAACGGCAAATGCGACATCGGGGCGATGGGGTCAGAGCCCTTTCCCGATGGGAACGGGATCCGACCCCGATTCAGAACAAGGTGCCCTGCACCGTGGGCTGTTCGACACGCGTTGGTGCTTCAACCACGTCTTCCGCACCCAACCGCCAGGCCAGGCCGCCCAAGCGGCTGGCGTGCCGCTTCAGTGCGGCCTGCAGCACGTCGGCGCTGCAGGCCACATGCAGTACCTGGCGGGCGCGGGTCAGGCCGGTGTAGACCAGTTCGCGTGACAGCACGCGGCTGTCCTGGCGTGGCAGCTGCAACCACACTTCGTCGAACTCCGAGCCCTGTGCCTTGTGTACGGTCATCGCGAACGCGCTTTCGTGCGTGGGCAACGCGGCCGGGTGGAAGGCGCGTGGCTGCTCGACGGTATCGCCGGGGAACCAGGCCACCATCGCGCCGCTGCCATCGCGCAGGCAGATGCCGATATCACCGTTGAACAGGCGGTGCCGGTAGCTGTTCTCGGTGACCAGCAGCAGGCGGCCCTGGAAGTAGCCCGGGGTGTTGCCGGCCAGCAGCTGTTCGATGCGGCTGTTGAGCCCACGCGCACCTTGCGGGCCTTCGCGTAGCGCGGTCAGCACGCGCAGGCGCCCGGCCTGCTGCAGGGCACTTACCGGATCAGCGGCCTCGGCCAGCGCGCGCCAGTGGCCGAGCAGATGCTCGCGCTGACCGCGCAATGGATCGGCTTCGCCTTCGTGGAAGTGCACGCCGGCCAGTTCACCACTGCGCAGCAGCTGCAGCGCGGTGCCGCTGTCGCCTTCACGCACGGCATGCGCCAGCGGTGCCAGGTCCAGCGCATCACTCTGCCGGTAGCCGCGTTGCAGCTGTACGCGACGGCCGGCGAAGGCGCGTGGTGCGGCCTGCGGCTGCAAGGTGGCCGGTGCCAGCAGGCCATGCAGCGCCAGCGCATCGTCGGCGCGGGTGCCGATGCCATCACCGCTGGCGCGCAGGATCGCGCTGAGCACATCACCGGCTTCGACCGACGGCAACTGATCGGGGTCGCCGAGCAGGATCAGGCGGGTGCCGCTGGCAATCGCATCGACCAGCTTGGCCATCATCGGCAGATCGATCATCGACGCTTCGTCGACCACCACCACATCCACCGGCAGTGGATTATCAGCGTGGTGGCGGAAGCGCGGTGAATCGGGAATCACGCCGAGCAGGCGATGGAGGGTGGTGCCGGTACTGGGCAATGCCGCGCACAGCGTCGCATCCACTCCTTGTTCCTGCAGACGTTGCACGGCTACGCGAAGGCTCTCGGCCATGCGCTCGGCAGCGCGACCGGTCGGCGCGGCCAACGCCACCTCGGGCAGCGGCTGGCCGGCGTGCCGGGCCTGCGCGGCCAGCAGCAGCAACAGGCGTGCGATGGTGGTGGTCTTGCCTGTGCCGGGGCCGCCGGTGACCAGCGCCAGCGGATGGCGCAGCGTCACGCCGGCTGCGCGTGCCTGGTGATCTTCACCGCGCGATGCGTGCGCGAACAGCTGCGCGAACAACGGCGCCAACGCTGCCATGTCCGGCGCCGGCAGCGGATGCCGGCCGATGCGCTGCAGACCGGTGGCCAACTGGCGCTCGTACTCGCGGTAGCGGCGCAGGTAGAGCAGGCCGTTCTCCAGCACCAAGGGGGCATCCCCGGCGATGGCGTCAGCCTGCTCCGGCGTCGCCACCCAGGGCGATGCGCGCAGCTGCGCCAGCCAGGCCTGCGCGGCGGGCCACTCGGGCACGCCTTCCAGCAACCGCTGCGGTTGTGCCGGATCGAACGCGGCGTGGCCCTGCGACACCGCCAGCGAAGCCAGCGCCGCCGCCAGTGCCACACTGTCGGGCGTGTCGTCGCGCAGCCGCTGCAGGCTGGTCGCCAATGCATGGTCGAGGGTGCGCAGCAGGCCCTTCTGGTGCAGTTCCTTCAGCAGGTTCATGCGCTGGCTCCTCGGGCACGCGCGGCGAGCTGGGCCTGGGCCTGCTCGCCGCCGGCGAACAGCGCGTCGAGTGCATCCACCAGCGCGAACGGGAAACGATCCACGTGCACGCCATTGCCCGTGCCATCCAGGCCGCGGCAGAACAGGTAACGGATGCCGCCCATGTCGCGCTCGTAGTCGTAGGCGGCGCCCAGGCGGAAGCGCAGCCAGCGATGCAGGGCCACGGTGTAGATCAGCGCCTGCAGATCGTATTCGCTGTGGCGCATGGCAATGGCCAGCAGGTCCGGGCTGTAGCCGGGCAGGCGGTTGGACTTGTAGTCGAGCACGTACCACCGGCCATCACGCACGTAGGTCAGGTCGATCATGCCGGTCATCAGCCCCTCCAGGCGGCGGCGCTGGCCGAAGCCGCGGCGGCCACTGGAAACACCGTGCGCATGCAGCACCTGCAGCAGCGCCGGCACGGTGGTCGCCTCGATGGCGAAATGGAAGTCGATTTCGGCGCGGCGCTCGCCTTCACCGAGGCTGTACAGCGCACCGCCTTCGGGCAGCGGTACGGTCAGCGTGTGGCCCACCAGCGGCACCAGCACCGCTACGCCATCGTCCAGATCGACGTCGGCATAGCCCTCATCGTGCAGCGCCTTGCGCAGCACCTCGACCTGGCCCTCGGGAGCTTCCCGGCCTGGTTGCCAGTCAGCCCATGCGGCGAAGTCGACGTTTTCCATTGCCTCGTGCAGCACGTTGCCGAAGCGGCTGCCCATGAAACGCGAGTCGAGCGGCGCGCTGTCCTCGGCCACCGCGGCGGCTTCCGGCAGTGCCGGTTCCAGCGGCAGCTCCGGGCCGGTGGGTTCGTCGGCTGCCGGCGCCGGCAGCGCGGTGGCAGCGGCTTCGATGTCACTGCCCGCGCCGGCATCGGCGTGGGCCAGCTGGGTGAAGCTGTACACCCACCAGTCGTGCGGAACGCGCCGGGTCAGTGCACGCACCGCCGGAAGATCCCCTTCCACTTCGGCCGCCAGCTGCGGCAGCGCAGCCGGTACCTCACTGTCATCGATGCACACATCGGCATGCGCGCGCAGCGCCTGCAGGTCACCCAGCAGCGGTGCCAGCCGCGTCCTGCCGAGCCCGGCCAGATCACCCACGGCGATCCACAGCGCGTGCTCGGCGCGGGTCAGGCCGACATACAGCAGGCGCGCATCCTCGGCACGCTGCTCGCGCTCGCGCTGCGCAGTGGCCGCTTCCCAGGCCTCGTCCTTGCCCAGCTTCCAGTGCAGCTGGCGCTGGCCGCCCACATGCACCGTGCAGTGCGAGGCGGTGTTGGGCGCACCGCCGTCGATGCCCACGAAGGGCAGGAACACCAGCGGGTACTCCAGGCCCTTGCTCTTGTGCAGGGTGATGATCTGCACGCGGCGCGCATCCGATTCCAGGCGCAGCAGCTGCTGCTCGTCATCCTGGTCGGCGCTGGCCATCTGGCCCTGCAGCCAGTCCAGCAGGCCGTGCATGCCCAGCGCCTGCGCCGAGGCCTCCTGCAGCAGTTCGCCCAGCTGCAGGTAGTTGGTCAGGCGGCGCTCGCCATCGATCAGGGCCAGCAGGCGTTCGCCCTGCGCGGCGCAGACGTCGGCGATCACCGCGAACGGGCCGCCGCGCTGCCAGCGCTCGCGCCAATGCAGGAGCTGCGCCTGGAACCCGCGTTGCAGGTCGCCCTCGTGCTCCATCGCCGCGATCGCACTGGCGCGCTGGCCGAGCAGCACCGTGGCCAGCGCCGCGCGCAGGCGGCCCTCGTCAGCCGGCTGCAGCAGCGCCAGCAGCAGTGCACGCAGATCACGCGCTTCGCTGGTGGCGAACAGACTCTGCTTGCCCGCTGCCACGGCAGGAATGCCGACCGCGGCCAGCGCGCGCTGCACCAGCGTGGCCTCACGATGCGAGCGCACCAGCACCGCGATGTCACCCGGCTGTACCGGGCGCCCACGCAGCACCGCATTGCCGGCGCGCGCCGCGACCAGGATCTGGTGGATCGCCGCCACACAGGCCTGGGTCGCTGCTTCGCGCGAGGCATCGGCACTCATCGCCTTGTCACCGCCACTTCGCAGCACGCGCAGGGTGAGTGCCGGGGCGGCATGGCCGTCGCGCTGGTAGTCCGCATCGCTGCGCACGCCACCGGGCCGCACCGGCTCGAACTGGATGTCACGCTCGAGGAAGGCGTCTTCGCCACCGTTGTCGTACAGCGCCTGCAGCGCGCGCAGCACGGCCGGTCGCGAGCGGAAGTTCTGGTCAAGCACCGGCGCCTGTTGCGCCGCCCGCTTGGCCTTCAGGTAAGTGTGGATATCACCGCCACGGAAACCGTAGATCGCCTGCTTGGGATCGCCGATCAGGAACAGCGCCGGTGCCAGGCCGAGCTCGCGCACTTCCGGTGAATCGCCGAACACGGTGTGGAAAATGCCCCACTGACGGTCGTCGGTATCCTGGAACTCATCGACCAGCGCGATGCGGTACTGCGCGCGCAGCTGCTTGACCAATGCCAGCCGCTGCGGGCCTTCCAGGGCCAGTGCCACGCCATCGATCAGATCGTCGTAGGTCTGCACCCGGCGGGTGCGCTTCAGCGCCTGCAGGCGCTGTCTGGCTTCGTCGCGAAGCACGTGCAGGAAGTTCAACGCGGTGGCACGCAGCCAGGCATCGCGTTCGGCCAGAAGCGCGACATAGCGGGCCAACGGCGCCTGCAATGGCGACGATGGCGTGCGCTCGGCGAATTTCTTGTTGGTCTTGGCTGCCAGCGCCTCCGGCAGCAGTGCCGGCAGGCGCTCGCTGGTCAGCAGCTCGCGCGGGTCGGCGCGCTCGGCCCAGCCCAGCAGTTGCCGGCCCAGCGGGTGCAGCCAGCCCAGCTTGTACGACACGCCGTTGATCCATTTGTTGTCGACCGCATCGCAGAGGTCGATGAAGAACTGCTCGCCATGCTCGCGCACGCTTGCGGACAGCTCTTCGGCAACACCCTGCAGGGCGGCCTGCGGATCGGGCAGCGCCACCGCCTGTGGCAACGGGTGCAGCGGCGGCGCGGCCAGCAGCGCGCGCAGATCGGCGGCCAGTGCGTCCGGGGTGGACCACAGCCAGGTCAGCGGTTCCAGCGTGGCCGGGTCATTGGCATGTACCCGCCACAGGTCGGCCGCGAGCGCTTCCAGCAACTCACGGTCGCTGGCCAGCAGCTCCGGCGGATCAAAGGTGTGGCCGCTCTCCAGCGCATGCTCGCGCAGCACGCGGGTGCAGAAGCCATGGATGGTGAAGATGGACGCAAGGTCGATCTCATCGGCGGCGACCTGCAGGCGGCGCTTCAGTGCGGCGGCGCGCTCGGTACCTCCCTGCAGATGGCGCTGCAGCACCTCGCGGGTCAGCCGCACGTCCGGTGCTTCGCCTTCGACCGCTTCCAGATCGACCAGTCGCGCCGCCAGCGCCAGGCGCTCGCGGATGCGCTTGCGCAGTTCCTGGGTAGCCGCATCGGTGAAGGTCACCGCCAGGATCTGTCCGATGCGCAGGCCCTGCTCTACCACCAGGCGGGTAAACAGCGTAGCCAGGGTGAAGGTCTTGCCGGTACCGGCGCTGGCTTCGATCAGGCGGATGCCATCCAGCGGCAGGGCCAGATAGGGATCGACCGCCATGCACTGGGCTCGCTCATCGATGAAGGCGGGGCTCATGCGCTGCCCTCCTGGCGCGTTGCGGCGCCGAGGGTGCGGCCTTCGCGCACCGCGCTGAAGACCACCTGGCTGTTGCGCAGCAGGTCGGCATAACTGGCATCGGAGGCGAACGGGTCGGCACCCCGCAGCAGCAGCTGCCAGGCGTCGCTGCTGGATTCACCCCAGCTGCGGTCGCTGCCGTGCCACTGCTTCCAGCCCTCGCTGCGCTGTTTCTCTGCCGGCGCGTTGTACAGCGCCCAGCCCGTATACGGGGCAAAGCGCAGCGGCTCACGCAGGCCGCGCTGGCGCAACTGCAGCAGCGCGCGCAGCGCCGCGCGTGCAGCAGGCGCGCTCAGTGCCGGCAGTACATGCGGGCCGGGACCGGCGTCGCCGCCATCGTGGAACTGCACAAGGGGCAGTGCGTCGCCGGCGGCGTTGGCCAGCAGCCAGTCCAGGCCCTGGCGGATCACTACATTGCCATTGAGCGTGCCAGCACGCAGCCGCACCAGGCCTTCGGGATGCCGATCGGCCACGCGGCCGTGCAGGCGCACGCCATCGATGTCCACTTCGTAGCGACGGCTTTCCAGCGGCTCGCCCTGCATCCAGCCCAGCAACGCACTGGCATACGGGCGAGTCTTCAACTGCTCCACCTCGAACTGGCGCTGGCCCAATGGACCGGACGGCAGCAGGCCACGCGCGCGCAGCCGCGGGTACAACGGTTCGGTATCGCCACTGAGCGTGGCGCGCACCACCGCCGCCTGCACGCTGCGCTTTTCCGGGCCGCGCGATGACAGCACCAGCGGTTCCAGGTCATCAACTTCCCCGGCATCGTCGGCCAGGCGCAGGCCCATCGACTGTGCGAGGAACTGCCCGGCCGGGTCGCACAGGAAGCGGCGCAGGGTGTCGAGCGCGAGCTCGTCTTCCACGGCATCGTCGGGCGGCGGCGGCAGCGGGGCATCGAACCACGGCTGCAGGCCCCCACGCTGGCCGGTGAGGCGGCCGGCAGCGGGATGCCATTGCCGCCGATAGCTGAAGCGGCGTGGATCCCCCTCTCCGAACGCCGCCGGTGAGAACGGCTGCAGTGCATGGCGCACGGTAAAGTCGCGGACCGCCGCAGGCGGATCGAGGTGATACGCGGCGGCGGCATCGATCAGTTCACTGACCAGCACCGACGGCTCACGCACGCTGCCATCGCGTGGATCGGCGCCGAGGTAGCTGAGGTAGAACACCTCCTGCGCGGCGGCGAACAGCTGCAGGAACAGGAAGCGGTCGTCTTCGCGGGTGGAGCGATCGCCCGGGCGGCGGCGTGGCGTGTCCAGCTCGGCGGTGAGCTGGTTGAGGCCCGCGGCCGGGTCACGACGCGGGAAATCGCCATCATTGAGACCGAGCACGCAGATCACCCGGAACGGCAGCAGGCGCATCGGCACCATGCGGCCGAAACTGATGCCACCGGTCAGCAGCGGCGCGCGCGTATCGGCCTCACCCAGTACACCGGCGAAGTGCGAACGCACCACCTCAGGCGGCACGCCGTCTTCGAACCCGGCCTTGGCGGCATCGTCGGCGAACTGATTCAGCAGCTTGCGCAGGCGCTCGAGGGCACGCTGGCTGTTGGGCGAGCTGGGCGCGGTCGGCAGCAGCGCGTCCAGCAGCGACAGCAGCCGTTGCCGCCACTGCGCCGGGGTCAGCAGCTCGCCGAGGCGACGCTGGTAGACCGCCAGCACGCGCAGCAGCCGCAGCAGCCGGTCCAGTGCTTCCAGCGCGCCGCCTTCCAGCTCGATCCACGGCGCCACGCCGGCCAGGTCCGCCTCGCTGCCGGTGGCGTGACCGAGCACCAGGCGGTCCAGTGCGAACTGCCAGGTGTAGGCGTCGTCGGCCGGCGCCTGGTGCTGGTTGCGGTGCTTCGCATCCAGGCCCCAGCGTGCGCCGGCCTGCTGCAGCCAGCCATGCAGGCGATCGAAGTCCACTGCTTCCAGCCCGGCCGCTTCGGCCAGCGGCGCGCTGGCGAGCAGGTCCAGCACCTCGTTCAGGCCGAAACGCGAGACCGGCAGGCCCAGCAGGTGCACGAACACATCGGCCAGCGGCTCTCCTGCCAGTGGGCTGCTGTCGGCCAGCGCGTAGGGAATATGCTCCTCCTCGCCGCCGCGGCCGCCGAACACCGCCTCCAGGTACGGCACATAGGGATCGATGTCCGGCGCCAGCACCGCGATCTCGCGCGCCTGCAGCGGCGGGTCGAAGCGCGGGTCCTGCAGCAGGCTGCGCAACTGGTCGTGCAGCACCTGCAGCTCGCGCAGCCGGGTGTGGCAGGCATGCACCTGCAGGCTGGGGTCGTCGCTGCGCAGCCCATCGCGCAGCTCGCCCGAGGGCAGTGCGCGGCGGTGGAACAGATCGCGCTGCAGGCGATGCAGCAGGCTGTCGGACAGGCCGCCTTCGTCAAGGGTCGGCCGGGTGTCTTCTTCCGGATCCGAGTACGCGGCAATCTCGCCGGCCGGGTGCACCACCTCGTAGCTGCCCAGCACCGCCATGAAGTCGCGGCCGGCCGCACCCCAGGCTTCCAGCAGGCGGTTCTCACCAGCCGCTTCACCGAAGGGATCGGGTGCGCCGCTGCGCAGGCGCTCGGCCAGCGTCTGCAGGTCACCCCAGTACGACTGCACCGGAGTGGGCATATAGAAGTGCAGCTCGCCCACCCGCGCCTGGGTGGCCATCACCCGCAGCACGTCGGGCGAGATGTTGAGCGTCGCGAACGCGGACATGCGCGGTGGCAGGCCCTGTGGCAGCGGCTGGCCGGCGCCCTCGAAGCGATCCAGGTACGCCTGGATGCGGCGCGCGCGGTAGTCGCGGCCATGGGCGATGGTGCGCCAGAGGATCGCCTGCGGGTCAGCCGGGTCGGCGCCGGCCTCCCAGCGCAGCAACCAGTCGCGGCGCCAGGCCTGGTACTTCTCGAACACCGACGCCAGTTCACCGGCCAGTGCCCACGGCTTCAGGGCGTCGCCGCCGGCAAGATAGGACTGCAGCGCGCGCATCGGTGGCTGCGCCAGCAGCGCCGGGTCGCGCAGTGCGTGGTACAGCTTCCAGTGCAGGCCCGCCGCGTCCAGGTCGTCGCGTTCGCCCGGCACATTGGCATTGAGTGCACGGGCAACGAACTCGCCCGGGGTCAGGAACTCGAGGTTGGCGGCCACGCCATATTCGGCAGCGAGTGTCGCTTGCAGCCAACGCCGCATCGCCACCTGCGGGATCAGCACCACCTCCGGCGCGAGCAACGGCTGGCCCGGAACAGGCTCACGCACGTTGCGCGCCAGCAGCGCAGCCAGCACGTCCAGGGAGTTGGAATGGTAGAGGCGGAAATCGCTGCCCGGGTCACTCATCGTGCACAGTGTGCAGCACGGCAGGCAGTATTCAATGGCCCGCCCATCGCCGGTACGGATTGTTCCGCGCTGCCAGCCGATTGTCCCGGCCTGGCAAGGGTCATGCCGTGCCACAATACTGGACCGTCCAGTCTGCTTATGTTCAGCCGATGGGCCCGATCCTTCGATGTCTAAAAAACGTTAATGGTGCCCATGTCGGCTTCCACCTCCAGTCTGGTGCAGTTATCCAACGTCCGCATCGACCGGAGCGGGCGCACGATCCTGCGCGACGTGTCGCTGCAGGTGCCCAAGGGCAGCATCACGGCCGTGCTGGGCCCGTCCGGCAGTGGCAAGTCCACCCTGCTGGCGGCACTGACCGGCGAACTGCGTCCGGTCGCCGGCGAGGTCACCCTGTTCGGCAAGCCGATCCCGCATGACAGCGGCGCGCTGCTGGAAATGCGCAAGAGCGTGGGTGTTCTGCTGCAGGGCAACGGCCTGCTGACCGATCTGACCGTCGCCGAAAACGTCGCGCTGCCGCTGCGCGCGCATACCCGCCTGCCGACCGCCGTGCTGCGCCGCCTGGTGGAAATGAAGCTGCATGCCGTGGGTCTGCTGGCCGCTGCCGATGCCTGGCCGCGCGAACTGTCCGGCGGCATGGCGCGCCGCGTCGCGCTGGCCCGCGCGCTGGCACTGGATCCGCCACTGATGATCTACGACGAGCCGCTGACCGGGCTGGACCCGATCGCCTCCGGCGTGATCATGAGCCTGATCCAGCGCCTCAACCACAGCCTGGGCCTGACCAGCATCATTGTCAGCCACCACGTGCACGAGACCCTGCCGATCTGCGACCAGGTGATCGCCATCGCCAATGGCGGCATCGTGTTCCAGGGCACGCCCGAGGCGCTGCAGTCCAGCCAGGACCCGCTGCTGCGGCAGTTCCTGCACGGCCAGCCCGATGGCCCCATTCCGTTCGATGCCGCGCCGCGCGCGAGGGTCGCCTGATGCCGTTCGTCCAAGCCACCCGCTCGCTGGGTCGCGCCGGCCTGTTCTCGCTGACCGTGCTGCGTGGTTCGCTGCCGACCCGTGATTTCCTGGCCGAGCTGACCCGCGAGATCTACAAGATCGGCGCACGCTCGCTGCCGATCATCGCCGTCGGTGGTGCCTTCGTCGGCCTGGTGCTGACCCTGCAGGGCTACCGCACGCTGACCACCTTCGGTGCGGCCGACGCGCTGTCGACCCTGCTCGGCCTGTCGCTGTACCGGGAACTGGCGCCGGTGCTGACCGCGCTGCTGTTCATCGGCCGCGCCGGCAGCTCGATCGCCGCCGAACTGGGCCTGATGCGCGCCACCGACCAGATCAAGGCACTGGAGCTGATGGCGATCGACCCGGTGGCCAAAGCCGTCGCACCGCGCTTCTGGGCGGCGGTGCTGACCGTGCCACTGCTGACCGGCATCTTCTGCTCGCTGGCGATCAGCGCCAGCTACTTCGAAGCGGTGCATGTGCTGGGCCTGGACAATGGCGTGTTCTGGTCGGCACTGCGCAACAGCGTCGATTTCTGGGATGACTTCGGCGTGGCGATGCTGAAGTCGGCGATCTTCGGCGGCACCGCAGCGCTGGTCGCCGCCTATGTTGGTTTCCACGCCGAGCCGACCATCGAGGGCACCTCGGTGGCGACCACCCGCGCGGTGGTCAATGCCTCGCTGCTGGTGCTGATGTTCAACTTCGTGCTGTCGGCAATGTTGTTCACCTAACCCCTCCACCGGCGGTGCGCAGGCGCGCGCGGCCACCACGACTCGATCAGGTAATCCACATGGCCATCCGCGGTCCCAGACTCGAATTCTCTGTTGGCGCATTCCTGCTGCTGGCCCTGGCCTCGCTGATGGTGCTGGCCGTGGCCTCGACCAACCAGCGCTGGAGCTGGGGCAGCCAGGGCTACGAGCTGAAGGCGCGCTTCTCCCAGGTCGGCCAGCTGCGCAAGCAGGCGCCGGTGAAGATCGGCGGCGTCACCGTCGGCCAGGTCGCCTCGATCGACCTGGATCCGGTGAAGTTCGAATCCATTGTGACCCTGCGCATGGACAGCAAGGTCAAGGACCTGCCGGCGGACACCTCGGCGGGCATCTTCACCAGTGGTTTGCTCGGCGAGAGCTATATCGGTCTGCAGCCGGGCGGTGACCCGGACGTGCTGAAGGCCGGTGACGAGATCGTCTTCACCCAGCCGGCGGTGGACCTGATCCAGCTGGTCGGCAAGTACATGTTCAGTGGCGGCGCCGGTGGCGGCGCTGCTCAGAAGCCCAACGATGGCGCGCAGGCGCCTGCAACGGAACCGCAACCATGAAAATGAAACTGATCCCCGCCCTGCTCGCCTCGGCGCTGCTGATGGCCACCCCGTTCCTTGCCCAGGCCCAGGCCGCCGCCCCCGCCGCTGCCGCAGCGCAGGGCCAGGCCGGCAAGGTGGTGATCGATGCCAGCACGCGCATTCTCACCACGCTGCAGCAGCGCCGCAGCGAGTTCAGCAGCAACCCGGCCAGCCTGCGCAGCTACATCGACAGCGAACTGAACCGCACCTTTGACCGCGACTATGCGGCACGCCTGGTGCTGGGCCCGCACGCCCGCGGCGCCTCCGACGCCGACATCAAACTGTTCGCCGATGCGATGGCCGACAGCCTGATGCAGCGCTACGGTTCGACCCTGCTCAACATCCAGGGCAAGCCGAGCTTCCGCCTGAAGGGTGAAAGCCCGCTGCCGGGCAACCGTGGCGTGCGCGTCAGCACCGAACTGGTGCGCGCCGGCAACGAACCGACCCCGGTCGAGTACTGGATGCGCAACGTGAACGGCCAGTGGAAGATCTTCGACGTCAACATCGAAGGCATTTCCTACGTGCAGACCTTCCGCAACCAGTTCGATACGCCCTTGCGCCAGAAGGGCATCAAGCAGGTGGCCAGCGAGCTGCACAGCGGCAGCATGCAGGCCGGGCCGGCGGGCAATGGCAAGTAACGCACTGGCGCTGCTGGAAGGCGACACCCTGCGCCTGCGCGGGGTGCTCGACCGTGCCGCGGTGATTGCACTGTGGCCGCAACTGCAGGCCCTGCCAGCCAAGCTGGCGCGGCTGGAGCTGGGCGAGGTCGAGCGCGTGGACAGCGCCGGCCTGGCCCTGCTGGCCGAACTGGCCTCCCGGGCACGCAAGGCGGGCCATGCGCTGGCCATTTCCGGCGCGCCGGCCGGCTTCAACGAGCTGAGCGCGGCCTACCGGCTGTCGCCCGACCTGGACTTCAACGCTACTTCTGCTGCGAGCTGACATGAACGTCGTACGCACTTTCCCCCTGATCCTCCTGGCCATCGCCCTGACCGCCTGTGCCGGCAAGCCCGCGCGCAGCGACGCACCGGTCGCCAGCACCGTGGTCGCGGCCGGCGCTCCCGCCGAAGCGGCGCCCGCCGACACCGGCGTGACCGAGGTGGCCCCGGTGGACAGCCCGCCGATCGCCACCGCTGCGGCGCCGACCCCGCCCGCAACCAGTGCCGATGCCGATGCGGCCAAGACCGCCGCGGCCACTGCACCGGGCGGTGATGATGATTTCGATGCCCTGTACGGTGGTGCCAGCAACACCGGCAGTGCGGCCGCCTATGACCCGTGGGAACCGTTCAACCGCAAGGTGCACAAGTTCAACAACGCGGTCGACCGTGGCATCGCCCGCCCGCTGGCCACGGCCTACACCCACGTGGTGCCGCGCTTCGCGCGTACCGGCGTCAGCAACTTCTTCAGCAACCTGCGCGCACCGGTGACCATCACCAACCAGCTGCTGCAGGGCCGCGGTGCCGATGCGTGGGACAGCCTCGGCCGCTTCCTGATGAACAGCACGCTGGGCATCGGTGGCCTGTTCGATCCGGCCAGCAAAGCGATGGTGCCGCGTCGCAATGAAGATTTCGGCCAGACCCTGGGTGCCTGGGGCTGGCGTCGTTCGCGCTACGTGGAACTGCCGTTCTTCGGCCCGCGTACCGTGCGCGATGTGTTCGGCCTGGCCGGTGACATCCCGTTGTCGCCGATCCGCCGCATCGAGGAAGACAAGGTCCGCATCGGCCTGCAGGGCCTGCAGCTGGTCGACACCCGCGCGCAGCTGCTGGCGATCGACGATCTGCGCGACACCGCCGTGGACGAGTACTCGCTGGTGCGCGACGCGTGGATGCAGCGCCGCAACTACCAGATCGAGAACGACCTGCGCAGCAAGCGCGACCGCGGCCATGACGATGCCAATTCGCCGATCCCCGTGGATGCGATGCCGATGCCGAACTGGAGCAACTGATCGCTGCAACCCGTGCATGAAAAAACCCCGCCTCGGCGGGGTTTTTCTTTTCCGGCAGGTGCCAACCCGGATTGGCACGCTTTGCTCAGGCCACCAGCGCGGCCTCGATGGCGTCGCGCAGGCGCACGTCATCGGCCGCCACGTCCGGGGCAAAGCGTGCAATCACCTTGCCATCACGGCCGACCAGGAACTTCTCGAAGTTCCACAGCACCGCCGGTGCCGGATGGATCGGGATCTCCTTGCTGGCCAGGCGCTCGCGCAGCGGGCCTTCGCCGATCGACTGCGGCTGCGCGGCGGTCAGCTGCTGGTACAGCGGGTGGGTGTCCTCGCCAGCCACGCTGATCTTGGAGAACATCGGGAAACTGACATCGTAGGTGAGCTGGCAGAACTGCTGGATCTCGGCCTCGCTGCCCGGCTCCTGGCCAAGGAAGTTGTTGGCGGGGAAGCCCAGCACTTCCAGGCCCTGCGCATGCTTTTCCGCATACAGCGCCTGCAGGCCTTCGTACTGCGGGGTCAGGCCGCACTTGGAGGCGACGTTGACCAGCAGCAGCACCTTGCCCTGGTAGTCGGCAAGCGAGGACGGCTGGCCGTCGATGGTGGTGAGGGGAATGTCCTGGATCGGGGTGCTCACGCGGGGCTCCGGCTACGGCGGGAATGGCCCACCAGCATAGCGCCGCGCGCGCAGTTGTAGAGCCGAGCCTACGCTCGGCTGCTGTGGCATCAGCCGAGCGTGGGCTCGGCTCTACAGGCAGGATTCAATCCACGCAGATCATGCCCTGCGCCTTGCCGTCCTCGATACGCTGGCGGCAACCGAAGTTCTGGCTGGCATCACGCTGGCAGGTACCGGACGCCGCATCGCCGGCCAGTGCCTCGCCTGCGGCCAGGCACTGGCCCGTGCAGTCGCTTTTGCGGCTGCAGGCCTTGCCGGCGTCGGCATAGGGAATCACGCATTGCTCGCGCTGCAGCCGGCCGAGCCGCTGCAGGGTGCCACCGGCGGCCTGGCAGTCGACGTCGCGTGCTTCGCGGTAGGCCTCGACCGCTTCGGGGGTGCTGGAGGCGGCCTGCGTGGTCGTGCCCACGGTCGTTGGCGCGCTGCCGCAGGCGGCGAGCAGCGCGGTCAGGACAAGGCTGGTGAAGCGGGGCAGGCGCATGGCGGTACCTGGTCGAAGCGGACAGGCCGCCAGCATACCCATCGGCGATGCAGGCGGCGTGTCAGCGTGGCTCAGGCCTCATCGCCCTCGCCGTCACTGCCTTCCTCCTCGGCCACCGCATCACCCTCGGCCAGGTCGCCGAGCAGCGACTGCGCCTGTTCGGACGCCAGCGACTCCACGCCACGCAGGCGGCGTTCGATGGTGCGGGTCTTGCGGCTGGCCTCGCCGATGCTGCGGCCAACGGTAGTGATCTGCTTCTCGGCCTTTTCCAGGATGCCGGCGAACTTCCCGAACTCGCTCTTGACCGCACCCAGCAGGCTCCACACTTCGCTGGATCGCTTTTCAATGGCCAGCGTGCGAAAGCCCATCTGCAGGCTGTTGAGCAACGCAGTGACCGTGGTCGGTCCGGCCACCACCACACGGTGCTCGCGCTGCAGCAGGTCAACCAGGCCCGGGCGCCGGATCACCTCGGCATACAGGCCTTCGGTGGGCAGGAACATCACCGCGAAGTCCGTGGTGTGCGGTGGCACGATGTACTTGTCGCAGATCGACTTGGCCTGCACGCGCACCGCGCGCTCCAGCTGGATGCCCTGCAGGCGCACGCCTTCGGCATCGCCCTGTTCCTGTGCGTCCAGCAGGCGCTCGTAGTCCTCGCGCGGGAACTTGGAGTCGATCGGCAGCCATACCGGCGTATCGTCGCTGCTGCGGCCCGGCAGGCGCACGGCGATATCGACCATCTCGCCACTCTCCGGACGCACCCTCACCGCACGCGCGTACTGCTCCTGGGTGAGTGTCTGCTCGAGGATATTCTCCAGCTGCACTTCGCCCCAGCTGCCGCGGTTCTTGACGTTGGTCAGCACGCGCTTGAGGTCGCCGACGCCGGTGGCCAGCTGCTGCATCTCGCCGAGGCCACGCTGGACCTGCTCCAGGCGCTCGGAAACCAGCTTGAAGGAGTTGCCCAGCCGCGTTTCCAGCGTCGACTGCAGCTTCTCGTCCACGGTGTGGCGCATCTGCTCCAGCTTCTGCGCATTGTCGTTCTGCAGCGCGCGCAGCTGTTCCTCCAGCGTGGCACGCATCTCGGCGATGCGCTGCTCGTTGCGCTGGGTCAGCTCCTGCAGGCGCAGGCCCAGACTGTCGGTCAGGCGCTGCTGCGACAGCGCGCCCTCCTCGCGGCCCTTGCGTGCATCGTCCACCAGGGTCTGGCGCAGCGCCCCGAGCTGGGTATCGGTGCGCGCAGTGAGCTCCTGCAGCTGCTGGCCAAACGCATGGATGCGTGCCTCCTGCTGCTGGCCGAAGGTCTCCAGCTGGCCGCGCAGTTCCTGCAGCCGCTGCCCCATCAGTGCTGCGCCGCGCTGCTGGCTGTCGGCCACTTCAGCGCGCGCTTTGCGGGCATCTTCGCCCAGCGCTTCGCGCAGCAGGTCCAGGCGCTGATCGGTGCGGGTGGACAGATCGGTCAGCGCGCGGGCGAAGCCATCGAGCTGTTCGCGCAGTTCGCTGCGCCCGGCGCGCGCCTCCTCGCGCACGGCCTGTTCCAGGCGGTCATGCGGCGGGCGGCGCAGCAGGGCGACCAGCTGCAGGATGAGCACGGCCAATAGAAGGCCGGCAATGAGCAGGTATTCGGTTTGCATGGGGCAAGTGTAGGCTGGCCGAGTCTCAGCTGCTGCGTCAGGACCATGCTCGCTCTGTACGGAAAGCCGACCTCCATCAACGTGCGCAAGGTGCTGTGGCTGTGCGCCGGCCTCGACCTGCCACTCCAGCACGAGCCAGAACCACCGGCGGACCTGCTGGCCACGTTGAATCCGAACCGGCAGGTGCCGGTCCTGCGCGATGGCGGCTTCGTGCTGTGGGAATCGAACAGCATCTGCCGCTACCTGGCCGTACGTGCTGGCCGTGATGACCTGCTGCCCGGTACGGCGCAGGGCCGCGCCCAGGTCGAGCAGTGGATGGACTGGCAGGCCAGCGACCTCAACAACGCCTGGCGGCACGTGTTCATGGCGCGCGTGCGCCAGCATCCGGACTACCCGGACGATGCCCGCGCCGAGGCCAGCCTGGCGCAGTGGAACCGGCTGATGGCTGTGCTTGATGCACAGCTGGCCGCCACCAACGGCTACGTGGCGGGCAACGCCTTCACCCTCGCTGATGTCGTGCTGGGGCTGTCGGCCCAACGCTGGCGCAGCACGCCGGGCAGTAAACCGGCGCTGCCACACCTCGCAGCATGGTTCGAACGCCTGCGCGAGCAGCCCGGTTTCGCCACCCACGTCGACAACGGTGTGGCCTGAGGGGAGGTGCCGGCCGCTGTTAGCAGGTGTCGACCTGGGTCGACACGGTGGATCCATGCCATTCGTGGATGAATCTCTGTAGAGCCGAGCCCATGCTCGGCTGAGCGGCGTGCGCTGACGGCAGCCGAGCGTGGGCTCGGCTCTACAGGAAAAACCGGGTGTTACCAGCCTTCCAGCACGATCTTGCCCTTGGCGCGCTGGCTTTCCAGCAGCGCGTGGGCACGCCGCAGGTTGGCCGCGTCGATGCGCCCGAAGTGCTCGCCCAGGGTGGTGTGCAGCACGCCCGTATCGATCAGCTCGGCCACACGGTTCAACAGGTCGTGCTGGCGCTGCATGTCGGCGGTGCGGTACAGCGGCCGGGTGAACATCGACTCCCAGTGCAGTGACAGTGCCTTGCGCTTGAGCGCCATCACGTCCATCTGGCCCGGGTCATCGATCAGCCCCAGTTGGCCCTGCGGTGCCAGCAGTTCGACGATCTGCGCGTAGTACTGGTCGGAGTGGGTCAGGCTGGCGACATGCTGCACCTCGCTGATGCCGAGCCGCGCCAGTCCCTCGGCCAGCGGCAGGCTGTGGTCGATCACGTGGTGTGCCCCCATTGCGTACGCCCAGTCCTGGGTATCCGGGCGCGAGGCGGTGCCGATCACGGTCAGCCTGGTCAGCTTCCGTGCCAGCTGCACCAGGATCGAACCAACACCACCGGCAGCACCGATCACCAGCAGGGTCTGGCCTTCGCCACCACCCTGCGGGATGCGCAGGCGGTCGAACAGCAGCTCCCAGGCGGTGATTGCAGTCAGTGGCAACGCTGCGGCGGCGGCATCGTCGAGACTGGCCGGCTTGCGCCCGACGCTGCGCTCGTCCACCAGCTGGTACTGCGCATTGCTGCCCGGGCGGTCGATGACGCCGGCATAGTAGACCGCGTCGCCGGGCTGGAACAGGGTCACCTCGCTGCCCACCGCATCAACAATGCCGACCGCATCCCAGCCCAGCACGCGCGGGCCGTCGGTGGCCACGCCACGGCGGACCTTGGTGTCGACCGGGTTCACCGCCACCGCGCGTACCGCCACCCGCAGGTCACGCGGGCCGGGCTGCGGCAGTTCCAGTTCAATGTCGATCAGGGCCTGGGCGTCATCGATCGGCAGGCCGGCTTGGGTGTAGGCAATGGCGCGCATGGCAGCGGTCCAGTGGGGAAGGAGGCGACAGGTTGCGCCGCACGCGGTCCCTCGGAAAGGCGCAGAATCGGGCAGCACTTTCACTCTGGCGATGAAGATGATCCGCTTCGACGATCTGCAGCTGTTCGTCCGTACTGCCGCACTGGGCAGCTTCTCGCAGGCGGCCCGCGAAGCCGACCTGCTGCCGGGGCAGGTTGCTGCGGCGGTGGCGCGGCTGGAACGCGAGCTGGACCTGCGCCTGTTCGTGCGCACCACGCGCAGCCTGCGCCTGACCGGCGAGGGGGCGCTGTACCTGCCGTATGCGCAGGAGGTGCTGGCCACCCTGCGCGAGGGCCAGGCGCGCGTGCAGGGCGAAGACACCGAACTGCACGGCACCCTGCAGCTGTCGGCGCCGTCGGACTTCGGTCGAAATCTGCTGCTGCCCTGGCTGAGCGCCTTTCGCGCCGCGCACCCCCGGCTGCGCCTGCACCTGCGCCTGTCCGACGAAGTGGCCGACGTGTTCCGCGACCCGGTCGACGTGGCCATCCGCATCGGCCACTTCGACGACGCCAACTACGTGGCCCTGCCCCTGCTGGAAGGCAATCGGCGCGTACTCGCGGCGTCACCCGACTATCTGCAGCAGCGCGGCACGCCCACGCGCCTGGAGGATCTGCGCGAGCATGATTGCCTGGTCTACCAGCTCAGTGGCCGCGCCTATGATCGCTGGTCGTTCGAGGTCGACGGGCGCCGCAGCGTGATTCCGGTGCGCGGCCCGCTGGTCTGCGATGACGCCGATGTGGTGCGGCGCTGGGCGGTGGCCGGCGAAGGCATCACCTACAAATCCTGGCTGGACCTGCGCGAGGATGTGCTCGCAGGACGCCTGCAGCTGCTGCTCGACGGCATCGGCAGCCACATACCGTTGCAGCTGGTCTGCCCGCACCGCAAACAGTTCTCGCCGGCGGTGCGGCAGCTGCACGCGCAGCTGCGCCAGCACCTGCAACCTCTGCTGTCTGGCATGCCCGAGGGTCCTGCCGGCCCCCTGTCGCCAGTCCCGGCGCTGGCCGACAATGGCGGCCCCCCGTAAGAGAGAACGCCGCCATGCCGTGGATGGGCATCCAGGACCTGTGGACGTTTCTGGTCGCCGTGCTGGTGTTTCTCGCGCTGCCCGGCCCCGGTACCTTCACCCTGCTGACCGCCACCGGCCGTGGTGGCGTGCGCGGCGGTTACACCGCACTGGCCGGCCTGCTGGTCGGCGACCAGATCCTGATGTGGCTCGCGCTGGCCGGCGTGGCCGCGCTGCTCAAGGCCAACCCGCTGGTGTTCCACGCCGTGCAGTACCTGGGTGCGGCCTACCTGGTGTGGGTCGGCATCGGCCTGCTGCGCACACCGAAACACGAGGGCGGTGATGCCGGCCCGATCCGCATGCAGCCGGGCCGCTACTTCCAGCAGGCGATCCTGGTCAGCCTGCTCAACCCGAAGGCAATCCTGTTCTACATGGCCTTCCTGCCGTTGTTCATCGATCCCAAGGCACATCAGGGCATCGCCACCTTCGCGGCGCTGGCCGGCATCATCCTGGTGGTCAGCATCGCCTACTGCTCGATGCTGATCGGCGTGGGCAACCTGGCCCGTCGCCGGCTGATCCAGCACCCGCGGATCAGCGACGCGCTGCGCCGCGTGGCCGGCCTGTTCCTGGTGGGGTTCGGCATCCGGTTGGGGCTGAACGGATGAACGGGCGGCTGCCGCTGCTCGGCCTGGCCCTGCTGTTCGCCGGCACCGCCTCTGGCGCCACCGTACAGGACCATCGCTGCCTGACCGGCGGTCGCAACGGCAGCATCCACCTGGAATGGCGCTGGCTGGAGGACGGGCAGTCCGACGTGCGCTACGCCGGACATCGCGAACGCCTGCGGTTGCGCCGGGTTTCGCTGGAAACCACGGTGCTGGCCGAGGATCGCCCCTACCAGTTCGACAGCGTCTGGGAAGAGCGCATCGACGGACGGGTCAACGGCCGCTACCGGCTGAGCACCCAGGGCGCGCTGGTGCTGGACCTGAGCTACGAACGCGCCCGCGACGGCCGCACCACCGCCTTCCACGATGACCCCGAGGCCTGGCAGGAAGACGGCTGCCACTGGCCCAGCACTCCCTGAGGCGGCACCGGGCCGACGGCCCTTTATGCCGATTCCGGCAGCCTGGCCGGGGCGCAGCGCGCGCCCCGCCATGCATGACCCCCGTCAGTGGTAATGCTGCGCTGCGTTCGGTCACACTCGGGAACTTGTCGTTTCCAGTCACCCCTTCCGAGGCCTGCATGTCCCTGTTCCGGCGCAAGTCCCTAGATTCCGTCACCGTCCACGAAGCCGGCAGGCGTCTGATCCCGACGCTCAGCTGGCCGCACCTGATCGCGCTGGGCATCGGTGCCATCGTCGGTACCGGCATCTATACGCTGATCGGCGTGGGTGCCAACCTGGCCGGCCCCGCCGTGCTGATCTCCTTCGCCATCGCCGGTGCGGTCTGTGCCTGTGCGGCGCTGTCCTACGCCGAGCTGTCGACGATGATGCCGGCCGCCGGCAGTGCCTACACCTACAGCTACAGCGCGCTGGGCGAGGTGTTTGCCTGGGTGGTGGGCTGGAGCCTGATCCTGGAGTACTCGCTGGTGGTGAGCACGGTGGCGGTGGGCTGGTCCGGCTACTTCGTCGGTTTCCTCGAATGGGTGCACACCCAGTTCGGCTGGAACGTGCACCTGCCGGCCTGGCTGGCGGCCGGCCCGCACGTGGAAGGCGGCATGATCAACCTGCCGGCGATCATCATCACCTGGCTGGTGGCCGGCATGCTGATGGCCGGCACCAAGGAGAGCGCCACCCTCAATGCCATCCTGGTGGTGTTCAAGCTGATCGCGCTGGCCATCTTCGTGGCCGTGGCCCTGCCCGCCTTCGACAGCGCCAACCTGCAGCCGTTCATGCCGTACGGCTTTGCCAAGTCGATGGGCCCCGATGGCGTCGAGCACGGCGTGATGGCGGCGGCAGCGATCATCTTCTTCGCCTTCTACGGCTTCGATGCGATCTCCACCGCCGCCGAGGAGACCAAGAACCCGGGCCGCGACCTGTCGATCGGCATCATCGGTTCGATGATCGGCTGCACCATCGTCTACGTGCTGGTGGCGCTGGCTGCGGTGGGTGCGATGAGCTACGCGGTGTTCGGCCACAGCGCCGAGCCGCTGGCGCTGATCATGCGCCAGCTGGGCCAATCGACCGCAGCGATGGTGATCGGCGTGATCGCGATCATCGCGCTGCCGACCGTGCTGCTGGCCTTCCTGTACGGCCAGAGCCGCATCTTCTTCGTGATGAGCCGCGATGGCCTGCTGCCGCGTGGCCTGTCCAAGGTCAACGCACGTACCGGCACGCCAGTGGCGACCACGCTGTTCACCGCGGTGGTGGTGTCGGCGCTGGCCGGCGTGGCGCGCCTGGACGAGATCGCGGCGCTGGCCAATGCCGGCACCCTGGCCGCGTTCACTGCAGTGGGTGTCTGCCTGGTGGTGCTGCGCCTGCGCGAGCCGAACCGCGAGCGCACCTTCCGCACGCCGGTGGCTTTCGTGGTCGGCCCGCTGGCCGCACTGGGCTGCATCTACCTGTTCATCAGCCTGCCGCACACCACTCAGCTGTACTTCCTGCTGTGGAACGTGGCCGGCCTGGTGTTGTACTTCCTGTACAGCCGCCGCCACGCACTGATCGCGAAGTAGACGGATCACCGGTAGTGCCGGCCGCTGGCCGGCGACCCGCATCCTCCTGACAGGGGCAATGCCGGCCAGCGGCCGGCACTACCGCAGGGCGCTTCAACCGCCCTGCTTTGCGGCGTAATCCTGCGCCTGGCGCATCACCCGCAGCAGGTTGCCGCCCCAGATGCCGGCAATCTGCTTCTCGGTATAGCCCTTGCGCAGCAGCCACGCGGTGATCTTCGGCAGCTGGCTGACATCGGGCAGGTCACTCAGGCCACCGCCGCCATCCCAGTCCAGGCCAATGCCCACGTGCTCGGGCCCGACCACCTTGAGGATGTGCTCGAAGTGGGCGAAGAAGTCGTCCAGGCTGGCGTGGCGCACCGGATGCTCATGGTCCAGCGCCTGTTCGGCCTTCAGCAGGGCAACGCCCTGTTCGATGCCCATGCCTTCCCAGCCGCCCAGCTGCTTGCTCAGCGCTTCCTCGGCCTGCTTGCGCTCGGGCGTCTTTGCGGTGTCAATCAGGTAGCCGCCATAGGCGTTCACCTGGATCACGCCGCCGGCCTTGGCCAGCCTGCGCAGCCGCGCGTCATCAAGATTGCGCGGATGGTCGTAGACCGCCTTGGCCGAGCTGTGCGACAGCACGAACGGTACCGGCATCATTGCCAGCAGATCGTCGAACACCGCATCCGATGCATGTGACTGGTCGATCACGATGCCCAGCTTCACCGCCTGCCGCACCAGCTCCTTGCCGGCCGGGCTCAGGCCCTTCCACTCGGCCCCCTTGGGATCGGTGGCCGAATCGGCGAACTCGTTGTTGGCGAAGTGCACGGTGCTGAGCAGGCGCAGGCCGGCGCGGTGGTAGAACGAAAGCAGGCTGGGGTCGGCCACCAGCGGGCTGGCATTTTCCATGCTGATGTAGACCACGCGCTTGCCGGCAGCCTTGATCCGCGCCGCGTCATCGGCGGTCAGCGCCAGTGCGAAGCGCTCGGGATTGGCCGCCAGCATCTCGCGGATCTCCAGCAGCCGCTGCAGGCCGTGGTCACGCTCGGCCAGATGGGCGGCGGCGGTGCGGTCGCCCTGGTCGGTGTAGATCGCCCAGAAACCGCCGTCCAGCGCGCCTTCGACCATGCGCGGGTAGTCCACCTGCGAGAGCGCGTTGCGGTCGTGGCGCTGCTCGATGTCGAAGCCGCTGCGGCCGAAATTTGCCGGCGTATCCAGATGGCTGTCGAGGGTGACCAGGCGCTGCTGCAGGGCCTTGGCGCGGGCCAGTTCCTGTGCGCTGAACTCGATGGCATGAGCCGACAGCGGCGCGCATAGCGCCAGGGCAAGCACGACGGACAGGTGGCGCAATGATGGCATGGGCTCTCACCGGCAATGGGAAGAGCCCGACCATAGCGCTGCGCCGGGCCTTTTTGTAGGGCCGGGCATGAGCCCGGCACTGACAGACGGGTGCCAGGCGTCGATCAACCCGGCAGGAAGTGCTGCATCAGCTGCAGCTCATCGATGGCGGCCATGTACGGTGCAAAGCGCGCATCACCACCGGCGAACGCCTGTGCCGCCGCCTGCGCGCTGGCCAGGTCCTGCCAGTGCGCGATGTCGACGAAGCGGTCGTCGCCGTCCATCGGCGAGAACGGCTGGTAGTCGATCAGACCGGGAAACTGCGCGATGGCCGCGCGCAGCCGCTCACGCAGCATCGGCATGTCGGCACGGGCGTGCGGTTTGACGGTGAACACGGCCAGTTCGAGGACGGAAGAAGCAGGGTGCATGGAGATGCCCTTTGTGGGAGGAGCGCGCAGTCTGCGCAGCCCCTGCTGCCAGCGGGGTGTCAGTGGCCGCGCAGCGCCCAGGCCCGCTGTTGGTGGCGCAGATAGGCTTCCAGACCGACCTGCGCCGGCAGGTCCAGCCCCTCTGCTTCAGCGAGGGCTTCGATCTGGTCCAGGCGGAAATCGCGGTAGTCCTGGCGCAGCGCGCACCAGCTGCCCAGTGTCCAGTGCTGGCCCCAGTGGAACAGGCCAAGCGGGTGCACGGTCCGCTCGCTCGATGCGCCCTGCAACGTGCGATATCGTAGCTGCACACTGCGGCCGTCGGCGATAGCCGTATGCAGTGGCTGCCAGCACGGCAGCGAAACGGGTATGGCACGCAGCGCGCGGGCAGTGCGTGGGCTGGTCGCACGCGTGGGCATGGCCGCCTGCAGTTTGTGCAGCAGCGAACGCGCCGCAGGTTGCAGGTCGCCCGCGCCACTGCAGGCCAGCATCTCCACGGCCAGCTGCAGTGCCTCGGCTTCTGCCGCATCCAGGCTCAGGGGCGGCAGTTCGAAACCGGGATCAAGGCGATAGCCGATACCGGCCTCGCCATAGAGCGGGATGCCGGCCACGGACAGATCATCGACGTAGCGGTAGATGCTGCGCACCGACAGGCCCAGTTCCGCCGCCAGCACGGCGGCGGTCACCGGCTGGCGCACGCGGATCAGGTTGACCAGCTGGAACAGGCGGTCGGCTTTGCGCATGGTCGGTCTTGGTTGTGTAGAGCCGAGCCCATGCTCGGCTGCCAGGCCGATCAGCCGAGCGTGGGCTCGGCTCTACAGAGATCGGCGGTCCCGCGGTCAATCCACCACGCGGCAGAACACGGCCTTCAGGTAACGCGATTCCTGCACGTGGGCCATGAACGGATGGTCCGGACCAGCGCCGGCCACCTTCAGGATCTGGATCGTGCGGCCGGAGAAGTACGCCGCCCGGCGCAGCATGTCGAGGAACTGGTCCTCGGCCACCAGGCCGGTGCAGGAGAAGGTGGCGAACAGGCCGCCCGGCTTGACCACGCCCAGCGCCAGCTTGTTCATGTCCAGGTACTTCTTCAGCGCGGTGATGACCTGGTCGCGGTCGCGGGTCATCTTCGCCGGGTCCAGGATCACCACGTCGTACTGCTCACCGCGGTTGGCGGCGTCGCGCAGCCACGGGAAGATATCGGACTGGATGAACTTCGGGCGCACGTTGTTCAGGCGCGAATTGCCCTTGGCGATCTGGATCACGTCCTCGTCGATGTCGATCCCGATCACTTCCGAAGCACCACGCGCCGCCGCGTATACGGCAAAACCGCCGGTGTTGCAGCACAGGTCGAGCACACTCTTGCCTTCCACCTGCTGGCTCAGCCATTCACGGTTCTCGCGCTGGTCGGCGAAGAAACCGGTCTTGTGCGCACCGGCCGGGTCGGCGCGGAACTTGATGCCGTACTCGGTGATCACCGACGCTTCAGTGGTGGTGTTGCCGTGGAAGTCGAAGCTTTCCTGCTTCTGCACGTGCTCGTCGGCGAAGCTGTGGAAGCGGCAGCCGGGGAACTGCTCGCGCAGCGCATCGTAGATCCATTCGCGGTGGCGGAACATGCCGGCGGCGAAGAACTCGACCACCACCAGGTCGCCGTAGCGGTCCACGACCAGGCCGGACAGGCCGTCACCTTCGCTGTGCACGACACGCCAGGCGTCGGACACCGCGTCGAGCTTGAGCACCTCACGGCGCAGCGACACTGCCTGGGCGATCTTGCGCGAGAACCAGCCGGCATCCACCGGTACGTTCTGGTCGGTTTCAAGGATGCGCACGGCAATGCGCGAGTGCCCGTTGTAGAACCCGCGGCCAATGAACTCGCCATCGATGCCGACCACGTCGACGATGGAACCGGGCTTGGGCCGGACGGTCGGCTTCTCGACCAGTTTCTGGAAGATCCACGGGTGGCTGGAGCGCCACGCATTCTTGAGGCGGACAATCGGAAGGGGGGTATTCATCCACCCATTGTAAACCGGGCGCCGGGGTCAGATTCCCGCAGGGGCTCTGACCCGGGCCGGCATCCCAACCAAGGTGGGCATCTACCAGAGCGGGGGCGCGGAGCCCCGTTGGGGATTCGACCCCAATGCAGGGGCATTTGACGGCGGCCCGGCCAGGCCGCAGAATCGGCGCCAGAAGGGGAGTAGCTCCCAGACGTTGTCGCCGTCATTTCGAGCCCGCAGGCTCCGGTGCAACGGCAGTTCCAGCCGACTGGAACTGCGAGCGAGACCTTCGCCGTACCGGCGAAGCTCTGTCCCTGGATCCCCTCCCGATCCTCCGTTGCAGATCCTCGCCGTCCGGCCTGGCATTCATCTTTCCAACGGACATTCCCAATGCAGACGATCGGTAACGTGTGGTTGTGGGGCGGCTTCGCAGCGGTGGTGGTCATCGCCCTGCTGGTCGACCTCGTGTTGATGCGCCATGGTGGACCGCACAAGGTCACCTTCAAGGAGGCCCTGTGGTGGTCCATCGGCTGGGTCGCGCTGGCCCTGCTGTTCAACGCCGGCCTCTGGTACTACCTGAATGAGACCGCCGGCCAGGTCGTGGCCAACAAGGTCGGCCTAGAGTTCCTGACCGGCTACCTGGTCGAGAAGGCGCTGGCGGTCGACAACATCTTTGTCTTCCTGATGATCATGAGCTACTTCGCGGTGCCGGAGGAGCAACGCCAGAAGGTGCTGATCATCGGCATCCTGGGTGCGATCGTACTGCGTACGATCATGATCTTTGCCGGCAGCGTGCTGATCAGCCAGTTCCATTGGCTGCTTTACGTGTTCGGTGCCTTCCTGCTGTTCACCGGCTGGAAGATGTGGTTCGCCGCCGGCCAGGAGCCGGACCTGGAGACCAATCCGGCCCTGCGCTGGATGCGCAAGCACCTGCGCCTGCTGCCGGACTACGCCGGCAACGCGCTGAGCGTGAAGCGTGATGGCGTGCGCTGGTTCACCCCGCTGTTCGCGGTGCTGATCCTGATTGCGGTCACCGACGTGATCTTCGCCGTGGACAGCATCCCGGCGATCTTCGCGATCACCACCGACCCGTTCATTGTGCTCACCTCCAACGTGTTCGCGGTGCTGGGCCTGCGCGCGATGTTCTTCCTGCTGGCCGGCATGGCCGACCGCTTCCACCTGCTGCCGTACGGCCTGGCACTGGTGTTGGGCTTCATCGGCATCAAGATGATGATCATCGACCTGTTCAAGATCCCGACCCCGGTCTCGCTGGGCGTGGTGGCGGTGATCATCGCCGCCACCGTGGTGCTGAGCCTGAAGTACCCGCCGAAGGAAGGCGAAGGCCAGGCCTGAGCCTGACCCGTTGAACGGCGCGGCCGGTGGGATTGTCCCGCCGGCCGCCTCCACTCTCCCGTTACGGTGGCCTTGGTTTCGCGCCAGTCACCGCCATTGCTGAGGTATGGACAACAACGCGCCCCTGCCCGCCGGCGACGTGCCGGCCCCCCGCAATGATCGCTCGCGCATCCTGCGGGCGTTCAATGTCAGCCTTGCCGCCGTGCTGGTGCTGGTGGCCGTGTTCGCCCTGCAGGGCACGTTCGACTGGCGACCGTGGGCGGTCGCACCGCTGGAAGCCAAGGGCCTGATCGGCCTGATCGGCGGCCCGATGCTGCATGCCTCGGTCGAGCACATCGCCGCCAACAGCATCGCGATCCTGATCCTCGGCACCCTCGCCGGCAGCGTGTATCCGAAGGCCACCGTACGCGCGCTGCCCCTGCTGTGGCTGGGTTCGGGCCTCGGCGCGTGGATGCTGGGCAATCCCGGCAGCGTGCACCTGGGCGCCAGTGGCGTGACCCACGGCCTGATGTTCCTGCTGGCCAGCCTCGGCCTGCTGCGCCGCGACCGTGCGGCAATCGCCACCGGTCTGATCGGCATGCTGTTCTACGGCGGCATGCTGATGACCATCCTGCCGCACGCCGATGGTGTGTCCTGGCAGTCGCACATGGGCGGCGCCTTCGCCGGCATCATCGCCGCGCTGCTGTTCCGCAACGCCGACCCACTGCCACCGCGCCCGCGCTACAGCTGGGAAGATGAAGAGGATGAGGTGGAGCCGCTGTCCGACGACGAACTGGAGCCGCCGTCACCGCAGCGCGTTCCGGTACTGTGGCAGCCGCGCGAGGGCCAGGACTACGTGGTGATCCCGTTCCGCCGCCCGGACGAACCGCGCGGTTGAGGTGAGGGTAGTGCCGGCCGCTGGCCGGCAATCTCATGAACCTTCGTTGGCAGTCCTTGCGTTGCCGGCCAGCGGCCGGCACTACCAGGAGAATCAGTTCCCCGCCGCGCCCATCCCATCCACCGCCTGCCGGCCGAGCGCCGGGTCATCGGTGAAGAACGCATCGATGCCCGTCGCCAGGTAAGCCCGCATCTCGGCAATCGATCCCTCGGCATTGCGCGCGCTGTCGGCACCCTTGCGCAGGTTGCTGGGCTGGAAGTGGTTTTCCGGGCGGAAGGTGTACGGAATCACCATCAGGCCAGCGGCGTGCGCATCACGTACCAGCGAGGTCGGCGTGCCCAGCGCCCCCTTGGCATCCAGTGGAATGATCGAACGCAGCTCGGGGCCGATACCATCGGCGTAGCCGGCAATGTCCTTCAGGCCGGCCGGGGTCATCATCTGCGCATAGGTCAGCGCGCCGCCGGCCTTGACGATGTCGGCCGGCTGGGTATCGCCCTTCCACAGCAGCTGCAGCAGCCGGATGTTGCTGCCCTGGCCGATCCTGCCGCGCAGGTAGCGCAGGTTGGCGGTCTCGAACGACTGGATGGTGACCGGCCCGACATTGGTGTACGCGTTGCCACGCAGCGCAGCCAGCAACTTGTCCTCCATCGGCAGGCCGATGGACTGGAAGTAGGTCGGGTGCTTGATCTCCGGCACCAGGCCGATGCCGCGGTTGGCACGCCCGGCCTGCTGCACCAGGAAGGCCAGGATCTCGTCCAGGCTGGCGATGCGGAACTGGCCGTCGTAGGCAGTACTGCGCAGCTCCGGCAGGCGCTCACGCGCGTACAGGGTCTTCAGCTCGGCCAGGGTGAAGTCTTCGGTGAACCAGCCGTCGACCTTCTGACCGTCGATCACCTTGCTCGTGCGGCGGCTGGCGAACTCCGGATGCGAGGCGACGTCGGTGGTGCCACTGATCTCGTTCTCGTGGCGGGCCACCATCACCCCGTCCCTGGTCATCACCAGGTCCGGTTCGATGTAGTCGGCGCCATCGGCGATCGCCTGCGCATAGGCCGCCAGGGTGTGCTCGGGCAGCAGTGCGCTTGCCCCGCGGTGGCCGTAGACCGACACCTTGGGTGCGGCCGGGGTGGAGGATTCAGCACTCATGGCCACCGATGGTGCCACGGCCAGCGACAACAGCAACGCACAACCCCACGACTTCACTGCGACTTCCCCAAGCGGTATGTGATGGCCGTCAGTATGCGGCGGCAATGTGACAGGTGGGGGAAGCCTGCACCTGTAGAGCCGAGCCCATGCTCGGCTGACCGGTAGAACAGCCGAGCACGGGCTCGGCTCTACAGTTACTTGCCGATGCAGAAACTGGAGAAGATCCTTCCCAGCAGATCATCGGCACTCATCTGCCCGGTGATCTCGCCCAGTGCGTCATGGGCCAGCCGCAATTCCTCGGCGGCCAGTTCCAGGTGCTCATTCGCCAGCTCGCCATCGGCGCGCTGCGCGTGTTCCTGCGCTCGCTCGATGGCATGCACATGGCGCGTGCGCGCGGAGAACTCACCGTCCACCTGCTCCCCTGCCCCGGCCGAAGCAATCGAGCGCAAACGCGCGTGCAGATTTTCGAGCCCGGCGCCGGTCGCAGCCGAAACGAAGACGCGGCCCGGATCATCCAGCGTCGGCAGCGCCGCCAGCAGGTCCGACTTGTTGTGGATATAGACCTTGTGCGGCACCGCTGCCACGGCATCACCCAGCGCCGCCTGCCCGGCAGCCGGATCGCGCGCATCCAGCACGATCAGCGCCAGGTCGGTGCGCTCGATTTCCACGTGCGCGCGGCGCATGCCTTCGCGTTCGATGGCGTCGCCGCCGTCGCGCAGGCCAGCAGTGTCGACCAGGGTCAGCTCCAGGCCGTCCAGGCGGATGGTCTCGCGCAGCGTGTCGCGGGTGGTGCCGGCGATGTCGGTGACGATGGCGCGCTCGCTGCCGGCCAGCGCGTTCAGCAATGAACTCTTGCCCGCGTTCGGCGGACCGATCAGCACCGCATGCAGGCCGTCGCGCAGGCGACGGCCGCGTTCGGCGTCGCGGCGCAGCAGGGCCAGATCACTGCGCGCCTGTTCCAGCCCACGCCGCACCTGCTCGCCACCAAGGGTATCCAGCGGTTCGTCGGCGAAGTCGATGGCCGCTTCCACGTGGATGCGCAGCAGCACCAGTTGCTCGACCACGGCGTCGATGCGCCGCGAGAACACACCATCCAGCGAACGTCGCGCGGCGCGCGCGGCGCGATTGTCGCCGGCCGCGATCAGGTCGGCGATGGCTTCGGCCTGGGCCAGGTCGAGCTTGCCGTTGAGGAACGCGCGTTCGCTGAACTCGCCCGGCCGCGCCTGGCGCGCACCGAGCGCGATGCAGCGCGCGACCAGTTGCTGCAGCAGGACCGGACTGCCGTGGCCCTGCAGTTCCACCACCTCTTCGCCGGTGAAGCTGTTCGGTGCCGGGAACCACAGCACGATGCCATCGTCGATGACGTCGCCATCGGCGTCGCGCAGGCGCGCATAGTGCGCATGGCGCGGTCGCAGTTCAGGCACACCCAACGCGTTGGCGATGGCCGCTGCGCGCGGACCGGACAGGCGCAGCAGGCCGACACCGCCAGCGCCCGGAGCGCTGGCGATGGCCACGATGGTGTCGGTGCGGATCGCGTCGTTCATGGTTCAGAGTTTCTCCAGCTGCGCGCGTGCCTGCGCGGCACCACTGCCCTGCGGCTGCAGCGCCAGGTAGGTGGTGTAGGCCTGCTTCGCCTTCGCCTTGTCGCCTGCGTTGAAGTAGGCATCGCCCAGGTTGAGATAGGCCACCGCACGCGACGGATCGATCTTCAGCGTGTTCTCCAGCCAGCGTGCGGCTTCGGCGTAGCGCTGCTGACGGTAGTAGACGAAGCCGAGGTTGTTGGCGGCCTGGGCGAAGTCCGGGCGCAGCTTCAGTGCCTCGGTGAACTGCGCAGCCGCCTCGTCGTACTGTTTCTCGCGATACAACTGCAGGCCGCGGTCATTGGCCTGCTGTGCGCGCTGGCGGTCTGAAGCCGGACCGGCGGTGGGCACCACCAGCTTGGCCTTGCCGCCCTGCAGGTCAGCCACGGTCACCGGTGCCTGGGCACCCTTGGCCTCGCTGGCGGCATCCACCTTGTTGTTCAGCGCGATCGCATCGGCAGTCAGCTGGCGCGTATCGGCGTTGAGGAATTCCTGGCTGTCCGGCACCTGGAACACGAACTCGCCGCCCTGCGAACCGGGCAGGCTGCCGAAGGCCGGGGTCTGGTGCGAGACCGCCGAGACCGCCGGCGCCACGTAGGCGGCCAGCTCGGTACCGGTGATCAGGCCGTCGCCGTTGAGGTCGCCCTTGCCGGCCAACGCCTGCAGCAACACCCAGGTAAACACCGAATGGCCGTTCGGGCCGGCATCGGCCACCTGCTGGTCGGCACCGCCGGCGGTCAGCATCTGCCGCGCGCTGCGACGCGCGTTCTCGCGCAGGAACGACGACGACGACGGGCCGCCACGGGTCAGGCCGAGGCCGCTGTAGCAGGCATCCATCACGAACATCACATGCTTGGCCTGCATGCTTTCGGCGATGTTCTGGATGTCGGTCATCGCGATCGCGTCGGTGGCGAATTCCTTCGGATCCGAATCGACCGGGATGATGTAGCCGAGGTCGCGCCCGGAGGCGAGCTGGCGGGTCGCGCCGTGGCCGGCGAAGAACACGAACACGCGGTCGTTCTTGCCGGTGCGGTCGTCGGCCAGGCGGTCGTGGAAAGCGGCCAGGATGTTGTTGCGCGTGGCCTGCTCGTTCTTCAGCACGATCACCTGCGAGGACGGGAAGCCGAACTGCCCGGTGAGGGTATCGGCCACCGCCTGCGCATCATGGCTGGCGTATTCCAGCTTCGGCCATTTGGCGTAGTTGTCGATGCCGACCACGATCGCCCACGACTTCTCGTAGCCGGTGGTGACGGTCGCGGCACCGGTATCGCCCTTGCGCGCACGGGCGACAGTGAAGTCGCGGCCGTTCCAGCCGGCGAACTGGTAGCCATCGGCGATCAGCCGGTCGAGGATCTGCGGCAGTGCCTTCACTGCACGATCGTGGATATCGTGGAACAGGATGATGCCGCGCTGTTCCTTGTTCACCTGGTCCAGCACGCGCTGCACGATCGACTCTGGCACCGGGTCGGCCCAGTCCATCGAGTCGATGTTCCACATGATCGACTTCAGCCCGGCCTCGTTGAGAAGCTGCAGGCCTTCGGCATTGCGCGCACCATACGGGAAGCGGAACAGCGGCGCGCGCTTGCTGTCGACATCCTTCAGCAGCGTGTCGGTGTCCAGCACCTGCTGGCGCAGGGCGTCGCCGGTGGTGCGCGACAGCTGGGCGTGGGTCAGGCTGTGGTTGCCGACCGCATAGCCTTCTTCCATCAGGTTGCGGCTGATCTTCGCCATCGGGCCGAGGCTGACCTTGCCATCGGCCTCGACCTTGCCCAGGTTGCGGCCCACCTCGAAGAACACGCCCGGCACGTCGTAGCGCTTGAGGATGGCCACCACTTCATCGGTGTAGGCCTTGTGCGGGCCATCGTCGAAGGTCAGCACCACCGTCTTGGCCGGCAGGTCGCGGCCGAAGATCTCACGGTCGCTGTCCTTCATCGACATCGGATACGGCTCGATCACCCCGTAGTCGCGCAGGATCGCTTCACGGCTGTAGTCCTTGTGCAGGTGGGCGATGTAGTCGTCCCACTTCTCGCGCTTCAGTTCGATGGCGCGGGTGCGCTCGAAGCGGCTGAAGATGCGGGTCAGTTCCTGGTTGTAGTTGCGCTCGATCTCATCGAGCGCTTCCAGATCCTCACCGATGCGCTGGTGCAGCTTCACCGCCGGCAGCGAGGAATCGGTGCCGACCCGCTCATGCAGGTCACGCAGCACTTCACGGAAGGCCAGGCGATCGGCGTCGAACAGTTCCGGCGCAGACTCGATGTAGTCCAGCACCGTGCCGAGGGTGGCAAAGCGCTGCGGGCTGGAATCGCGCAGCAGGGTGTCGAACTGCGCGGCGATGGTCGTGCGCTGTTCCAGGCCATCGTGGAACAGCTGTTGGCCCACACGCGTGGAGGTGCCGCGGTCGGCGGTCGACTGCTGCTCCTCGTCGGCCAGCAGCACGATGATCCGGCGGTAGCCATCGAGTTGCTTCTGCAGCGCGGCCAGCAACGGCGCGGCGGCCGGATCGGCAGCGGCGGCGGCCTGCGCGCTGGGCTGGGTGACCGTGCTCGCCGGCACCTTCGCGTCCTTGTCGCCACAGCCCGCTACGGCCAGGGTCAACAGCAGCGAGGGCAGGAACAGGCGGAACGACGACGCACGCATGGCGGACTCGAAGATGGGAGGAACGGTGTGCAGGCGATTCTAACGCCGCATGCGAAAAGCCCGCCTTGCGGCGGGCTTCTGCTGGGGTCGGCCGGCCAGTGGCCGGCTCTGCCGATTACTTCTTCTTGACCGGAGCCGGAGCGGTGGTGGCCGGGACCGGCTCGCCGCCATGGCGCTTGGTCATCCACCACTGCTGCAGCAGGCCCAGGCCGCCGTTGACCACCCAGTACAGGACCAGGCCGGACGGCATGAAGGCCATCATGACGCCGAACACCAGCGGCATGAACTGCATCATCTTCTGCTGCATCGGGTCCATGCCCGGTGCCGGGGTCAGCTTCTGGGTGAACCACATCACCGCCACGTTGATCACCGGCAGGATGAAGTACGGGTCGCGTGCAGTGAGGTCCTGGATCCAGCCGAACCAGGGCGCTTGGCGCAGTTCGACCGATTCCACCAGCACCCAGTACAGGGCGAAGAAGATCGGCATCTGGATGAGGATCGGCAGGCAGCCGCCCATCGGATTGATCTTTTCCTTCTTGTACAGCTCCATCATCGCGGTCTGGAACTTCTGGCGGTCGTCGCCATAGCGTTCCTTCAGCTGCGCGATGCGCGGCTGGAAGCGACGCATCTTGGCACCGCTCTTGTACTGGGTCGCCGACAGCGGGTACAGCACCAGCTTCAGCAGCACCACCAGGCCGACGATCGCCCAGCCCCAGTTGCCGACCAGCTTGTGCACCTGGTTCAGCACCCAGAACAGGCCCTGGCCGATCACCGCCATCATCGAGAAGCGGCTGTAGTCGACCACGCGGTCCAGGCCCGGCACGTCTTCCTTGGCAATCAGGTTGACCAGCTTCGGGCCGACCCACAGGCGGGCTTCGGTGCTGGTGGACTGGCCCGGCGCCACGGTGAAGGCCGGGCCACGCGCTTCGATCAGGTCACGACCGGCCACCTGCGACAGCACGTAGTGTGCGGTCTGGTCCTTCTGCGGGATCCAGGCGGTGAAGAAGTGGTGCTGCAGCATCGCCAGCCAGCCGCCGGTGATGTTCTGGTTGAGCGTGCCGTCTTCCAGGTAGTCCTTGAACGCACGACGCTGGTACTTCTTGTCGTTGTCGTACCAGGTGGCACCGTTGAAGCTGAAGGAGTCCGGGTTGGTCATGCTCCGCGACAGGATGGTCGGGGTGCGGTCCAGGGTGCGGTAGACGTAGCCGTTCCACGGCGCGGCGCCGGTATTGCTGACTTCGTCCTTGAAGCGCACGGCATACTCGTTGCGCGAGACGGTCAGGGTGCGCTTGATGGTCACGCCGTTGTCGGCCGTCCACACGAACGGGATCTGCAGCTCGTTCTGGCCCTTGGCCAGCACGAAGTCCTTGGTGTCACCGACCAGCTTGAAGCCGTCGGCGCCGGGAACCGGGGTGTTCTTGTCTTCGCTGGCCCAGCCACTGATCGCGCTGTACGGATGCGCGGGGTCTTCGGTCAGCAGGCGAACCGGCGGGCTGCCTTCGTCCTTGGTCTGCGGGAACTGCAGCAGCTCGGCGTCGAGCACGCGGCCACCATCAAGCACCAGGCGCAGCACGTCGGTGGTGACGGTCACGCGCTGGCTGGCCGGGGTGGCACTGGCCTGCGCCTGCACAGCGGCCTGGCCCGGGGCGCCCGGGACCTGTGCACTGGGAATGCCGCCCGAGGCAGCGCCCGGAACACTCTGTGCGGCAGCCGGGGCGGACGTGGTAGTCGGTGCCGGGGTCGGAGCAGCCTTTTCACGGCTCCACTCCATCCACAGCAGCACGGCCACCATCAGCCAGGCAAAAATGAGGAATACGCGGGTCTGGTTCATCAGCGGACAGGCTCGGCGGGGCCGGGACGCGATGCCGGCTCGGTCAAAGAAGGAGTTGCGATGCCATCAGGCGGCGGCATTGTGCCGTCCACGCCCGGCGCGGGCAATGCACGCAGGCGACGCAGCAGGCGCAGGAAGGCCTGGCGGATCTCGTCGTTGCTGGCGGAACGCGCAGCACTACGGGCCACGACGACGAAGTCGCCTGGCTGGATATCGGTACGTGTCTGACGCAGGATGTCGCGCAGGACGCGCTTGATCCGGTTACGCCCAACGGCGTTCGGATCGACCTTGCGGGAAACCGCCAGACCCAGCCTGGCCGGCCGGTCAGCCGGCAGCCAGTGCAGGGTCATCAGCGGATCGGACACACGGCGGGCGCCGTTGAAGACCGTTGAGTATTCGGCACGCGTGCGAACCCGCGCAGAGCGAGGGAATCGCTTGCGCGGGTCTGCAGTATTCACTGTCGAAGGGATTGCGTCTGCCGCAGGGTGCGGCATGGCAATCAGGCGCTCAGGACTTTGCGGCCCTTGGCGCGGCGACGCGACAGGATCTTGCGGCCGTCAGCGGTCTTCATACGGGCACGGAAGCCGTGGTCGCGCTTACGCTTGAGGTTGCTGGGCTGGTAGGTGCGCTTCGTGGCCATTGGGGGCCTCTCGTATGAATGGGACGGAAAGAACCGGAAATTCTAGAGAGGTCTCCCCCCTCACGTCAACCCCTGGGGACTACGCGAATTCACCGGGCTGTGCAATTGCTGTGGATGTTTTTGTGAATAAGTAGGGGACAAGCATTCCGAAGGCGGGCGCTCGGTGGTAGTCTGAGCCATCCATTTCCCCCCTTTCCGGCCTGTGTTTGGGCGCCTTGTCGCGTCCATGCCCCGGCCACCGGACGATTATTGCTGATGGATGCCTGGTCCCGTAGTCTCGAGCGCCTCGAAGCGGAGTTCCCGCCGGAAGACGTTCATACCTGGTTGAAGCCGCTGCAGGCCGATCTGCGCGTGGACAGCCTGGTGCTGTATGCACCGAATGCCTTCATCGTCGACCAGGTCCGCGAGTTGTACCTGGCCCGGATCCGCGAACTGCTGGCTCACTTCGCCGGTTTCAGCGACGTTTTTCTTGAAATCGGCTCGCGCCCGCGCCCCGTGGAGGCGCAGAACGCGCCGGTTTCCACGTCGTCGGCGCCTGTGTCCAGCGAACCGCAGGTGCCGTTTGCCGGCAATCTGGACAATCACTACACCTTCGCCAACTTCGTCGAAGGGCGCAGTAACCAGCTGGGCCTGGCCGCTGCCTTCCAGGCAGCGCAGAAGCCGGGCGACCGGGCCCACAACCCGCTGCTGCTGTACGGAGGCACCGGCCTGGGCAAGACCCACCTGATGTTCGCCGCCGGCAACGCGATGCGCCAGGCCAATCCAGTCGCGAAGGTGCTGTACCTGCGTTCGGAACAGTTCTTCAGCGCCATGATCCGGGCCCTGCAGGAAAAGACCATGGATCAGTTCAAGCGCCAGTTCCAGCAGGTGGACGCGCTGTTGATCGATGACATCCAGTTCTTCGCCGGCAAGGACCGCACGCAGGAAGAGTTCTTCCACACCTTCAACGCGTTGTTCGATGGCAAGCAGCAGATCATCCTGACCTGTGACCGCTATCCGCGGGAGGTCGAAGGCCTGGAAGCGCGCCTGAAGTCGCGGCTTGCCTGGGGCCTGTCGGTCGCGATCGAACCGCCGGACTTCGAGACCCGCGCCGCGATCGTGCTGGCCAAGGCGCGCGAACGCGGTGCCGAGATTCCCGATGATGTTGCGTTCCTGATCGCCAAGAAGATGCGCTCCAACGTGCGCGACCTCGAGGGCGCGCTCAATACCCTGACCGCCCGCGCCAACTTCACCGGCCGCGCGATCACCACCGAATTCGCTCAGGAAACCCTGCGCGACCTGCTGCGCGCCCAGCAGCAGGCGATCAGCATTCCCAACATCCAGAAAACCGTTGCCGACTACTACGGCCTGCAGATCAAGGATCTGCTGTCGAAGCGTCGGACCCGCTCGCTCGCTCGCCCCCGCCAGGTCGCCATGGCCCTGACCAAGGAACTGACCGAGCACAGCCTGCCCGAGATCGGCGACGCCTTTGCCGGTCGCGATCACACCACGGTGCTGCATGCCTGCCGCCAGATCCGGACCCTGATGGAAACCGACGGCAAGCTCCGCGAAGACTGGGACAAGCTGATCCGGAAGCTGAGCGAATGATGCACGGATGCCGATGAGGCGTCATCGCACAAAACGGTGCAGAATCCGGTAGCAAGCGCGGGACACGTTGTGGATAAAAATGGCGTCTGAAATCCCGTCGAATTTATCCACAGCTTTCCCCACCCCTTGGGGGTCGGTAATACAGAGGGTTTCGATGCCTGAAACTCCTTTATTTACAAAGACTTAGCATTGTTTTCCAGCGATTCTGTCTCTACCAGCACCACCAAGCTTTTGATTTATTCCACATTTTTTAAAGCATAGGGGCACGGAACCACATGCGTTTCACACTGCAGCGCGAAGCCTTTCTCAAGCCGTTGGCACAGGTCGTCAACGTGGTCGAACGCCGCCAGACCCTTCCGGTTCTGGCCAATTTCCTGGTCCAGGTGCAGAACGGCCAGCTGTCGCTGACCGGTACCGACCTGGAAGTGGAGATGGTGTCGCGGATCGCGGTTGAAGATGCCCAGGACGGCGAAACCACCATCCCCGCCCGCAAGCTGTTCGAGATCATCCGCGCCCTGCCCGATGGCAGCCGGATCACCGTGTCGCAGACCGGAGACAAGATCACCGTGCAGGCCGGTCGTAGCCGCTTCACCCTGGCAACCCTGCCCTCCAATGACTTCCCGTCGGTTGACGAAGTGGAAGCCACTGAGCGCGTGGCCATCGGCGAAGCGACCCTGAAGGAGCTCATCGAGCGCACCGCGTTCGCGATGGCGCAGCAGGACGTGCGCTATTACCTCAATGGCCTGCTGTTCGATCTGCGCGGCGACGCCCTGCGTACCGTTGCCACCGACGGCCACCGTCTGGCGCTGTGTGAAACCGACCTGGCCAAGCCGAGCGGTTCCAAGCGCCAGATCATCGTGCCGCGCAAGGGCGTGACCGAACTGCAGCGCCTGCTGGAAAGCGGTGATCGCGAGATCGAGCTGGAAGTCGGCCGCAGCCACGTCCGCGTCAAGCGCGACGATGTCACCTTTACCTCCAAGCTGATCGACGGCCGTTTCCCGGATTACGAAGCGGTGATTCCGATCGGTGCCGACCGTGAGGTGAAGGTTGATCGTGAAGCGCTGCGCGCCTCGCTGCAGCGCGCTGCGATCCTGTCCAACGAGAAGTACCGCGGCATCCGCGTGGAAGTGTCGCCGGGCAACCTGAAGATCAGCGCGCACAACCCGGAGCAGGAGGAAGCCCAGGAAGAGATCGAAGCCGATACCACGGTCAGCGATCTCGCCATCGGCTTCAACGTGAACTACTTGCTGGATGCCCTCTCCGCCCTGCGCGATGAGGAAGTCATCATCCAGCTGCGCGACTCCAACTCCTCGGCGCTGGTGCGTGAGTCCAGCAGCGAGAAGTCGCGCCACGTGGTCATGCCGCTGCGTCTCTGACATCAGCCCGGTTCCACGTGGAACATAACGACGCCCGGGAAGCTCCCGGGCGTTTTTTTTTGCACGTTCCACGTGGATCATCGGGCCGACCCTTTCCAGCGTGTATTTCGGACGGAACGCATCTTCCTTGATGCACCCGGTTGCGTGCGCTTTGCTTCCCAACTACCGACGGGACTTTGAGTCGATGCCAGGGACTGCTTCCGAATCAAGTTTGATCGGGGGGGCCGGTACCTGGAGTCTCAACGCAGTTGCTATGGACCTGGCCTGGTCGGATGCCGAAGCGCATCCACGCTGCGGCGACGGTGCTCGCTGTTTCTGAAATCCTCTCTGTCCACAGGATCCATTCGGGGCAGATCGAGCCAAGCCTAGCTTCTAAATCTGGGTATAAATCTAAAGCATGGTGGTGATGGTAGAGCCAGATTTCGTGGAGAAATGTGTTATCTACATGATTTAAAAGGAATTTATGTGGGTGAAACCCCCTGTATAGAGGCGCCTCAGGCTGGGGGGGAACCTGTGGATAGTTTCCAGACCCAAGCAAAAGGGCTTTTTTATCCACAGATTGCCCATACCTTGTGTATAAGTCATACAGTCCCGCTGTGGACAGCGTGAAACGAATGGGCCGGATTCTTTGAAATCTGTGGAACCTCCCATGGCATCGGATCGCAGATTTGGAGGAACCCGGGCCCCCGCCCGCTCACCTGGCCGGGCAAGCGTTCAGCAAACACCTGCGGCAGTGGTCCTGAAATCCTTGAATTCTGGCGGGCCACGCCCCGCAACCCTGTGCAGAATTGAAGGAATTTCAGCTGCGTCCGGAGCTGGAAACGGGCATGCCGGTGAACCGGCGCCACGTGGAACCCGCGATCAGTTGGTGCGCGGGAGCTTCTGCTCCGCATCGATGCGGGTGCAGCACGTCCGGCTTGACCGATGCAGTAAGCTGATGGATTCCCTGCCCCTCTGCCGCCTCGAGCGGATGGTCGTTCGCGCCCCATGCTTATCCGCCGCCTCGCCTTGCACCAACTGCGTCGCTTCAGTGCGGTGGATCTCTTGCCCCAGCCGGGGCTGAACCTGCTCACTGGCGACAATGGTGCCGGCAAGACGAGCGTGCTGGAGGCCCTGCATCTGATGGCCTATGGCCGCAGCTTCCGCGGCCGGGTCCGCGATGGACTGGTACGCCAGGGCCAGGAGGCGCTGGAGATCTTCGTGGAATGGGACGAGCAGCGCGCCGACCACGCGCCGCATCGCCGAAAGGCCGGCCTGCGCCACAGTGGCCAGGACTGGAAGGGACGATTGGACGGTGAAGATGTGGCTCAGCTCGGCAACCTCTGCGCAGCGCTGGCGGTAGTGACGTTCGAGCCCGGCAGCCATGCGCTGGTCAGCGGTGGTGGCGAGCCCCGCCGTCGCTTCCTGGATTGGGGCTTGTTCCACGTGGAACCTGATTTCCTGTCCTTGTGGCGCCGCTATTCAAGGGCGCTGAAGCAGCGCAATGCCCTGCTCAAGCAGGGCGGCCCGTCGCGGATGCTGGACACCTGGGATCACGAGTTGGCTGAGGCCGGAGAGCCCCTTACCAGCCGGCGTCAGCACTACCTTGAGCGGCTGCAGCAGCGTGCCGTGGCGCTGGCTGCCAGTTTGGCGCCGCAACTCGGCATCCAGGCACTGCAACTCAGTCCGGGCTGGCGTCGGCATGAGCTTCCCCTGGCAGATGCTCTGCTTCTGGCCCGGGATCGTGACCGCCAGGCCGGCTACACCTCGGTTGGGCCGCACCGGGCGGACTGGAGCGTGGATTTCCACAGCATTCCTGGTCGCGATGCACTGTCACGCGGTCAGGCCAAGCTCACCGCATTGGCGTGCCTGCTGGCGCAGGCTGAGGACTATGCAGAACAGCGCGGCGAATGGCCGGTGATCGCACTGGACGATCTGGCCTCCGAACTGGATCGTACCCACCAGGCGCGGGTATTGGAGCGCCTGCTCACCGGCCCGGCGCAGATCTTCGTCACCGCTACTGAACCTCCGGCGGCCCTGCAGGGCCTGACCCAGATCGCCCGGTTCCACGTGGAACATGCACAGATCGTGGCTGTGCCATAGTGGGCACATCAGGGCCACTCGACCCCGGCTGGTATAATTCGGGTTGGAATCCTTTCATTCTCGGCACATCGCCCCAAGCGGTGTCCGACCTGCGGAGCCTACGGCAAGCGCAATGAGCGACGAACAGAACACCCCGGCAAACAACGGCAATTACGACGCCAACAGCATTACCGCCCTGGAAGGCCTGGAGGCTGTCCGCAAGCGACCCGGCATGTACATCGGTGACGTGCATGACGGCACCGGTCTGCACCACATGGTGTTCGAGGTTGTCGACAACTCGATCGACGAAGCGCTGGCCGGCCACGCCGACCATGTCGCGGTGACGATCCACGCTGACGGTTCGGTCTCGGTGTCCGACAACGGTCGCGGCATCCCGACCGGCAAGCACGAGCAGATGAGCGCCAAGCTCGGTCGCGAAGTGTCCGCCGCCGAAGTCGTCATGACCGTCCTGCACGCAGGCGGCAAGTTCGACGACAACAGCTACAAGGTTTCCGGCGGCCTGCACGGCGTCGGCGTCAGCGTGGTCAACGCGCTGTCGCAGAAGCTGCTGGTGGACGTGTTCCAGAACGGCTCCCACTACCAGCAGGAATTCAGCAACGGCGCGGCCGTGACCCCGCTCGCCAAGCTGGAAGCCACCACCAAGCGTGGCACCACCGTGCGCTTCTGGCCGTCCACCGTCGCCTTCCACGACAACGTGGAATTCCACTACGACATCCTGGCCCGCCGTCTGCGCGAGTTGTCGTTCCTGAACTCCGGCGTCAAGATCGTCCTTGCCGACGAGCGCGGCGACGGCCGTCGCGATGACTTCCACTACGAAGGCGGCATCCGCAGCTTCGTGGAGCATCTGGCCCAGCTGAAGACCCCGCTGCACCCGAATGTCATCTCCGTCACCGGCGAGCACAACGGCATCGTCGTGGAGGTGGCGCTGCAGTGGACCGACTCCTACCAGGAGACGATGTACTGCTTCACCAACAACATCCCGCAGAAGGACGGCGGTACTCACCTCGCCGGTTTCCGCGGTGCGTTGACCCGCGTGCTCAACAACTACATCGAGCAGAACGGCATCGCCAAGCAGGCCAAGATCAACCTGACCGGCGACGACATGCGCGAAGGCATGATCGCGGTGCTGTCGGTGAAGGTGCCGGACCCGAGCTTCTCCAGCCAGACCAAGGAGAAGCTGGTCAGCTCCGACGTGCGTCCGGCGGTGGAAAACGCCTTCGGTGCGCGCCTGGAAGAGTTCCTGCAGGAAAACCCGAACGAAGCCAAGGCGATCGCCGGCAAGATCGTCGATGCCGCGCGTGCGCGTGAAGCTGCGCGCAAGGCCCGCGACCTGACCCGCCGCAAGGGCGCGCTGGACATCGCCGGCCTGCCGGGCAAGCTGGCCGACTGCCAGGAAAAGGACCCGGCGCTGTCCGAACTGTTCATCGTCGAGGGTGACTCGGCAGGTGGCTCGGCCAAGCAGGGCCGCAACCGCAAGAACCAGGCGGTGCTGCCGCTGCGCGGCAAGATTCTCAACGTGGAACGCGCGCGCTTCGACCGCATGCTGTCCTCCGACCAGGTCGGTACGCTGATCACCGCACTGGGTACCGGCATCGGCCGCGACGAGTACAACCCGGACAAGCTGCGCTACCACAAGATCATCATCATGACCGACGCCGACGTCGACGGCGCCCACATCCGCACCCTGCTGCTGACGTTCTTCTACCGTCAGATGCCGGAGCTGATCGAGCGCGGTTACGTCTACATCGGCCTGCCGCCGCTGTACAAGATCAAGCAGGGCAAGCAGGAGCTGTACTTAAAGGATGACCCGGCGCTGGACAGCTACCTGGCCAGCAGCGCAGTGGAAAACGCTTCACTGGTGCCGGCCACCGGCGAGCCCGGCATCGAAGGCCTGGCGCTGGAGAAGCTGCTGCTGGCCTACGCCGCCGCGCTCGATTCCATCGAACGCAACGCGCACCGTTATGACCGCAACCTGCTCGAAGCGCTGGTCGATTTCGTGCCGATGGACATGGACAGCCTGCGCAATGCCGGCGAAGGCGAAGGCTTGGATGCGCTGGCCAAGCGCCTCAACCAGGGCAGCCTGGGCAGCCCGCGTTTCAGCCTGGAACTGCAGGAAGCCAACGACGAGCGCCCGGCCGCCGTGCTGGTGACCCGTCGCCACATGGGCGAGGAGCACATCCAGGTGCTGCCGATGTCGGCGTTCGAGAGTGGCGAACTGCGTGCGATCCACCAGGCCTCCAAGCTGCTGCACGGCCTGGTGCGCGAAGGTGCAACGATTTCCCGCGGCGCCAAGTCGATCGAAGTCGACAGCTTCGCGAAGGCGCAGAACTGGCTGCTCGAGGAGGCCAAGCGCGGCCGCCAGATCCAGCGATTCAAGGGTCTGGGTGAAATGAATCCGGAGCAGTTGTGGGATACCACGGTGAACCCGGAAACCCGTCGCCTGCTGCAGGTGCGCATCGAGGATGCGGTCGCTGCCGACCAGATCTTCAGCACCCTGATGGGCGATGTCGTCGAGCCGCGTCGCGACTTCATCGAAGACAATGCGCTGAAGGTCGCCAACCTGGATATCTGACACAATCGGGACCTGGCCGGTGCGCGGGGAGCTGCACCGGCCTTCGTCCCTTGAACACAGGTACCTGATGTCCGCATCCACCCCGGTCTCCGCCGCCCCGCCCCCGGTTCCGCCGGTGTCTGCCCCACCGCGCGCCGTGGCACCGTTGGCAGGCTTCTTCATCGACCTGGGCATCGCCGCCGTTACCCTGGTCGGCCTGAGCATGGTCACCGGCCTGTTCTGGGGCTTCTACCGTGCAATCGTGGTCAGCCGCGCCAACGCCGAGGCCAATGGCGGTGGACTGACACCTGACGCCGTCGGCGCGGCAGTGGGCCAGCCCGGTACCCTGGCGCAGATCCTGATGGCCCTGATCGCCACCGGTGGCGCCGCGCTGCTGCTGTACTTCTGGCGACGCCCGGCAAACGCCGGCGAACGCATGGCGTCGCGACAGGCGTTGCTGCGGCCGTCCACCTGGGGCTGGACCCTGCTGGTGGCCACGCTGATCGTGCTCGGCAGCAACGGCATCGCCTTCCTTTCCAAGCAGTTCGGCATCGAGCCGGTGCCCACCAACGTGGAACTGATGCAGAGCGCAATCGCTCGCTTCCCGCTGTTCCTGGTGCTGTTTGCGGTCGTCCTCGCCCCCGCCTACGAAGAGCTGCTGTTCCGCCGCGTCCTGTTCGGGCGCCTGTGGCAGGCCGGCCGCCCCTGGCTGGGCCTGATCCTCAGCAGCCTGGCGTTCGCCCTGGTCCACGAAGTGCCCGGTGTCAGCAAGAACTCGCTGCTGGGCATGGCGCAGCTGTGGCTGGTGTACGGTGGCATGGGCGCCGCCTTCTGCTGGCTGTACCGCCGCACCGGCACCCTGTGGGCGGCGATCGCCGCGCATGCGCTGAACAACGCGGTCGCGCTCGCCGCAATGGTGTTCCTGGGGTCAACGTAACGCCGTGCCCGCTTGACGAAAGATTAAGCAGGTACGCTACACACTGCGCACATGAACACGGGGGCGGACCCATGAAACAACTGCTGCTGGCTCTAGTCATCACCACCGTGGTCAGTGCCTGTGCGACCACCACCTCGCCAACCGGACGACGGCAGATGGTGGGCGGCGTGTCGCAGGCGCAGCTTGACCAGCTCGGTGCGCAGGCGTTTGCCGAGACCATGCAGAAAGAGAAGATCAGCACCGATGGCCGCCAGAACGGCTACGTGCAGTGCGTGGTCAATGCCCTGGTCGCGCAGTTGCCGCCTCAATACCGTGGCGTACGGTGGGAGACGGCGGTGTTCGTCGACAAGGAGCCCAACGCCTTCGCCCTGCCCGGCGGCAAGGTCGGCGTGAACACTGGCATCTTCACCGTTGCCAGGAACCAGGATCAGCTGGCTGCCGTAATCGGCCATGAAATCGGCCACGTCATCGCCCGCCACCACGAGGAGCGCATTACCCGGCAGATGGGCGCGCAGACCGGCCTGGCCGTGCTCGGTGCGCTGGCCGGCGCGGCCTACGGCGAAGGCGCTGCCAGCACCGTCAACCAGCTTGGTGGCATGGGCGCGCAGACCGCCTTCCTGCTGCCCGGTTCACGCACCCAGGAAAGCGAGGCCGACGTGATCGGCCAGCGACTGATGGCCCAGGCCGGATTCAACCCGGCCCAGGCCGTGGATCTGTGGCAGAACATGATGGCCGCCAGCGGCGGTCGAAGCCCGCAATGGCTGTCCACCCACCCCGATCCGGCCAACCGGATCCAGGAGCTGCGACGTGACGCACCGGGCCTGGCGCCGGTCTATCAGCAGGCGCAGGCGGCCGGGCTGCGGCCAAAGTGCGGATGAGTGCGCAGTTCTATGCTGTATTGCAGCACATAAAACGATTTCTCACGCCATCTGTTTCTGATACGTTTGGCGGCTCAGATTTTTCTGACAGTCCGACTTTGCCGCTATCCGGCGGTTCGATCGAGGTGAACGATGATTTTCCGTAACCACAAAGCTGTGCTTTCCGTCCTCGTCGCGACCGCCCTGACCGGCGCCGTGGTCACCGATGCCTTCGCGCAGTCCTCGCGTTCCTCCGACCGTGGCAGCCGCGGCGGCAGCAGCAAGCAGGCCAAGGCCGAACCGCTGTACCCGAATGCGACCCGCCAGGAGCCGACCGTCAAGGCCTCGGCCAAGATGGGCAGCAAGCTGCAGAAAATGATCGACAGCTACAACAAGGAAAAGTTCCCGGAGACGCGCACGCAGGCTGACGCGATCCTGGCTGACAGCGCCTCCAACGAGTACGACAAGTCGCTGGCCGCGCAGCTGGCCTCGCAGGCCGCCTACCAGACCGACGACACCCCGGCCGCCATCGCCTACCTGAAGCAGGTCATCCAGTTCAACGGCCTGGACAACAACGGCCACTTCCAGTCGATGCTGATGCTGGGCCAGCTGCAGCTGCAGGAAGACCAGACTGCCGAAGGCCTGGCCACCCTGGACAAGTACTTCGCCGAGAGCAAGTCGACCAAGCCGGAAGAGCTGATTGCCAAGGGCCAGGCGCTGTACCAGCTGGAGCGCTACCAGGAAGCGATCCCGGTGCTGAAGCAGGCCATCGCGGGCGCTGCCGAGCCGAAGGACAACTGGAACCAGCTGCTGATGGCGGCCCTTTCCGAAGCCGGCCAGACCGGTGAGGCCGTGCAGGCCGCAGAAGCGCTGGCGGCCAAGAACCCGTCGGACAAGAAGGCCCAGCTGAATCTGGCCAACATGTACATGCAGGCTGACCAGATGCCGAAGGCCGCCGCGGTGATGGACAAGCTGCGCAGCAGCGGCCAGCTCACCGAAGAGCGCGAGTACAAGCAGCTGTACTCGATCTATGCCAACACCGAGAACAAGGAAAAGGACGTCATCGCGGTCATCAACGAAGGGTTGCAGAAGGGCATCCTGAAGCCGGATTACCAGGTCTACCTGGCGCTGGCCCAGTCCTACTACTACTCCGACCAGGTGCCGCAGGCGATCGATGCGTGGCAGAAGGCCGCCCCGCTCTCCAAGGACGGTGAGACCTACCTGAACCTGGCACGCGTCCTGCATGCCGAAGGTCGCGTCCCCGAGGCCAAGCAGGCCGCCCAGCAGGCGCTGGCGAAGGGCGTGAAGAACCAGGCTGATGCCAAAAAAATCATCAACCTGAAGTAAGTAGGAATAACGCCTGAATGCCTGCTCAGTTGATGCGCAGGCGCTCAGGATTGGTATAAGCTTGGAGGTTCCTGCGGTGTCATGCACCGCTGATCAGGGATCCCGCCCCCGGGATTCCGGCCCCACTATTGAGCTCTTGGCGCATGACGGAACAACTAGTCGTTCACCGGTACGAACAACCCGATGACAAGGGGCTGAGCTGGCCTCGCATCGTCGGCATCGCGTTTGTAATTGCCCTGCATCTGGCCGCCTTCATGATGCTCCTGATTCCCGCCGTGGCTCCCAAGGCCGTCGCGGAGAAGGAGCGCAACGTCATGGTGACCATCGTCGACGCGCCGCCGCCGCCCCCACCGCCGCCGCCGCCGCCGCCGCCGCAGGATACTCCGCCACCGCCGGTGAAGAATCTGTCGCCGCCGAAGCCGTCGCCCGTACCGCCGCCGCCGCAGGCGCCGGTTGTCGACGTGCCGGAGCCGCGCCCGAACGATATCGTCACCCCGCCGTCGCCTCCGGCGCCGCCGGCACCGCCGACCTCGATCGAGGCCAGCGTGGACATCTCGTCGAAGGCCATGAATCCGCCGCGCTACCCGCCGGCAGCCTTCCGCGCAGGTATCCAGGGCGAAGTGATCCTGATCATTGATGTCGATGCCAGCGGCAACGTCACCAATGTCACGGTGGAAAAGTCCAGCCGTAACCGCGACCTGGACCGTGCTGCGATGGAAGCGGCTCGCAAGTGGCGCTTCAACGCCGCTGAAGCAGGCGGTAAGAAGACGGCAGGTCGCGTTCGCGTCCCGGTCAACTTTGCGCTGAACTGATGCGCCCGGGTGGCCGCCTGGCCACCCCCGCTCCCGGTTCGATTGTTTAGCTTAGCTACACCCTTTATCACCACACACAACAAAGGTAAGCGTCATGCTGCAGGAAATTTTCATCGCCGCTGCTGCCGGGGGCAATCCGTCCAACGCCCTGTCGCAGATGGGCTTCGAGCACCTGATCCACGAAATGACCACCAAGCCGGGTGATTTCGCGGTTTCCTGGGTCGTGCTGCTGACCCTGATCGCCATGTCGGCCATGTCCTGGTACTGGACCGTCATCAACATCTTCCGTGCCACCCGCCTGAAGAGCGCCGCTGATCGCGTCGTCAGCCTGTTCTGGGACACCCCGAACGCGCAGGACGCCATCCGTGCGATGGAAGAGCAGCCGGCTTCGGAGCCGTTCTCGAAGATCGCCCTGGACGCTGCCCAGGCAGCTGCCCACCACCAGCGCGCTGAAGGCGGTGCTACCGGCGGCGTCGGTGAGAACCTGAGCCGTTCGGAGTTCGTCGACCGCGCTCTGCGTCAGGCCGTCACCCGCGAAAGCAACAAGCTGCAGTCGGGCATGACCCTGCTGGCTACCGTCGGCGCGACCGCTCCGTTCGTCGGTCTGCTGGGTACCGTGTGGGGCATCTACGGCGCGCTGATCAAGATCGGTGCCACCGGCTCCGCTTCGATCGACGCCGTTGCCGGCCCGGTGGGTGAAGCGCTGATCATGACCGCGATCGGTCTGTTCGTCGCAATCCCGGCCGTGTTCGCCTTCAACTTCTTCAGCAAGATCAACAGCGCGACCATCAGCAAGTTCGATACCTTCGCGCACGACCTGCACGACTTCTTCGCCACCGGTTCGCGCGTCCGCTGATTGCGGCGCGCGTCACCCAGCGACGAAGTAAGTAGTCACCAAGATCTAGACGGAGCCCGTTATGGCTTTCAGTAGTGGTAACAGCGGCGGCCCCATGGCCGACATCAACGTTACGCCCCTCGTGGACGTGATGCTGGTGCTGCTGATCATCTTCATCATCACGGCGCCCCTGATGTCCCACAAGGTCAAGGTGGATCTGCCGGAAGCCAACCTGATCCAGAAGCCGGAAGATGCTGAAAAGCGTCCCAACCCGATCACGCTGGCAGTCAAGGAAGACGGCTCGATCTACTGGAACGACGAAGAAATCAACAAGCAGACTCTCGAGTCCCGCTTGGCGACCGCCGCACAGCAGACCCCGCAGCCGCCGCTGAACCTGCGTGGTGACCGCACCACCAAGATGCGCGTCATCAACGACCTGACCAAGGTCGCGCAGGAACAGGGCATGCTGGACGTCGGCTTCGTTGCGACCAAAGAAAAGGGGCAATAAGCCATGGCATTCAGTAGTGGTGGTGGCAAGGGCCCCATGGCAGACATCAACGTCACGCCCCTCGTGGACGTGATGCTGGTTCTGCTGATCATCTTCATCGTGACCGCGCCGATCATGACGTACCCGATCGCCGTGGACCTGCCGCAGCGCGTGCTCAACCCACCGCCGCAGCTGGTCGAACCGCCGCCGCCGATCGAACTGAAGATCGACGCCAGCAACCAGGTCTCGTGGAACAACAGCCCGATCAATACCAGCGAGCTGCAGCAGCGGATGGAGCAGGAGGTCCAGCGTGACCCGACCAACCAGCCGGAACTGCGCATCGACGCCAGCCCGGATTCCGAGTACGACGTGATGGCCAAGGTTCTGGCCGCCGCGAAGAACGCTCAGATGAAGAAGATCGGTTTTGTGCAGCAGTAAACGCGACACCGCAACACAACAGTCATGACGCGACTGCAGACGCCCCTGGAGACAGGGGCGTTTTTTTTTTGTGGGATGCAGTCGGGGTCAGAACCTTATTTGGCAGGAAAAGGGATCTGACCCCATCAGGGAGCACGCGCCCGCTATGATCGGCGCATGCTTGCCCTCTTCGATTCCCTGCGCCATTGGCTCGACGGTATCGCCCACCTCGGCACGATCCTGGCGGTGGCCTACCTGCTGTACCTGTTCGCGCTGGCGGGCTGGATCATGCTGCAGAAGCGCGAGCCGGTGGCCACGCTGAGCTGGATCCTTTCGCTGGCACTGCTCCCCTATCTCGGGCTCTTCATCTACTACCTGCTGGGCCCGCAGAAGGTGAAACGGCAACGGCTGCGTCGTGGCCGTGCACGCTCGGGCATGGAGCACTACAGCGATGTCTGCCCGCCCGATTCGGACTGCACCGAACTGGCCAAGGTGGCCCAGGCCACGACCGGACTGGCCCCAAGCAGTGCCACCGAAGTGACCTGGCTGGTGGACGGTGCGGCGACCTACGCGGCCTTGCTGGAAGCCGTTGCACAGGCGCACGATCACATCCATCTGGAGTACTACATCTTCAATCCGGATCACGCAGGCACCGCCCTGCGCGATGCCCTGGTCGAGCGCGCACGTGCCGGTGTGCAGGTGCGCCTGCTGCTGGATGCGGTGGGCTCATCCGCCCTGCCCCGCCGTTTCCTGCAGCCCCTGCTCGAGGCCGGCGGTGAAGCGATCTGGTTCCACCCACGGCAGCTGCTGAAACCGTTCAAGCGCCCGTGGCTGAACCTGCGCACGCACCGCAAGCTGGTGATTGTCGATGGCCGCCTGGCCTTCACTGGCGGGATCAACATCACCGACGAGGAAGACGAAAGCCGCAGGCCCGACGCCTATCGCGACCTGCACATGCGCATCCGCGGTCATGTGGTGCGCAGTCTGCAGCTGGTGTTCGCCGAGGACTGGCTCTACGCCAGTGGCCAGGAACCCTCGCGGATGGATATCGCCCGCTTGTGGCCGGCCGATATGCCGCTGCGCGGGGATGGCGCGATCAACGCGCAGGTACTGGTGTCCGGCCCGGATTCGGGCTGGGAGACGATCCACCGGCTGCACGTCGCCGCCATCCAGGAAGCGCACGAGCGGGTGTGGCTGGTGACGCCCTATTTCGTGCCGGGTGAAGCGGCGCGGATGGCGCTGACTTCGGCCGCGCTGGGCGGCCTGGACGTGCGCCTGCTGGTACCGAAAATGAGCGATTCGTGGTTCGTCACCCAGGCCGCGCGCTCGTACTTCGACGAGCTGTTGCATGCCGGCGTGAAGATCTACGAGTACGGCCCGCGCATGCTGCACACCAAGGCGTTCATCGCCGACGACGACGTCTGCATTGTCGGCAGTGCCAACTTCGACCACCGCAGCTTCCGCCTGAACTTCGAGCTGTCGATGATGATCAGCGACCGGGACCGCGTGGCGGCCCTGGCCGAGCTGCTGCAGGGTGAATTCGATCGCGCCACGCGGGTGCATGACCAGGCCGGGCGCTCGCTGTGGCTGCACCGCCTGCCCGAGGCCTTCGCCCGGCTGGCCTCGCCGCTGCTCTGACGCAGCGCTACACTGCGGCGATCATCCGGGGAGCCCGACTATGTACTGGTTGTACCTGCTGCTGGCGCTGGGCTGCTTTGCCTTCGCGCTGAAGACCCCAAGCGCGGGGTTGATGACCCTGTGCCTGCTGGCTGCGCTCGCCTTCCTGCTGGCCTGGGTACGCGGTCGTTACGTGGCCCGTTTCGGCGACCTGCAGCGCGACCCGGCCACCCTGATCGATGCCGAGGAACTGCGCCGCCTGCGCGAGCAGGCCCAGGCGCGCCGCAACGATGACGCCAACGGCAGCGATCCGTCCCCTCATTCCAAGTAGTTCCGTTCCATGACCCAGCTCAGCGTCAACGTCAACAAGATCGCCGTCCTGCGCAATTCGCGCGGCGGTGCCGAACCGGACGTGGTGCGCGCCGCCCAGGCCTGCCTGGATGCCGGCGCGCATGGCATCACCGTGCATCCGCGGCCGGACCGCCGCCACATCACCGCCGAGGACGTGCTTGCGCTGTCCATACTGACCCGCGCACGTGGCGTGGAATTCAACATCGAGGGCAATCCATTTGCGCCGCCGCGCGAGGGGTACCCGGGGCTGCTGCCGCTGTGCGAACAGACCCGTCCGGCGCAGGCCACCCTGGTGCCCGACGGCGATGGCCAGATCACCTCCGACCACGGTTTCGACTTCGAACGCGACGCCGAGCGCTTGCGCCCGTTGATTGCCGAACTGAAGGCGATGGGCTGCCGGGTCAGCCTGTTCGTTGATGCGGGCAACCCGTTGCTGGAGCAGGCCGCCGAGGTCGGTGCCGACCGCATCGAGCTGTACACCGGCCCCTACGCAGAGGCGCATGCGGCGGGCGACGCTGCGGCAATGCTCGAACTGTTCGCCACTGCGGCGCGGCGGGCGCAGGCAGTGGGGCTGGGAGTGAATGCCGGCCATGACCTGTCACAGGACAACCTCCGCGACTTCCTGGCCCAGGTGCCGGACGTGCTGGAGGTGTCGATTGGCCACGCGCTGATCGGCGAGGCACTGTATGACGGGCTGGATGCTACCGTGCGGGGCTATCTGGCCCTGCTCTGACCGATGGATGCAGCCGAGCATGGGCTCGGCTCTACAAGGTACCCGTATCCACTGTAGAGCCGAGCCCACGCTCGGCTCAGACTTGCCCTGAACCCTTCAGACGGCCGTCGCAGCCATTGAGACAGCCCCGGCGTACGCTGCCGCAATGGGTATTGCGATCAAGGGCCGAGGTTCCACGTCCCACCTTGCTGGGCGCTTCGAAAGCGCCGTCAGCGAGGCGGTGGACGACGGCTGGGCGGTCGATGAGAGCGAGGAGTTCCTCGCGCCGCGCCTGCGCACCGAGGTGCGCGCCGAGACCGCGCGCAGCATCATCACCCGCAACACTTCGCCAGACGTCGGCTTCAGCCAGTCGGTGAATCCGTATCGCGGTTGTGAGCATGGTATCAATACCCCCTGATTGTTCACCAGACAAATGGATATAGATCAATAGTTTAGCGGAGTATCAGTAAACACATCGGCTTGGCAGGAGCGCGCGCAGCAACGGCGAGCTCGCCCCTCTCGGACGAGCTGGCCCTCGCTTTTTAGCTGCGAAGAAAGTTAGAGACCTGCGGCGCGTAGCAAGGCTGACATCGACGTGCCCAGACCATCAGCCACGCGCTCCAAGGTAGCGAGAGTGACGTTCTTTTCGCCACGTTCGATCTTGCTGTAGTAGGCGCGGTGCATTTCGATGTGGTCAGCAAAGACTTCCTGGCTGACACCCAGAGCAATACGATGCGCGCGGATCACATCTGCAAGTTTCGCTTGATTCGTATGCTCGACCATACGAAGCAGCTTGTGGTCCCGGTACTTTAAAGACTACGCCTCTAAAGGTAGTCTACTTATAAGTACTAATTGCCCATCTCATGAACTTTTACCTCGTATGTCCGGAACTGGAGTTCACGCTTGAGGTTCCCTTCTCGCCCATGGGCAGGGAGCAAGTTGCAATGCAGGTGCGTCGGATGCAGGAGGAGGAAGGGCAAGCCAGGGGCTTCGAATGCCGCTTGGCAGAAGAGCTGTCAAAGCTCATCCCGCAACTCACAGATTGGGACATCAAGCCACCCACGGGTGCACAGATGGCGTACGCGACTTCGCTCTGCGCGCAGTTGGGTATTCAACTGCCTGCAGCAACACGTCGATCGCGTGCATTGATGCAAACCTTCTTGGCCGAAGCCAAAGCGCTCCACGGCCAACGTAGCTGACAAAGACTGCACAAGCCGAAGTTGTGGATAAGTTTGGGTAAAACTTTCTCGCCAGATTACCCAATGGCCTACAGCTAGCTGAATTCCAGGGTGTTGCGGTGGTTGTGGTTAGCAATAATACTAACAACCTAATCTTCCCAAGTTGTTGCCATGGAACAGGATGCTCGAAAGGCCCAAGTTCCCCTCAAAGGTAGAGGGGCAGCATCGCGTGTCGCGAGCCGTTTCGATACCACTGCAACAGTGGGAATCGACGATGGCTGGGAATCGGTCTACCAGGAGATGGAAGACGCGCCGCAGTTGAGAACTCAGGTACAGGAAGAGCGAGCGCGAACGGTGATCAGCCGCAACACATCCCCCGACGTTGGCTTCAGCGCGTCGGTAAATCCGTACCGCGGCTGCGAGCATGGGTGCGTTTACTGCTTTGCCCGCCCCTCCCATTCCTACTTGAGCCTTTCACCGGGCTTGGACTTCGAGACGCGCCTATTTGCAAAGACGAATGCCCCGGAGCGGCTCAGAGCGGAAATTAGCAAGTCGAACTACAAGTGCGCCCCAATTGCTCTGGGAATAAACACAGACGGCTATCAGCCGATTGAAAGGAACTACCAAATTACACGCCAATGCCTTGAGGTGCTTGCTGATGCCAAGCATCCGGTGAGCTTCGTCACCAAGAGCGCGCTGATCACCAAGGACATCGAACTGCTGGCGTCGATGGCCAAGGACAGGTTGGTTACGGTCTACTTCTCGGTCACTACGCTCGACAGGAAGCTATCGGCAAAGCTGGAACCGCGAGCTGCCGCTCCCCACGCCAGGCTGCGAGCAATGAATCAGCTGCACGATGCAGGGGTCCCGGTTGGGGTTCTGATCGCGCCTGTCATACCCATGATCACGGACCATGACCTAGAAGCTATCCTTCAGGCCGCTCACGAACACGGTGCCCGGGCCGCTGGCTACGTGCTTCTCCGGTTACCTAACGAGATCAAAGAGATCTGGAGAGAATGGCTCGAGCTGCACTACCCTGATCGGGCCGCGCACGTGCTTAGCTTGATGCGACAGATGCATGGCGGGAAGGAGTACGACGCCAGCTTCGGCACCAGAATGTCCGGAACTGGACCGGTGGCGGACTTGATCCGTAAGCGATTTGAAAAAAAGTATCGTGAGCTCGGTTTCACAAGGCTGCCTGCACTAGCCACTCATCTGTTTCAACCTCCCCAGGAGAAGTCGCCACAAGGTCAACTTTTCTAACCAGACGGAAAGCGTGGTAGCAGCAGTTACGAGCGAAGGATCCAGTCGGAGCGGTGCTTACAGGGACAAGGAGTAACAGGCTCCCGAGTGCTGATACCATCTCCCCGAAACTGAACTAGCCCTTCCTGCGTAGTAAGCTCAGACGGCTCTCTAAACGTATTTGGTTATCCCGCTTCCTCATGACAAGGACTAGCGTATGCCCAAGCAAGTGAGAGGTTTATCAGTCTACCGAAGTACGATTGAGCGATTGCCACAATTTCGTCTCCTTAGCAGCCCACTCACAGAGGACCAGGCGGCGATGCTGGGATTTGACGGCGTTCCGCTAGCGGGTGCTTCCATTGTGCCAAGCGCCGAAGGACCCGCGACGTTCTTCAATGCCCGGGGCAAAGAGATCGTCAGAAAGGACCTTCCGATGATCACCAAGTCTCGATCGATCAACACGTCGTGGAAGGACTGGCACGGGCAAACCCACCACGGCACTCAGACGAGATCTTACGAAACCTATCCCCGGGAACACATTGCACCACCTGGTGAATTCCTCACCGCCGTGGAGACAGACGGTGGTATCGCAATGGCTACGAGGATCATTGATCGGACGGAGCCAGAAGAGAGCATTGCAAATCTCCTCAACCTCTACCTGGAATGCTTCCCACACTTTGAAATCGTTGACCCGAACCTTGCGGTGCCAGTCAGGGTCGAGAAGGTCAACTGGCGCATTCTTCCTCCTGGGAAGTTCCCGTTCGATCGAGCGATGCAGGTGCTGGATAACTATCTGGAGCAGCTTACCGAAAGCGATCGCGCAGCCGCTAGACAGCGCATCCGGACCATCACTCGTCACGAGCCAGACTTTATGGCAGTAGGACTAGGCGGTTTCAGTGAGTACATCGTCTTCGGGTTCACGCGAAAGAGTCGGTACGTGTTCGAGAGCCCGGAGACAGGCAACGCCACCTACATCTTCAGGAACGAATGGGAGGAGGTGTCTCAGCTCACCAAGCGCCAGATCCTCCAAGAGCAGCTACAGGAGGCCCGGATTATCCACACCTCTCGTTGGGCTATAGAAGTCTCAGAAGCAATCCAGCGGAAGTGAGTGGTCGCGGAATGCTCCAGGATGCGTAAACCGAACCAGCATAATTCGCTCTACGCAGTAGGCAGTCACCTAACGACACGATTACTCTGGGTCGAAAGATCCCAACAGGAACTCCTTATGAAGCCAACCATCCTGGCGTTGGACCTCGAAGGTACGCTCATCTCGAACGCAGTCAGTCAGATCCCTCGCCCAGGCCTATATAGGTTCCTTGAGGATGTCCGATCTCAGTTCGAGGAACTTGTGCTGTTCACCACGGTTCCCGAAGCACTCGCCCGAAGCATTGCGGGACTGCTGGCTACGGAAGGCAGTGTACCGGTATGGTTTTCCGGACTTCGCTACATCCATTGGTCTGGAAAGACAAAGGATCTCTCCTATGTCTCCCCCCACTTGGGCGACGCCCTTCTGCTGGATGACCACGGCCCATACGTGCATGACGGCCAAGAGAGCCTATGGGTTGAGATACCGTTGTTTGGCTCTCCGTACTCGGCGGACGACGACGGGTTGCAGATCGCAACTGCACGCCTGACTGATCGCATCATGCAACTGGAGAGTGCATTCAACCCGGCCCGCAGGACCGAAGGCTAGCTTCAATGACAGCGTCGTCTCGATGGCGCTTCGCAAGAGCACACATGTACGGATGGTTCTCTTCCAAAAATGGAACAGATACGGACCACCATGCGAACAAGCCTCAAGTAGGTCTTCCATAGGGTTCGTCTTGGAGACGCCGGAGACGGCAATCGAGAGGCCGCTCTCAGTGGAGGTGCTGCAGGCCTTCTACGGCACCCCTATCTGCGCCGTCAGAAACTAATGTGGAAGCGCCGCACGCACACGTCGTTCCAGCCGATACGATTCGCCGAAGGATGCGCAGTAGCAGGCGCGTCGTCTCCGATCTGCTCATGCCAACTCACTGCCAGCGCGCTTCGGTAGCCATAGACCGCGTGCTATCGACTGCAGGGTCAAGCGGACCCCCAAGTTGGTAGCGAAAGCGAAAATCTCGAGTCCGCGATGACCGAATCCGCTGGGCTTTTGCGCACTTCGCCCCCGCTAAAGTTTGGGCTGTCCTTCACATCAAGCGTACCAGAAGGCTCACGATCAGGCGTAAACCACTGAATCAATGACAGTAAAAAACAGATCTGATTCTCATTCCATTTGTTAATGTACCGTAAGGCTCACGCGCCAGAAAATTTTTCGCGTACCTGATAGCTTTCGGCGCCATGGCCTACGACGTCGAAATCTGCACCGCGCATGCGATCACTTCACCAGCGACGGTGACAACGGGTGAGCAAGGCGTGCCCTTGCCCGAGGGCTTCTGCTTTCTAATCAGCAGGTCGGACGGATCACTCGTTCAGCCTGCTTTTGAGTTCTTTGCAGATTCTCATCTCACCATTGACCGGAATCCAAAGCTTGCATGCAGCAAGAATACGACGGCAGCAATAGCGGCTGACCTCACCGACTTCCATCACTTTTTGGACGCAAGGAAAAAGCGCGTCTCGGATGTAGACGAGCAGCTCCTCAAAGCCTACGCGGACACATTGACGGACCTGGACTCCGCGGTGACCCTCGAGAAATTTGCCGCCGCGACCATCCACCGAAGATGGTCGACCGTGACTAAGCTAGTCGCCTTCTGTGTGAAACGGGGCTATCTAAGGAAGCCGCCAGCGCTGCTGAGCAAGCAGACAAAGCGAGGAACTGTTCAAGTTCTCGATGTTGACGTGAATCTGCCCGGGCTGAACGACGCTGACGAGCTCATTACTGCGCTGCATCCCGAGACGGTCGTAGGCGTTCTCGACGAACTAGGCCCTAAACCCGTGGTCGAAAGAAACGGTCTCGTTGAACTGGCGCTCGCGACCACGGCGCAGCGATTGATGGCTGAGCTGTGCTACCACGCCGGGTTGAGGCGGTCTGAAGTGTGCGATCTGCATGCGATCACCGTCCTTAAGACGCGCACCGAAGGGCGCGATCCGCTTTCCGCAGTTGCCATCCCAGTGGTCGGAAAGGGCAACAAGAAGCGCAATGTTCCCGTACCAGTTTGGCTCCTAGAGGCGCTGAAATGCTATGCCAAGGGTACTCGGCAGGCCCTCATTGACCTCCGACTGCGGTACCGCAAGCTGGAGGATCACGGCGCACTATTCGTTCTCGACGTAAACGACCGCAGGCATGCGGGTAGTCCGATAACTCCCCAGACGTTCGATCGCCATTTCGCTCTCGCCAAAGACAGGTTGCTTAAGCGCCTTTCCAAAGAGCCCGACCTGGCGCGCTATGAATCAACGCAGCGAGAGCGGATAACCATCCACGCGCTTCGGCACACATTCGCCCTGTACACGTACATGGAGAAGCGCGCAAACGGCGACATGGATGCGATCAAGTATGTTCAGTCAGTACTAGGGCACAGCCTCAGGGAGACGACCGAGTCCATCTACCTGAGAAGCGCGAATGCCTTCGAGAGCGAAATCAGGGAGTCCATCAGGCTGCACATTGAAGGTCAATCGTTTATGCAACTAGGCGTAGCGGGCGGATCGGCTTGAGCGCAGAGTTCCCCCGTTAATGGACGAGCATGACCTCACACGCAAACGACCAACCCACGCAGAGAGAATCGAATACGGAGGAGAGCAAAACGTGGCAGGAAGAAGGACCGCTCAACTCCGGCACGCCTTGGGAGATGAGGACAAGGTCAGCGCAACGAAGAAATGGGATGTACGCGAGACCGCTGATCGCCTGGAAGCGGCGTTCAGACGCGCCGGCGACCAACGCGACAACATCGTCAACCTCAGCCGGTGGAAGAGCATAGGTGCAGCCGCACCGATCTTCGCCGAAGCGTTCTGCAGAGCCCACAAAAATAGCAGAGAGACAAGTAGATCCTCTTCAGCTAACAACATGGTGAGTGGCCTGGGGCAGTACCTAGCCGCAACAAGAGTGGAGATAAACGGTCCAGATGACGTTCCGATGGACCTGGGCGAATCGTTTCTAACCTATCTGAAAGGAAAGGATGCCACGCACCCGATCACGCTCGCGGTGCAGACACAGCGTCACTACTACGGGACCTTCAAGAAGGTCGTCCTTGCGCTGCACGAGATGGACCCATGCTGGCAGGTGATCCGTATTCCCACAAAGCCGTTCGCAGGCCTGCCACGTAAGAGCAATCCTAAAGAGCTTGACCGTGCGGCTTGGGCCAACGTCATGAAGGCCGCTGTTGAAGAATGCATCTCTACAATGGATGAAGTATGGCCGCTTCTGGACAGGGTACACAGTGCTATTGCTAAGAAGAGTAAGGGCGACGCTGTATCGCTAAGCGACCCGGCGGAGGCAATTGCGCAGATCCTGGCAAACTTTGACGGTCACTTTCCTCGCCAAGCGGAGGTTCGCCAGCTCCCTGGGGTAGGAAAGATCAGTGAAAGTGAGTACTTCCGCCTGAGGAGGCTTGCGCACCCCATCGGTGGTGATCTCATCCCATTCTTCCTGGTACTGGCCATGCACTCGGGGTTCAACGAGCAGCCACTTAGAACACTCACTCTGGATGGCATATCTGAGCACTACCCGCTTGGACGGAAACGTACGGTGATCAAGTCATCCAAGCACAGGGCTGGGGAGAGCGATCAGGGGGCACCACAGCGAGCGGCCTTCCCCGCCAGCGATCACCCGCTAGCCCCGGAAAGATTGATACGTTTCGTCATAGCTTGGACCAGACGAATCAGAGACTACGCTGATGGCGAGCTTGCCAATGACTTCTTCCTGCACGCAGTATCCGAAGGTGGGCGCCACAAGCGCCGAGGAATGCTCATCGATTCCTACTCATGCAGAACCGACGATGTAAACACGCGCGTGACCGGTTACATCACGCTGTTCTGCAAACGAAGGGGGCTCAAGTACTCCGGCTCACGCGCAAATAGGCTTGCGTTCTCTGAAGTGGTTGATGGACTGACCGACGGCGACGCCTTCGAGCTCCGAGCAATGCTGGGCCATCGGCTGCTGTCAACTGGTCAAGACAGCTATCAGACAACCACGATGCAGCGTCGGCAAAAGGAACAGATGGCAGGAGCCATGGCGGCCCAGGAGCGCTGGGTGACTTCAAATGGAAATATTGATACGCGCTCAACCCGGAGTGACCGTGAGCATACGGCAGCCACGCAGGGCTTCTGCTGCGCAGATCCATTCCAAAGTCCGCAACCGGGTCAGCGCCCGGGCAAACTCTGCACCAGCTATGGAGCTTGCCCTGCGTGCCCGCTCGCAGTAGCTGACTCAAACGAAGCCTACGCGCTCGCCCGCTTCCTTCAACTGCAGGAGCTATACGAAGAAGCTAGGGCAGAGCTTGGCAGCGAGATATGGCGGCGAAAGTTCGAGAACGCTTACCTAGCGATCCGCGACTCATGGATTCCCGCTGTGAGCACAAATGCGAATCGACAAGCAGCGGCGATGATCATGCTGACGTCGCTCCCCACACTTGAATAGTTCGGACCGCAGCGTTAGCAGAGCGTCCACTCTAGAGGTAAGGCTATGCCTGCAGTAAGAAAGATCAGATCAGCGCAGGCGGCAACCCTGCACCCTTCATTCCAGGTGGACTATGACAGTAATGTCTGGACGTTCGCTCAAACCACTGTCGGCCAACAGAGGGAGTTCGTCACCGTTGATTGGGCAATCCCGGTTGCGCGCGGGGAATTACTCACAGACTACAAACACAGGGGACTGCTGGATGAACTGAAGTGCTACCTCAAGACCTCCATCGTCGATGACACGGTACGCATGACGGTTGGATCTATTCCTTCTACCTACATGGGCGTGAGGGAGCTGGTGAAGTTCATGGGGGAGCGGGAAATCCGCACGCTTTTCGACATATCCACAGCTGTGAGTTGGGAGTATGTCGAAGGTCTCGAAGAGCAATACATCATGGCCGGAGGTGATGTCGGTCGAGATAGAGCGTGGACGCATTCCACTGCCTACAAGCTTATTCACCCACTTACACAGATCTACGAGCTCGCGGACAGCTTGCGCGCCAGAGGTGGACAAGCACCCTGCGAAGCACCGTTTGATGGAAGAAAAACCTATGACGTTGTGACCGGGCCGCTTGGGCTCGCTCGAACGGGTGGATTGCTGCCTATCCCGGACGAGATCTCGGTGCCAATCCTCACCTACGCATATGAATGGATCGAACACGGCTCGGAAGATGTGATCAGACTTCAGGCTGAGATCATCCCGATGCTCATCGACGCAAGGAGCGCGAAGGGACCAAGACGAATCATATGTCTTCGTGAGATCAAACGGCACATCGAGGAGTTCCAGATGAGTCCGATCCCTGGAACACTAACGCCTTGGCATGAGCCGCTGCTCGCAACGGATCGGATTGATGACGCTGGGGACGAGCGCGAAATTAGCGGAACTCAGGCCCTCAGACGCCTAATCCTGATGACTCAAAGCGCATGTAGTACGTTGCTGCAGGCATGCACTGGGATTCGAGCTCATGAGCTGATAGGCCTATCCTTGGACCACGATCCGACGCTGCAGCACGGTGTGATCAAGTCAGTGACTTCTCTAGACGGACTGATGGAGGTCTTCTCCATCTGCGGCATTTCAGCCAAAAGGGAAGCGACTCGCCATGAGTGGACAGCCGGACTGCGTCCGCTGGGTACAAAGCACATGCCGATTGTTCTGAAGTCCATCGAAGTGTTGGTTCGGCTAATGGAGCCTTGGAGAGCTCTTTCTGGCAGCAGCACGCTGATGCTCAGCTTCTCCCACGCCAAGTCCCTTCCATCCGGTGCTGATGGAGTTGGCCGAATGACAGCCAACCGAAACTCTCTCCTGCAGCGCGAGTTCGCCGTGGAGGCCCTCACTAAGAAGCGTGGAATCGAGATGACGCAAGCTATCTACGAGGTGAGATCCCTCCGCCCACAGCGATGGAGGATCACCTTTGCGCACTACGTCTTCCGATCCAAGCCGGAGCTTATGCCTGCACTTCGGACACACTTCCGTCACATGAGCGAGCAGATCACGGATCAAGGGTACATCGGCAACGACGCAGCGCTGCTCGAGAATCTGGAAGGAGAGAGAGTCATGGAGACCTCCAGGTTCCTCGTTCAAATCACTCTTGGCAAGCCGATCGGGGGGGGACCGGCACAGCGGCTTCTCATGCAGCATGCCGAATCAATGGCCAAGGCACTGTCAGTGATGGACGGAGAAACACTGATTGATAAGGCCGTAGCATACGTGAAGCTCACCGACCTGCGGATATGGACAGGGACGTACGCGAGTTGTCTGATCGATATGGTGCCTGATCGCTCCAGCTGCAATCCACACGCAAGCCTGCTCACCGTCCGCGCCTCGCCAGACTTCGGCGTACGATCGCCCGGCCTGTGTGCGGGGTGCAAGTGCTGCATCATCCTCCCAGAGCATCGGGACTTCTGGGAGGATCGACTTCTGAAGAATCAGACCATTGTCCAAGCAGATCGGATCAACTCTAAAGACCAGCGATCAAAGATTGCCATGAGTCGTATCGTTCAGAGTCGAGCAGTTCTGAAGATGATATCTAAGGCTACCGGGGACGCCTCCGATCGTTCCGGCGGAAGTTGACGACATTGGCCGCTTCATCCCTGTTGGCACTTCTCTTCTGAAGCCGGGACACTGCGAGCTGAAGGGAAGCGTTGTGGATATTTGTCTTGTACACCAGAGCCTTCAACCTTGCATTCTCGGCTCTGAGCTTGGCGAGCTCTTCAGTCACTGAGCCGCGCTTCTCCTCCTCAGCTAGTTCTTGAATTTTGAGCCAGACATGCCCCAGTCGAGCGTGCCTTGATCCAAAGCTTCCTCTATTTACGCCCGCCTCCGCCGCGACCGAGGTTGGCGTGATGATCCGGTGACCTGCGGCCATCTTTGCTTTCAACAATTCATTGGTTGGGCGTCGCTTCACCAGACGGTCAAGAGCGGCCAACGCTTTGTCCTCTACTGAGTAGGGTCTGCTCATGCTGCTTTCCGATGATTCGTCGTAGCCAGTACATAGCCTACGCCACATGCGCCGCCGAATCAGCTGGGTGGAATCCGTCATCTCAGGGTTTGCTGAAAACAGCGACTACCAAACTCCAGAAGCTGATAAGGGTCGCGTTCGCTACTCTATCCTCGACGTTCTGTTTCGGCTTGTAGTAGGCATCCTCCAGGATCCTACGCAACTAGGTTCCCAATACACCATGTTCAGCACGTAGATGCTTTGATTGTCAGCTCTAACACAACAGGGAAGCGCTTACCGTGTCCATGAAGGGAAAGGTTGCATTAGTTACTGGCGGCCGCTCTGGCATTGGATTGACGATCGCACAAAGGTTCTCAGTAGACGGTGCTCGCGTCTTCACCGCCCTGCGTCGTGCAGACATCGTGTTTGAAGGCATTGAAGCGGATTTCTCGGATCCAGCCTCTGCGCAACGCGCCGTCTCAACCGTGACTGATTTGCTTCTCGCCCCTGAGGGCTATTGATTTTGGAGAGAGCAGGTGAGCAGGACAAGTATCTCCCATCCACTGCAGATTGCTACCTTGCCCGTCGGTACGAACGGCGGTGGGATCGGCGTCACCTTTGCACCAGGAAAGCATCAGGACGTTGCAATGACTGGGTCTTGGGCTCGGGACCTGGACGTCGATCTAGCTTCGATCGTCGCGTGGGGAGCACAGCATCTGATCACGTTGATTGAGCCGTGGGAGTTCGAGGAGCTGCAAATCACCTCTTTGGCGGAACGTGCCAGAGCGCACGGCTTGATGTGGCACGGCCTGCCAATTACGGATGGTGCGGTACCTGATGCGCGACTGCTTGAGCCATGGCGATCCCTAGGGCCACAGTTCGCGGCCAAGCTCTTGTCCGGAACCAGGATCGTGGTGCACTGCAAAGGCGGTTTGGGTCGGGCCGGCACAGTAGCGTCGATGCTCCTCATTGAAACAGGCTGCGCTTCAGACGGCATCGATGCAATTGCTAAAGTGCGCTCAGTGCGGCCCGGCGCGGTGGAGACAATGGAGCAGGAAGAATTCATCCTGAGCTGGTCTGGTCGCCCAGGCCAAAGCCTGAGCTAGCCGCAATGCACCGCGACCCGACACCAACTCCGCTTGGGAGGATATTCTGGCCAAGATGGCACCGTACCGATACATGATTGGCATGTGTCCCTGAAAGCATGCTTGCACCGAGCTGAGCCCAACCCGCGCTCTCAATACTGAGGAGCGGGAAGCCAGATAGGAACAAGATTGCTCGTCGCCAATCATCCAGCTTCGTCCCTAGAGTTTGCGAGACAGCCCGATCGCCCAATTTGATGTAACGCAGGGGATGCGCTATCCCTCGTGGAACCTGTGACGTTGCATAACGGCATTCAAGTCGTTGAACATCGCGTCGGTCACACCAAACTCACTGATATAGCGGCCGAGATGGCAGACATAGAAGGTATAGCTGCCCTTCTCGCTCAATGGTATGTACAGGATGCCCGCCCGCCTAATGTGCTTTGAGTACTCATCAAAGTGCGGATGTACGATCCTAAACTTTTTAGGATCACTGGGGTAATTCACCGGCACATAACCCTTGACCGGTGGGTCGACATGGACCTCCCTGTTTCTCTTGTACTCATTACAATCAGGGCAGCAGACGCACAGGTTGAGTGGCTCAAACATGTACCCTACGTACGTCGCCTTGGGAGCGATGTGCTCGACGGTAGAGCCCGCAGCCGACCTGACCGACAGGAGGTTCAGGCAATACGGACACACGAAGCGCTGTACGCGTCGGTAATGATCTCGCACATCGACACGAACCGGCTCAAGGCTGGCATCGGACCACTTCGTGTGATCGTACTGGGGGTGCGCACGTATGGCATCTATTCTATTGAGCGCATCCGCGCTAAAGACGACGGGTTCGTCAATCATGCCCGCTCCTCCTTGAGAAGCGCTGAGAGTGAGTCGATCAACGAGATAAGCTTGTCACTGGGGTCAAGCTTGTTGCGCACTTGGAAAAGCCATTCCATCTCCCCCTTCATTTCGCGGGTAAGCGGGCGACCAACGCGCACCTGGGCGATCAGGTTGAAGCACACCCTTGAGATGTACTCATTCATCATGCCAGGCGCGTCGAAGAGTTCCGCTAGCTGGAAGTCTGCAGAGCGGCGCTGGAACTGCGACGCAGGATAGAGCTTCCCCTTGCGCAGGTGATAGATGAAGGATCCGGGACCATTCAGCCTCGCGATGATTTGGGGGGAGTGCGTGGCGATCACAAACTGGCAGCCGCTATAAGGCGAAAAAGCAGACTGCAGGAGGGCCATGAAGCGCTCTTGCCATTCCGGATGGAGACTAATCTCGGGCTCGTCGATCAGAACCAGAGAGTTGTCTTGAATGTGCCCTGCGATACCTAGCATGAGTACAAGCAAGCACTGCTCGCCAGAACTTGCGCGCTTAAGGCTGAAAGGCGGGTGTCCAAGCTTCTCTACCTCAATATCCATCAATCGAAGCAAGTTATCGTCGAACAGCCGCAGATATGCCCCAAGGCGCTTACGCCCTAGCCGAGTGCCGCCAAGGGTCGCGACGTTGCTGCGAAAGTCCACCTCCAGACGCAATGCGCCAGGCGTATCCATCAAATCAGAAGCAATGTCGAGGTCTTTCAAGACTGCCGATAGACCATCGGTGGCCTCAATAATGGACGCGACGCGGCGATCGAAGCTGTACCTAAATTGCCCAGACCTGAAGGATGACTTTTCGACGCTATGACGGTTCGATGAACCGTCCACCCTTGAACGTTCAAACTGAGGCTTCAGTACAAAGGTGAACACTGGAGAGAAATTCAGCGATTCCAGGACACCTAGTAGGTTCAAGCTAGGCGGGGTCTCAGCCAGCTTCGATAGCAATCCCCGAGCTGCGGAGGACAGCAGCGACACGGCTGATGATGAGCCGTAAATGCCCTCTCCACGCATCCCAACGTAGCGGTAGTTCTTCTGCGCCTTTGCACTCCGCCTTGGCGGCGCTGGAAACTTGTCGAAGGGACTCGTTGAAGCCGCAACGACCACAGGATGTGGGGGATGACTAAATTGCCCAGTGCCGATTGGGCCGTAATACTCGCTAATCCGAAGCCGCGCAATATCCGACAACAGCCGGCTTTTTCCAACTCCGTTCTCTCCCACAACAACTGTATATGTGTTATCCCTTGGGCTGACTTTAGCCTCGTCTACCAGACGCACCAGCTGACCATCATGGTAGATATTGATCACTCGTTCCATTGGAGGCTCTCCCTGTCTATAGGAAGAATGTTGGCAGATACTGGTTAGCTATCCAAGGTCATGGTCCCTGCGGCCTAGGACGCTCCCATTCCGGCGATGGGAGATCTCGGCAGAGAAGTGCAGGGCCTTCCTGGCCCAGAGCTAGCGCCACCCATCGCCGCTCCTTGACCGATCTCCCCACGGAAGGCTGACAGGTAAGATCCGGGCTGACACCGAACGCTTGGGCCGTGCCCTTAGGCCCAAAAGCTCGTGCGCCCTACCTAAATGTGCCTTCGGGAAGGCATAATCTGGCGGGAGAGGTAAATATCAACCGCCTGCCAATCTAGTTGACCGGGGAGAAGGAAGTGTCTGCAAAAGGAGGACTGCTGAGATGGCTCGGAGCCTTCATAGCTTTCGATATGGCGCTGCTAACCTACGTCTTGATTCCCGATTGGCGTTGGGGTGCTGCCGACCCGAAGATGATCATAGGTGGGCTAACGACAGTACTTTCCCCTCCAATGCTCTACATGATGACCTCAATTCTCTCGCCAGACATGAAGGCTGCACTCGTCTTCTGGAGAACCAAGCATCACTTGCCTGGCTATTCGGCATTCTCCAGGCACCTAAGAGAAGACTCGAGAATAGACGGTGAAGCAGTTGCGGCGCGGCGGGGTCCTCTTCCGTCAGACCCGGATGAACAGCAGCGCCTGTGGTACAAAATTTACCGCGACCATCGCAATGACGAGGCAGTTCTTGATGCCAATCGTCGCTTTCTCACTTTTCGGGATCTGGCAGTAGTGTCACTCCCGGTTACCGTGGTGGCCCCCATCGCGCTCACGTTCTTCGATCTCGGCTTCGCACGAGGCCCCGTGGCCGCAATCTTCTGCCTGCAATACCTTGGCGCAAGTGTCGTCGCGCGCGTAGCGGGCGTACGTCTGGTTCGAACTGTTCTGGCGATAGAGGGCGCGCAGCCAGGTTCCGCTGCTCCCGGTTCGGCATGACTGGCCCTTTACTAGAAATCCGGCCGCACAATTGAGGGAAGGTAGGCAGCTAGTTCGGTGCGGTTTGCAAGGACAATCTGCTGCGATCTTGCCGCTTCGTTCTCTTGTTCTTTAAGACCCAAGCGTGCCAACAAGTAATAGCCCATTGCTTGTCTGCACTTCAGCTTCAATTTGCCTTCTGACATGCCGTAGTCAAGTTCAATCACTCGCCGCGCGCCCTCCGAGAGAGCAGGGTTTGGTGCTATCTCAATATCGATCACGCGGTTCCATTGTACGTCGCCACTGATCGTGGCTTGAGCGTCTCCAGATGGCTTCGCCAGCAAGATTCGCGCAAAGAGGAAGTCACGGTAGTCGTTGCGCAAGTGACAGTAGGCTCGGATGTGCCATCGGAATCCGTCGTAGGCCAATGCCAAGGGTGAGACGCACCTTACATCTGGCTCAGCACGTGCCATGGTCTGGTAGGTGATCTCCAGAGCTCTGCCGGACTGAATTGCAGACAAGGTCTCCCGTAGTAGCGAGACATCGACCCGGCGGCTAGGGAAGCTCACGATCTCTGAAGGCGGCGGGTTACCCAAGAAGCTCAAATCGGGACTCAGCAAGCCGGTAGTGATCGCATGCAGTTCCGCCAGATAGCGGGCGCTCGATCCTTCGGTGAAGATCGGCGCATATGTCGGCATCGCCACATAGGCACGCTCCTTGGCGTCGTACTTCGCATTCAGCGGGGCGCGTGCGGCGTATTCAGCAAAGTCCAGAGTCGCCTGAGGGGGTGAGATCTTGAAGAACTCCACTAGGTCAGAACGATTGACCTTACCTGCCCACAAGAGCCGAGAGTCAATGAATTCTAGCCGGCGTGCCTGACCCCAGCGCTCTTTGCGGGCGGACACATCCTTTAAGTCATTGAATTTGTTAGGCATGTGAGAATCTTCCAAAAATATCCACTACTTTTTATGACCTCATAGTTTTTCGTAGTATAGTGCGTCTGAAGGCCACGGGGTGGTCAACACGATGAGGCGCAACTCGAATGAGCAACATCACGTTCTTCCCGGTCGACTGCGGTGACATGACCCTGATCCGCCTCGCGGATGCTGCGGTCAGTTCTATCCTTATTGACGTTAACATCCGCGCGGCGGCGGACGATGCTGACGACACTTCTGTACGTGATGTGGCTTCGGACCTGCGGGGCAGGCTGCAGCGGGATGGATTTGGCCGGCCCTATGTCGACGTCTTCATGTTGAGTCACCCTGATCAAGACCATTGTCTCGGTCTGGCCCGTCACTTCTACCTGGGCCCAATCGAGAACTATCCTGATGACAACAAGGCGGACAACGACAAGCGGATAGTCATCCGGGAAATCTGGTCGTCTCCGTTGGTTTTCCGCCGTCGTTCAAAGGACCATGTTCTCTGCGACGACGCATTGGCTTTTAATCGCGAGGCTAAGCGGCGGGTAACGCAGTTCCGCCATGGTCTAGGGAACAAGGACGGCGAGCGCGTACTTCTGATGGGTGAGGACGTTGACGGCAAGACGGATGATCTCGCCCCGATCGTCATCCAGCCTGGTACTACCTTCAACCGTATCAATGGGGCTAGTAGCTCCTACTTTGAGGCAACGCTGCTCGCGCCAATCCTCTGCGATGACCCGGACATTGTTGAGGAGCTGAAGAAGAACAATTCCAGCATCGTCATCAACTTCGCCTTGGACTCTGTCGAGGCCGGACGGCCGCGCTGCAAATTCTTGTCTGGCGGTGATGCGGAAGTTTACGTATGGGAGCTTCTCTGGGCTGAGTATGGCAAGAGTGGAGAGCTGCAGTACGACCTTCTTCAGGCACCGCACCATTGCTCGTGGCATTCGCTGTCATGGGATAGCTGGTCCGAAAAGGGCGAAAAGGCCCAAGTGTCACCTGAAGCGCGAGCTGCCCTAGGTCAGGCGAAGACAGGTGCCGTGATTGTGGCTAGCTCAAAGCGGATCCTGGATGACAAGAATGATCCGCCGTGTATTCGCGCTAAGACGGAGTACGAGAGCATCCTGGCTACTGTGGGCGGAAAATTCATGTGCACCGGAGAGTATCCGCACCATTGGGAGCAGGCTCCGCTGGATCTCCAGGTTTCATTCGGAGGTGTCCGAGTCAGGAAGGCAGGCGCAGGCTCTTCTACGGTAGCGGCACTGGCTGCCGCGCCGCGCGCGGGCAGCCCTCAGTGACTTCAGATTTTCTCGACTGGGGGGTCAGCATCCCCAAAGATGAGCCTGATCCATTCCGCGATGGCCGCATGCGGGCCCTCCTCAGGGCCTGCAATGCACACGCGGATATCAATGTTGTGGAGCTGAGACGGCTTGAACACCCATTCGTTGCAGAGATCATAGTGGCCGATGTTGGTGATGGCGCCGTGTCCCCTGGGAACGACGCAGGGATTCACCGCATCGAACGAATTGCACTTCTCTACCGAACTGGTGCCCGATTCCCATTCGAAGCTCGACCTCTCAGGAAGAGCTTCCCGAGAGCGCTGCATCAGTACTCTACGGGTGACCAAGGACCGCCGTCGCTCTGCATTATGGAGGGAGACTGGGAGCTTGCGGAACACAGGTTCACGCCAGAAGCGCTACTCGAGACCCTTCTAGCTTGGCTGGAAAAGACGGCAGATGGGACGATTCATGGGGCCGACCGCGGCTTGGAACCCGTCTTCTACAGCCTTGGGCAGTGCCTAATGCTTCCGCCGGACTTTGCGGAGGCTTTGAGCGATCCGTCCAAGGAGCTCGCTTTTGTGGACGCGTGGGAGTGGGAACGCGGAGTGACATATCGCACGCGCATTGTCGCGTCTGCTTCTCCGGCACGGGCGCCGCATCGCATACTCATCATGGATGCCGCCCCAATCGCGCACCTGCCACTCTCCTCGCCGCCGTCATCGCTTGGCAGCCTTGAAGAGCTGCTTGTAGCTAAGGGAAGCTCGCTGATGCCGGGACTGGCCAAATCAGTTCAAGAGGCTTTCCGGCGATGCTGCAACGCCAACATCCAGCCGGGTCAGGGGCGAATCATCTTGATCGTTCGTCTTCCGCGGCTACGAGACGGTGAAGTGGTGAGCATCGACTCGATGGGCTTCAGAATCGACTGTGACCTGGTCGCGCTAGGATTAAAAATACAGGCACTTGGCCGGTACGGAGAGAACGATACAGTCCAGCCAGTCCTTATACTTGGAGAAGGACCGAGGTGGCCAGAGAAGGGTTGGCAAGATATCGAAGTGCTGCACATCGACGTCAGCCGCAGTCTGGATCGAGACGAGGCGAAGCGATGGTCGGGAATTGAAGACGGTGAGTTCCGCGGCGTAATTGCAGGAGTGGGCGCCCTGGGAAGTGCCCTTATCGATATATGGTCACGCTCCGCATGGGGTCACTGGGACTACATCGATCCCGACGTTCTAGCTCAGCACAACGTCGTCCGGCATGTCGGCACCCAAGATCAGGTTGGGTTGCCAAAAGTCGAAGTAGCCAAACGCCATGCGCGGCGGACGCTCGGGTTTGCCGACCCAGATGTGAAAGCGTTGCAGAACCGGGCCTCGGACCTTGATACAGAGCCGGTACATGCGTGCCTGAAGCGTGGCGATCTCCTCATCGATGCATCAACAACCATCCAGGTAACTAGGTCGTGGTCTGGAGCGGACCTACCTCGAGGTATGGCAACCTTCTTGACGCCGTCGGGAGATGGCTGCGTGCTTCTTGCTGAGGACAGCTCGCGGGAAATCAGAGGCGCATCGCTTGAGGCCCAGTACTACAGGGCGATCATCCAGCAAGATTGGGGAGCAGTGCACCTCGAAGCAAAGGGTCGCCCACTTCGAAGTGGGGCGGGCTGTCGCGATGTCTCTGTAGTCCTAGGCTACGACCAGGTGTTGCGAAGTGCATCATTACTTGCAGGGCAGATCAGGAATAGGTCAATGCTTTCCGGTGCAAGTATCGATGTATGGGAGTCTTCGAGCGACGGCAGCATTCGTCACATTGAGGTGGCAGCCAGACGAACCTTTTCGAAAAAGGTAGGAGACTGGGAGATTATCTGGGACGAAGGTCTCTGCGAACAACTCCTAGGGGAACGAGCCAACTCGCTTCCACTCGAAACCGGAGGAATCCTTCTGGGCGTCGTCGATTTCAAGCTCAACACAATCCATCTCGTGGACGGCCGTTCCGCACCAAAGGACAGTGTGTCAACTGAGGCGGACTTCCAGTGCGGTAGCTGCGGCGTGCAGGAAGACATTACTGAGGCCCAGCGTCGAACAGCCGGTATGGTGCTTTGGATAGGTGCTTGGCACTCGCATCCCCAGGGTGTGAAGGCAGTTCCAAGCATCCAGGATCAGGAACTTCTGTCACATCTCTGCACAAGGCTGGGTGCGCACGGACTACCAGCGGTGATGCTCATAGCGGGCGAGAACGGCATCGACGTTTTCCTGCAAGCGAAAGGGAGTTAGCTCGCTTAACACGCAGACGAGTTGCCGAGCGGTTTGATGGCGCAGGCGGGACTTGCTGGCTTCGCCTCTGCGCACATGGGGTGGCCGCTTGGCGTGAGCGGATACATCTCCAGTTCCGATATGACCTGGTGCTGGCGGCCTTCCGTCAGCGCCCCATCAGTGATCAGGGGAGCAGTTGGAGTCTGCACTGGGCATCTGAACTGGAGAGCCCGCTCTTCGTCTAAGGCCATCACCCCGGGGTGGTAATGATTGATCAAGCAGCTCTGGACGGCTGATATGCTCGGGTCCTGATAGATGTCGAATGGCAGCTTCTGGCCGGAAGCGGACATCAGGATCGCTGCTCCACTGGCTGTGCATAGCTCAGCCTTGAGGCGCTGCCGCGCTCTGGTCCTGCTCCACGCGCCGGCCAAGCTCGCCTTTGCCTTGCTGCCGCTTCTGGCCGAAAAGACTGTCGATTGATGCGCCCAGCCGCTAGGCGGCCTCCGCTACCAGGCGGCCGTACTCAACGATCTGCTGGATCGCCTCGATCTTGAACTCATGGTGCACCGATTCATGCCCACGACCACCTCTGCCTAAGCCATAGTTTATGGCTTCGATATTTCCGCAGAATCCGGCGGGATTGCAAATCGCTCAGAGGGATGCAGAAATCAGAATACTCCAGCGGGAGGTGCTTGACCTCGGCGTTAAGTGGAGGCGTTGCAGGACGATGGAAATGCTGTCGGTCGCCGGGCTGAATAATGGGACTTAGCGAGACGCAAGGCTCTCGCTAGAGTGGCCGGGATCGTTCTGTATTACCCGACCCCGGCCCAAAGGGGCGCTATTTCCGCAGGCGATCGAAATGCTCGTCACCTATCACAGGTGCGAACTGAGACTCCTGCTTCAATAGCATAACCGAGTGCTCGCAGTCAGAAAGGTTAATGTAGCTCTCCGAGCTCACCGCAATGATTCTTCCATTCTTTGCCGTGAACCGCCATCGCCACTGTCCCGCAACGTCCTTGTATACATAGAAGTAAGAAACCTCTGCCATTGCGTATTTATCCCCCTTCGTTCGCCAATGTATGGCCGGCCGGCGTTAGGCTGGTCGGCCTCCCTGGAGGCAGACTGCGATCCTCGTGTCGGAAGACAGTGAGTCTGCGTCTCCTGTCTTCGATCTTAGGTTTGCCGAGTCTACTGAACAAGTGGTTAGGGGCTGGGATGCGGGCAAGCGATTGTCAAATTGGCCGGATCAGCTCGGAGTCGTGTGCCGCCTCTAGCCGGAGACGCTCGGCCACGCGCATAGGGCCCTTTTCTGGATCCTCGCATACGCGATCGATCTCGGGTTTGGTGGGAGCATGAGCGTGTGGTATCACGGAGAGGGTTAGGGCGTGCCGTAACGTCGGTGTGATACGACACAAAAGCACCAAAAGTAGCATCGACGCCGGATTGGGCCGCCAGAACTTGCCCAGCACGGCTGCTTTTCCGGGGACCAGCCTGTTGAATGGGTGTAGGATTTTTCCTATTCCAAGTTGAAACCGGATTGGCGACACTTCGCGCAATGCCGCTCTAAGCGGTCCATTCCTGGTTGGCCCATTCAGGGGAAAAACATGCCAGCTTTTGCGGTCGGAGATCGGGTATACGTTCCGTGCCTTCTTGTGCCCGACCTTGAGGATCAGGACACCGCGCTTTACAGGACAAAGATTTCATCCATCAACGCTAGGTCTGCAACTGTAGAGGTACCACGTGGTGCTGTTTCAGGGCCCATTGGAGTAGGCCGGCTCCACTCGGATGTGGGCATTCTCATCATCAATATCGGCGACTTCGTTAGCGAGGCCGCGTTACTTGACCCACTCGCGAAGTCAGTGCTTCAGTTTTGCCGCCTGCTCGTTCCAGACGACCAGGTTATCGCGGTGAAAGTCCGAAGCGTTGCTGAGTTGAAAGCGTTCTGGATCAAGAACCATAGAGCTTACACGCACGTTATCCTCATCGGGCATGGAAACAGGGACTGTATTGGCTTTGGCGTGGATGGTGACGTCAATCTTCCAACATAAGATGATGCCCTAAAGGATCGTGGTGCCAAGCCAAAATCATTTATCTCTCTCTGTTGCAAAACAGGTTATGCAGATTTCGGAAAGACCTTTTCGCGGTTCACCATCTGTAAAACCTTTGCAGCGCCGTTCCACTCGGTTCATGGCGCGACAGCCTCTCAGTTTTGCCAAACCATGCTCACTTGGATGCTAGTTGAGGGGAGGACCACCAAAGCTGCCTTCAGGAGCGCGCGCAACTCGGTTCCGGGCGGCGTCAGCTTTCGCCTATGGCAGAATGGTGAGTTGTCGGCGGGCAGGTGATTCGCCCCAATGGCTGTAGACAGCAACTTCCAATCTGAATGTCCGCTTTTGGCCGATAGCGGACATAGGCCCCGCGGCGAATGTCCACCTCTTCTTTGGCGATTCGGTCAGAGCTCAATTCAATCTGATCAACTGCCTACCAGCTTG
>NZ_JBXUHP010000003.1:0-123577 GCF_057179845.1 Stenotrophomonas maltophilia group sp. SKK55
CCTGCGATGGCCCGCTCCTGGTAGGTGCCGACCGTTGGTCGGCACAATCTGTCGGCAGCGATGAGTTCTGCAGGGCGTGCCGACCAACGGTCGGCACCTACCAGAGCATGCGCGGTCAGCTGGTCGCGCGCAGCGGCGCCATCTTCCACAGCAGCGCGCGGAATGGGGCCAGCAGGCACACGCCGATCGCCAGCTTCACAGCCAGGTCCCCGGCCGCCCAGCTCACCCACGGCAGGGTGGAACCGGCAAATGCGATCGACCAGAAAATCGTGGTATCCACCGTCGCGCTGCAGGTCGTGGCCACCATCGGCGCGCGCCACCAGCTGCCACGGCGCAGGCGGTCGAACACGGTGATGTCCAGCAACTGCGCCACGATGAAGGCCGAGCACGAGGCAACGGCGATGCGCGGCGTGGCCACCCAGATCGACAACAGCACCGCCACCGCGAAGCCGATCCACGCTACGCGGCGCGCCGGGCCCGGGCCGAAGCGGCGGTTGATCAGGTTGCTGACCAGGAACGCGACCGGATAACTGAAGGCCCCCCAGGTCAGCCAGTCGTTGATCGGGTACTGCACCAGCACGTTGGACAGCAGCACCACCGCGCCCATCGCCAATACCGCCAGCACCAGGGCGCGGGCGGTCAGCGGGGCAAACACAGGGGCAGGACGCACGGACATCGCGAGCCAGGGGGGACAAAGGGGATCGCCCATTATCCGCCCGGCCCGCGGCAAAGCCAAAACCGCTTGTTCAGCTTTACAGCGCTTCGCTCATCACATCGCCCGCGGCATAGGCGGTGGGGACGTAAGCCAGGGCCTGGCCCTGTGCGCTCTTCACGGTCCAGCCGGCACCGGCCTCGGTGGGGTCGAAATGCACCTGCTGGCCGACCACGAAGGCCGCCGTCTGGTCTTCATGCACGCGCGCCGGCCAGCGCAGGGTGGCGGTTTGATCGGCCTTGTCGGGCACCTGCAGCTGCACCTGGCGCTCGCCCGCCGCCGTGGTCTCCACCTTTTTCACTTCCATCGGTGGCAGCGGCACCGCCTTGGTGCGGGCAACCCTGCCATTGCGTTCGCTGGCCTTGAACGGCGCCTTGGACAGTTCGGACAGGCCCGCCGACGCAGCGAGCGGCACCGAGACCACGATCAGCGAGGTGATCAGCACGCTGGCTTCGCTGCTGTTCAACTGCGGCGCGGCACCGGCATGGACGGTGGGCACCAGCAGCGCGGAGAGCAGCAGGGCAGAAGCGGGAACGCGCAGGCAACGGAACATGGAGACCTCCTGGTCAGCGTGGGGACGGCGGCTCAGCGCCGGGTATCGAAGATATCGCGCGGGCCGGTGGCCTCGGGCAGGTATTCCAGCGGGCGGCCCTGGTTGTCCTTCAGCTGCCAGCCCTGGTCGTTGCCGGTCGGCTCGAAATTCACGGTCTGGCCTACGGTGAACTGCACGGCCGGGTCGCCGATGCCGCGCGGATACTGCATCGATGCGGTGTTCTGCGGATCGTTGGCATCACGCAGCAGCACTTCGCGGCGGCCATCGACGGTGGTGGCGATGGCACTCACCTCCATCTGCGGCAGCTTGATCTGCTGCGGGCGGGTCAGCGGCCGGCCGGCGTCGGCCGCATCCTGGGCTTCCTTCGCTGCTGCGGCGCGGGCCGAGGCCACCATCTGCGTGGACATTTCCAGGCTCGGTCCCTGCGGGCCCGGGTCATGGATGATCACGATGCGGCGTTCGGCGTGGGCGGCCGTCGACCAGGCCAGGCCGGTGACGATCACCATCGACAACACAGAGGCAAGCAGCGGACGCATGTCGTTCTCCTAGCGGAATTCAGGGGGCGGCGGCAGTGGCACCGGCCACCGGCACGTGGGGGATCACCAGTTCCTGCTGGAGCTGGCTGCGCTGGTGCAGGAAGTCGAACACCGATTCCACCGTCACCACCGAATAGTTGCCGGAGATGCGTTCGCCGGCCGGATGGTCGGTGGTGGTGGCGTTGGCCACGAACAGGCGCGCACCCACGCGCTTGCCGAGGCCGATATGCAGCACGCTGGGCTGGTACTTCTGCTGGCGCAGCCACTGCTGTGCCTGTTCGCGCTTGACGATGGCCGGCGCGCCTTCGGCCTGCGCCATCGCCGCCGCCAGCACTTCCAGCACCCACTGGTTGGAGTTCTGGTAGTCGGTGGCGAACGGGTAGGCGACCACGTTGTACTTCGCTTCGTGCAGCGCCTTGGGCTGGATCGAGGGCGGCACCAGCATCGCGCGCAGCGCCGCACGCAACGGCGCCGACGGCACGCCGATGCGCAGGTCGGTATGGCCGCCGCTCTCGCCGACGAAGTTGCCCAGGCCCTCGTGGTACAGCTGCGAGCGGTCGGTCTTGCAGCGGTTGAGCAGGTGCATCGCGCGCCAGCGGCCGTCGTCCTCGCGCAGCAGGAACGCCAGGTGGCTGTGGCGCAGGCCGTAGCGGCTCAGGTCCTGGCCACCGCGCGCGGCCACCGCCACGTCCACCTCGGGCAGCGCGTCCAGGCGTTCGGCGGTGGTCCAGGCCACATCCAGCATCGCCGCCTGCGACGCCACGCTCGGGTAGCGCTCGCGGCAGGCGGTGCTGTCGGCCCAGGCCGGTGCGGTCGCCAGCAGGCTGGCGATCAGCAGCGCGGCGCGGCGCAGGCGGGAAAAACGATCCATGTCGGTACCTTCAACGGCGGGCAGGCCCGCGCGCCGATCATACGCTGCTCAGCGCAGCGGGCGATCGACGCCCTTGCGCTGGAGTTCCCTGTCGCAGGCATCGCTGATCGGCGCGATCGGCAGCGGCGGGCGCTCGCCCGTCTTCGGATCGCGCAGCGCCGGCTGTTCGCGGTACGCGTCCAGCTGCTGCTGGCATTGATAGGAGATCGGGTCCAGCTCGGTGGGCGCGGTCGAACACGCGGCGAGCAGGGCCAGGGGCAGCAGGAGCAGGGTACGCATGAAGGCATTCGGTCCGGTGGGGGACACCGGACTCTAACGATATGGGTGGATTGAAATGTTCAGAAATCGCTGCGCACCCCGGTAGTGCCGGCCGCTGGCCGGCATCGGCAGGGTGTTCGGTAATGCGTGCAGCGTTGCCGGCCAGCGGCCGGCACTACCCCAAGGCCAGGCGCTGCTTCACTTCCGCCGCCACACGCGCGGTCTCGCGCAGTGGCTCGATGCGGTCGTATTGCCAGTCCAGCCAGTGCGGCTGCAAGCGCCCGCGTTCGCGCAGCTGCTGCTGGAAGCGCGCCAGCCGGCCCTGCGCGGTCTCGGCCAGCGCCACCATCACCGGCATGCGCGTGGCGCAGGCCTCAGAGAGCAGGTTCACCGAATCGGGCGAGACCACCACGCGGTTGGCCCAGCCGAGCAGGCCACCATAGGGATTGGTACCGTCGCCACCATCGCCCCAGATCACGTGCGGCAGGTCGGCGAACTTCGCGCGCAGGATCTCGGCCAATGCCGGCGGCGTGCGTCGCGAGGTGGTCGCCAGCAGGCTGCCGCCTTCGCTGCGGATCTGCTCGGCCAGCGCCTGGAATACGCCGACCATCGCCGTCTCGTCCCACGGCGCCAGCGGCGTCGGCCCGCCGACCAGCAGTGCGGTGCGCGGGCCGGGCAGGGTGCTGAAGCCGGCGAACGCGGCGCGGCCCCAGGCCAGCCAGTCGTCGTCCACCGGGTTGAGGCTGCCGAGCAGGGTCAGCACATTGCTGCCGCGCAGGGCATCGTGTTCCGGCACCACCACCACGTCCCAATGGCGGGCGCTGATGCGCGGGTCGAGGATCTGCACCACCTGGCTGCCGCGTGCACGCAGCACGCGCAGGGCACCGGCCGCCTGGCGACCACAGCCGATCGCCATTGCCGGCGCCTCGGCCGCCAGCGTCGCCAAGGCCTCGCCGTAGCCATTCACATCGCCGGGCAGGCGCCGCGGTGACAGCCAGCGCCAGGGTGCGCGCGGTTGCAGGAGCAGCGGTCGGTGGGTGCCCTGGCGCAGTGCCGAGGCCAGCGCGACCGCCTGGCGGACATTGCCCGCACGGCCGTCAGTGACCGTCCATGGCGCGCTCGATCGTTTCACCATTGGCATTAATTCGTTTCAGCCCTGCTGGGTGTTGCAACAGTCGCGACACTCTACACTGCGGCTCGTCGTTTCGCCCCGCGCCGCCCGCGGGCACTGACTTCCTTTCGCCGCCCTGGAGATCCACCGATGTCCCACGCGCTCGACGCCGCCGCCCTTGATCAGCTGTTCCGTACGGCCCGCACCCAGAACGCCTTCCTCGACAAGCCGGTCCCCGAGAGCCTGCTGAAGGAACTGTACGATCTGGTGAAGTGGGGCCCCACTGCGGCCAACACCACGCCGGCGCGCTTCGTCTTCGTCACCTCGAAGGAGGCCAAGGACAAGCTGGCCCCGGCGCTGTCCGAAGGCAACCTGGCCAAGACCATGGCTGCGCCGGTCACCGTCATCATCGGTTTCGACCTGGACTTCCACGAGAAGCTGCCGTACCTGTTCCCGCACACCGATGCCAAGGCCTGGTTCGATGGCCCGCAGGAAGGCCGCCACGAAGCCGCCATCCGCAACGGCAGCCTGCAGGGCGCCTACCTGATCCTGGCTGCGCGCGCGCTGGGCCTGGATGCCGGCCCGATGTCCGGCTTCGACCCGGCCAAGGTCGACGAAGCCTTCTTCGCCGGCACCTCCATCAAGTCGAATTTCCTGGTCAACCTGGGTTACGGTGATCCGGCGGGCCTGTTCCCGCGCCTGCCGCGCCTGTCGTTCGACGAAGCGGCGCGCATCGCGTAAGTCGCTGTATCGGTTTCGGGCCCGCTGTTCCGCGGCGGGCCATTGCTGCACCGTGTACCCACCCTACGATCCGGAGAGTTCCTCAGATGAGCGCCACCCGTAAACTGCTGCTGCCGCTGGCCCTGACCCTGGCCATCGCCGCCTGCTCCAAGCCGGCCGATACCGCTGCCCCGGCGGCCGATGCCGCCGCCCCGGCCACCACCGAGCAGGCCGCCACCCCAGCCGCTGATGCCGCTGCTGCCGCGCCGGCCGCCGAAGCGATCAAGATCGCCTCGGGCACCTACAAGCTGGACCCGAGCCACACCGACGTGCTGGCCCAGTGGAGCCACTTCGGCTTCTCCAACCCCAGCGCGCACTTCGGCAACGTCGAAGGCACCCTGGTGTACAACGCCGAAGACGTGACCAAGTCCACCGTGGAAGTGAAGCTGCCGCTGAGCGGCCTGAACAGCTTCACCGCCAAGTTCGACGAGCACCTGAAGAGCGCCGACTTCTTCGACGCCGCCAAGTTCGCCGATGCCACCTTCAAGAGCACCAAGGTGGAAGCGGCCGGCACCAACAAGCTGACCGTCACCGGCGACCTGACCATCAAGGGCATCACCAAGCCGGTCACCCTGGACGTCACCGTCAACGGCGGCGGCGAGCACCCGATGGCCAAGGTTCCGGCCGCCGGCTTCGATGCCACCACCACCCTGAAGCGCAGCGATTTCGGCGTCGGCGCCTATGCCCCGAACGTCAGCGATGAAGTGAAGATCCGCATCACCACCGAAGCCACCGGCGAAAAGCCGGCGGCTTGATGCACCCCACTCACTCGTCGTGAGAAGGCAGAAGGCCCGCTGAAAAGCGGGCCTTCTTTTTGGGTTCTGCATGCGAGGCACCCGATGCCGATGGGGTTGCCGGCCAGCGGCCGGCACTACCCGGTAGGTGCCAACCGGCATCTGGTGGGTGCGGACCGTTGGTCCGCACGATCCCTCAGCGCAACGTACCCAACCATGCCACGCACGCTTCGCTCGGGCTCTGCTTGGCCTTCACCGCCAGCCCGCTCACCCGCACGAACGTCTGCGCGGCCTGCGCCACCACCTGGCGGGCGATCAACGCCGCCTGCTTGGTGGCAGCCTGCTGCTTGCGTAGCTGCACGATATGCACCGAAGGCTGGCCCACCGGCGCGTACTTCTGGTCGCGGCGCAGCACGTCGACCACCTGCGCCACTTCGAATTCGGCCTGCAGGTAGCGGTGCTGTGCCTCCACCAGCTCACGCAGCGGCGCGCGCAGTGCAGCGGTATCGGCGAAGGCGGCCAAGGCCGCGTCGCAGGCAGCGTCATCAGCGAAGCGGGTACGCAGCGCGTCCACGCTGGCCAGGGTCAGTTTGGCCATGTGGGCCTCGTTGCTGCAGGAAAGGAGCGCGATTGTCGCATTGCTTGCCGGCGGATGCGTTGAACCGGGCGGCGGAATACCTGTAGAGCCGAGCCCACGCTCGGCTCATCGCGCGTAGCGCGAGGGTTTTCCGATGGCGGAACGAAGAGCAGCCGAGCGTGGGCTCGGCTCTACAATGGCCCGCTGTATCACCCACGGAAGTGCGCGAAGGCCTGCTCCGCGGCATGGTGGAAGACACGCTGGTGGACAAGGCGGGCACCCTCGGCCTGGAGCCCAAGGTGGTGCGCGAGGCGCTGACCATGCACGTGGATGAGCTGCTGCATACCCGTGGCGTGCTGCGGCTGGTGAAGGCGCAGATCAACGGCATGATGCCCGGCGTGTACGTCGGGCTGCTGCTGCCGGTGCTGATCATCGCCCTGCTGGTGGCGCTGGAGATATGGGCCGCGAAGCGGTTCGGGTGGACGCGGCAGGGGGCGCCCAGTGCTCCTGTAGAGCCGAGCCCACGCTCGGCTCATCGCGCGTAGCGCGAGGGTGGATCGAAAAGCAGCCGAGCTTGGGCTCGGCTCTACATGGTCAAGGGCGTGCGGACCAACGGTCCGCACCCACCCAGGAAGGTGCGTCAAAGGCGTGCGGACCAACGGTCCGCACCCACCAAGCAGGGTCCGCACCCACCGGTTGCCCGGTCAATCGCCGTCGGTTTCGTCCGGGTGGGCCTTCCAGTAGCCGGTCGAACGAATCCAATCGCGCGGCACGCCCAGGTGGCCTTCGATGAACTTGCGCATCATCCGCGCGCGGCGCGATTCGGTGGCGATCCAGTAGAAGACATCGCCGTCCGGGGCCTCGAAATCGGTCAGCATGTCTTCCAGCAGCGTACTGCTGGCCGCCGGGAAGCCGTTGCGCTCCAGCCAGTGGATGCGCACGTTCTCGTACTGCGGCAGGTCCTGGCGCTCGGCCTCGTCGCGCACTTCAATGAAGGCCTGCACTTCGGCACCGTCGGGCAGCACGTCCAGCCAGCGGGCGATGGCCGGCAGCGCGGTCTCATCGCCGATCAGCACGTAGGCCTCGTAGGTGTCGGCCACCACGAACGAGCCGCGCGGACCGCCGATCACCAGCGTGTCGCCGGGCTGTGCGCGCTCGGCCCACGGCCCGGCCACGCCTTGGTCGTGCAGCACGAAGTCGATGGCCAGCTCGCCGCGCTCGTGGTCCCACCAGCGCGGGGTGTAGTCACGGGCCGGCGAGGGCTGCTTGCCGGCCGGGTAGCTGCGGCCTTCGGCGGTCAGCACCGGCAGCACCATCTCGCCCGCAGCGTTGGGGAAGAACAGCTTGATGTGGTCGTCGGCGCCGGGCGAATCGAAGCCGGCCAGGTCGTCGCCACCCAGCACGATGCGGCGCATGTGCGGGGTGACCTCTTCAGTGCGCAGCACGGTCAGTTCACGGAAGCGCACATCCAGGCGCAGGCGCGTGTTGTTGTGTTCGGTCATGGGGGTTTACCTGTAAAGGTGTCGCGCGGGGGCGCGCGGCGTAGGGGCGACCTGGCTGGATTCAGTCTGGCTGGGTCGTTGAAATCGGTGGTTGCTCGCTACCGGCCGTGCCGTTGAGCAGGGCCGAGGCCCGCGTCAGCAGCGCCGCCACTTCGTCCGCCTCACCCTCGGCCCAGCGGCCGTGGTGATGCACCAGCGCCCGCTTGAACTCGCGCAGGGCCGCGGCCAGCGGCGGCGGCAGCGAGGCCTTGGTGATCTCGCGGGCACGGTCGAAGGCACGCCGCTGCGCCAGGCGCACCTGGGTGCGCTGCACCTTCAGCTCGAACTCGCCAGCGGCGGTGATGCGGAAGATCCGCTTGCCATCCACTTCCTCGGCCTCGATCCAGCCGGCCTGCTCGAAGCTGGCCAGTAGCGGGTACATGGTGCCGGCGCTGGGTGTGTAGGCCTGCATGAACTGGTTGCTGATCAGCTGCATCAGCTCGTAGCCATGGCGTGGCTGCTCGCCGATCAGGGCCAGCACCAGCAGGCGCAGGTCGCCGCGGCTGAGCACCCGTGGCTGGCCGTTGCGGCGGGGCACCGCCGAATCGGTGGAACGGGTTCTGGGAGAGGAGGCACGGCTCATTTCGATATATCGGTAAACGAGTGCGCAAACGATATATCGATACGTCGAAAGCGACAACATCCGATCCGGCCACAAGCAGGTGCGATTTGGGCCACGGCCGGCCGCGTGCGCACAGCAAAAGGGGCGCCCCCTGTGAGGCGCCCCGGCGATGCTGTGGAAGGGAGCAGGGCCATCGGGCCCATCACTCGCGACCCACCCTGGGCCCGTGGCTGGCAGCGATCCAGAGGCAGGTGCGACATGTTGTCGCCGGTTCAGAACCGCTGCCCGGCGCCCACCTACGGCGGTGCCGGAGTTGCCCTACAACCGTCATCGGCAGCAGTAACACTGCGTCCTGCACATGGGCGCAGCGGCCCGCAAGCGACAGCCCGCGCCGCTGCCAAGGCCCGCCGCAGGGCCATCAGCGGGCCCGGCAAGCCCCTTGCGGACACTGGCCGGTTGCATCCATACGCCTGCGTAGCCAAGTGACGAAAGCCCTTGGTGCGCTACACTTTGCGGTCTAGAAATCTATACAACAGTCGCGCGCGTGCGTGCGGTTATGGGAGCGCTAATGAACTGGTTGAACGAGGTGCTGAACAACGACCCGAATCCTGTGGAAACCCAGGAGTGGATCGAGTCGTTGAAGGCCGTTATTGATGTCGAGGGCTCCGAGCGCGCGCATCAGCTGCTGGAAGGCATGGTGGAACTGACCCGTCGTTCGGGCGCCTACCTGCCGTTCTCTCCCACCACCGAATACGTCAATACCATCGAACCGCAGTTCGAGGCCAAGAGCCCGGGCAACGCCGAGCTGGAATGGCGCATCCGTTCGATCATCCGCTGGAACGCGATGGCCACCGTGGTGCGCGCCAACCGCAAGCCGGGTGACCTGGGCGGCCACATCGCCTCGTTCGCCTCCGGTGCCACCCTGTACGACGTGGGCTTCAACCACTTCTGGCGCGCCCCGAGCGAGAATCACCCGGGCGACCTGCTGTTCATCCAGGGCCACAGCGCCCCGGGCATCTACGCGCGCTCCTTCCTGGAAGGCCGCATCAGCGAAGAGCAGCTGGACAAGTTCCGCATGGAAGTGGACGGCGGTGGCCTGTCCTCGTACCCGCACCCGTGGCTGATGCCGGACTACTGGCAGACCCCGACCGTGTCGATGGGCCTGGGCCCGCTGGCCGCCATCTACCAGGCGCAGTTCATGCGCTACCTGGAAAACCGTGGCCTAATCGAGAAGTCCGACCGCAAGGTGTGGTGCTTCATCGGCGACGGCGAGAGCGATGAACCGGAAACCCTGGGTGCCATCGCCCTGGCCGGCCGTGAAGGCCTGGACAACCTGATCTTCGTGGTGAACTGCAACCTGCAGCGCCTGGACGGCCCGGTGCGCGGCAACGGCAAGATCATCCAGGAACTGGAAGGTGTGTTCCGTGGCGGCGGCTGGAACGTGATCAAGCTGCTGTGGGGCGGTTACTGGGATGCCCTGCTGGCCAAGGACACCAACGGCGTCCTGAAGAAGCTGATGATGGAAACCGTCGACGGCGAATACCAGAACTGCAAGGCCTTCGGCGGCGCGTATACCCGCGAGCATTTCTTCGGCAAGTACCCGGAAACCGCCGCGATGGTCGCCGGCCTGAGCGACGACGACATCTGGCGCCTGAACCGTGGTGGCCACGACCCGCACAAGGTGTACGCCGCCTACCACCAGGCCGTGAACACCAAGGGCATGCCGACCGTCATCCTGGCCAAGACCGTGAAGGGTTACGGCATGGGCAGCGCCGGTGAAGCGCTGAACCCGACCCACCAGACCAAGAAGCTGGACGACGAAGCGGTGCGCCACTTCCGCGACCGCTTCAACATTCCGGTGACCGACGCGCAGCTGGCCGACGGCCAGGTGCCGTTCTACCACCCGGGCCCGGATTCGCCGGAAGTGCAGTACCTGCAGGAACGCCGTGCCGCGCTGGGCGGTTACCTGCCGCAGCGCCGCCGCAAGGCCGACAAGACCTTCGTGGCGCCGAAGCTGGAAGCCTACGAGCGCCTGCTGAAGAGCAGCGGCGAGCGCAGCTACTCCACCACCATGGCGTTCGTGCAGAGCCTGAACATCACCCTGCGTGACAAGGAACTGGGCCCGCACATCGTGCCGATCGTGGCTGACGAAGCCCGCACCTTCGGCATGGAAGGCCTGTTCCGCCAGATCGGCATCTACGCGCCGTTCGGCCAGAAGTACAAGCCGGTCGACGCCGACCAGCTGATGTTCTACCGCGAAGACCAGAGCGGCCAGGTGCTGCAGCAGGGGATCAGCGAGCCGGGCGCCATCGCCTCGTGGATGGCCGCCGGTACCAGCTACTCGGTCAGCAACGTGCCGATGCTGCCGTTCTACATCTACTACTCGATGTTCGGCTTCCAGCGCGTGGGCGACCTGGCCTGGCAGGCGGCGGACATGCGTACCCGCGGCTTCCTGCTGGGCGGCACCGCCGGCCGCACGACGCTGAACGGCGAGGGTCTGCAGCACGAAGATGGCTTCAGCCACCTGGTGGCCGGTGGCATCCCGAACGTGCGCAGCTACGACCCGACCTTCGGCTACGAAGTGACGGTGATCCTGCAGCACGGCACCAAGCGCATGATGGAAGACCAGGTGGACGAGTACTACTACGTCACCCTGATGAACGAGAACTACACCCACCCAGAAATGCCGGAAGGCGCGGCCGAAGGCATCGTCAAGGGCATGTACCTGCTGACCGACGCCGGCAAGCCGAAGAAGGGCGAGCTGCGCGTGCAGCTGCTGGGTTCGGGCACCATCCTGCGCGAAGCCATTGCCGCCGCCGAGCTGCTGGACAAGGACTTCGGCGTGACCGCCGACATCTGGAGCTGCCCGAGCTTCAACGAACTGCGTCGCGATGGTTTCGACGTGGAACGTGCCAACCGCCTGCATCCGGAAGGCGAGCAGCGCAAGGCCTACGTGACCGAGCTGCTGGAAGGCCGCCAGGGCCCGGCGATTGCCGCCACCGACTACGTGCGTGCGTATGCGGACCAGATCCGTGCGTTCGTGCCGATGAGCTACACGGTGCTGGGTACGGATGGGTTTGGCCGTTCGGATACGCGTGCGAACCTGCGCCGGTTCTTTGAGGTTGACCGGTACTACATCGCGCATGCCGCGATTGCGGCGCTGGCGAAGGACGGGAAGATGACCGCGAAGGATGTGGCCCGGGCGATCAAGCAGTACAAGATTGATCCGGAGAAGGCTAATCCTGTTGGGGTTTGATTGGTAATTCCATGCTAAAAGCTAGGGCGCCTGATGGCGCTCTAGTTTTTTAATGATTTCGCAAACGACATTGTGCACTGATAGGGATTTCAGTATGGACCAATTGCTAGCAAAGCTCACTAACCTGGGTTATGAGATCTGGGGAATCTTCATTCCAGGATCAGTATTCTTACTATTTTCTTTATTTACATGGTGGTGCGCTGGTCCAATTGCTGGCGCCGTAACTTTTGGCTTTTTGGCGCCGGCAGAAGTGAAGAGTGTGACGGGTTTTATTGGTTTGCTTAATGAAGAAGTTAAGTTTGGCGTGTTGGCTGGCTTGACCGTCGCGGCATACTTTTCAGGCCATCTTCTGCATTGGGTCGGCCGTTCACCCAAAGGTGAAGCCGTCAAATATAGTACGAGTGCAAGGATCTGGCAGTGCCTGAAATTTTCCATTCCGAAGTCTACAGTTTCCTATGATCCGTTCCTTGAAGATCAGATTATGGAATGCAAAGACTTTCTGAAAATGCCTAGAGATTCGACTTGGCAGCAATACTACCCGGTGGCGAAGGCGTTCCTTGCTGCCAACTTGCAGTCTTCGCTAGTGGCAACCTACCAGAATAAATACACGCTACATCGCTCATTGACCGCCGCAGCCGTCGTCTGGTTCTGGATGAGTGTCTTGTTTCTAATCGCTTCGGCTATTCGCGTACACTACATGCCGGATTTAGGGCCGAAGTGGTTTCCGCTGACGCTTTCACCTGCTTTTGCTGTCTTAATAGTTTACGGATTCTCAGATAGCTATCAGTACAACTGGAAGCTATTCGGAAATTCATTGATCACAGAAGTATACACATATAAAAGGATGCGCTAGCGTGAAGGCGAGCCTGCTCAAAAAGCTCATAGTCGTAGATACTGAGACGACTGGTGCTAATGTTTTTACCAATAGCATACTCAGCTATGCTTTTGTACCAATGACGTGTGACGATATATTGGAAGGGTATGTCGACGACTTCTCTGGCCAGCCTTGGTCTGAATTTGCGGAATCATATTTTCGGGAAACGAAAGATGAGTGGTCGGTAAAAAAAAGATCAGCATCCGCTGCGCTGAACGCAATCGAGGCTTATCTTAGCGAATTATCGCCTGGTGAAGACATGATGCTGGTCGGTCACAACGTCGCGTTCGATCGATACTTCCTGGAGAGAATGGCCTTTGAGGCAGGGCGTTCGCGAATAGCCGGATTGTCTCATCGGTCTATCGACACCCATTCTCTGTTGATGAGTTTGAGTATCATGGGGCTCATACCCGAGTCAGCGACTAGTTCTTCGGGAGCTTTTAAGTACTTTGGGATAAGTCCGCCAAGTTCCAAAAGGCATACGGCAATTGGCGATGCAATAGCGACTAGGCGTCTCTTTAGCTTGATTATTGAGAATTTTGATTGCTCTTCAGTGGTGCCTTCAATGAATGGTCCCAAACTTGGCTGATTCTACTGCGCTTACAGTCTTTGGCGATTTTTGATAGTTAGTGATTTTTTCAGTTGGGTCGCTATGCATTCTTGGAGTTTGCGAAAAATCACGGGTCTCTATTAATAAATTTGGCGGAAGCGTTTAATATTGGGCCGCCTGGCGAAGATGCTATGCGAAGCAGTACCAAGCTAGCCCAGCCAGTTGGGAATGGTGTGGGCAGATCATGCGCAATGCTGGGTTGATGACCCGCCCGCGTCCCGCGACCATCTGTTGCGGTGCATTTCGAGAAATTGTGGTTGTTAGGGAGCCGTTAGTGCCTCCAAGCGGATTTGTCCCTGGGCCGGCACGAACTGTGGTGGCGCTTGTGCTCGTAGCGAAACGCACTGACGTCCAAGCGAGCAGCAGCGAGTGCACGCCGCTCGCGTAGCCCTTTCTCGACCATGCTTCGCACCAGCAGCTTGCGCGCCCGTGCGGTCACCACCGCGTTAAAAGTTCTTCAGCCGCTGGCTTCGGGTAGGCCCATGCCACCGAACTGGCTGCGCCACAGATAGTTCGAGGCCGTGCTGAAGCCATGCCGGCGACAGCGGTCATTGATCGGCATACCGGCCTCAGCTTCGCGCCCAAAGCCGATGATCTGTTCTTCGAAAAAGCTTCTTCACGTCCGATCTCCTAGTCCTTGAGAATTGGACTCCAAACCCCACCCCTACTCAATATCGGGGGACGTCGCCAGGACCCAAGATATCATTGATGAATACTATGTCGTTCCGATACTGTTGTCGCAATTGGCCCGTTCTCCAAATGGCCACCAGACAGCGGCTAGGAACTTCATATGACAGATCAATTGCCCGGCCAAGAAGCCCAGGACCTACGGGGTATGCTTGGCAGGATCCTCCGTACATACCAGCAGGCGCGGTCTGAAGTCAGCTTTGGCGGAGAGAATGAAGTCGCAGAAGTCTTTCGGGAGCTAAAGGAGGCAGTCGAGCGCCTTCCGACCGTTGCCGGCAACGAGCATCTAAAAGTGGTCGCGAGCTACGGCAAGGGCAACTGGGCAACAATCCCCTGGCTATCAATTCTTGATCGACGGGAAACCACCACCACTCAGCGTGGGGTCTACGTGGTCTATCTCTTCAGCGAGGCAGGAGACGGGGTCTACCTCACTCTCGCCCAAGGGATCACTGAGCTCGAGTCACTTCACCGGAAGGAGGCCGTTCGAAAGCTCAATGACCGTGCAGAAGGGGTAAGGGCTCTCATCCCCAGCCTCGCCGAAGCGGGCTTCGACTTTTCCGCAGGCATAGATCTCCGCTCCAAAGGCAGCAAGGCGCGCATGTATGAAGCATCCACGATCGCGTCCAAGTACTACGGTGTGGACGAACTCCCGTCCGACGAATCGCTGATCGCCGATCTCGAAACAGCCCTGCAGGCTTACGGCGCAGTCGTCGATGCTCACAAAGATCGGGTGGCGCCACGATTTGATCGCCGCATTGCCCTCGTGGGGACATGGCAGACAATCTCTCGGGACTATGGCTCTGTGCGAGAAGGCATAGATAGCAATGGAGGATGGGCTAGCGGCTGGACATTCAGGCTCCGAGAAGGTGTCCGTGACGAGCTGTCAAGCGGCTTCACGCTCTACATAAATGGCGGCAGGCGGCAGATCGTCGCGAAGGCTCGCGTGGGGGCGCTCCGCTGCGCGCCGTCTGCGGACGGGATGGTCAATCCATGGCCCTCGCTATCAGGGACCTACGATGAAGGAAACCGACTCAACGATAGCGCCAATGGCGCCTATAAAACGTGGTTCAAGCTCGAGGCCATCGAGTTTATTGACCCATTCCCGGTAGCAGAGTTGGAATTGGTAGACGGGCTCTCCACCTCTAACAGCGTGGTGAATCAGAACGCATTTGGTTACGTGTACGAGCGCCTCAGAGACTCATGGCTCAGAGACAGTGAAAGCCAGGATGCTGCTGGCGTGGACGGGGCAAGTAGCTCAACCGAGCTCGATCTAGATCTAGATCTAGACATGTCTTGGTTGGTGGCTGAGACGCTCCTCGCCGAAGAAGCGCTTGGCAGCATGATCGATTGTCTGCGCGGGAGCCAGCCGCAGCTGATTCTGGCCGGTCCACCCGGCACCAGTAAAACCTGGGTAGCCCAGAAGCTAGCAACCTACCTAACCAGCGGTCGTAAGGGGGCGGTGCGACTGGTCCAGTTCCATCCTAGCTACACGTATGAAGCCTTCATCGAAGGTTTGCGCCCAGTGGCAGGTCCTTCAGGCGTTTCGTTTGATGTGACGGCCGGCGTAGTGCTGCAAGTAGTGCGTGATATGCGCAAGGCCGGGCATCTCAACGATCCAGACCACCCCTACGTCATCATCATGGATGAGGCAAATCGGGCGAATCTCCCAAGGGTTATGGGGGAGCTTTTGTATCTTCTTGAGTATCGGGACCAGGCAATCAGTCTGCAGCTCTCCAAGGAGTTCAAGCTGCCTTCCAACCTGATGTTCATCGCCACGATGAACACCGCCGATCGCAGCATTCGTTCCATAGACGCGGCGATGCGGCGCCGCTTCGAAATTTTCGAGCTTGCACCCGATACTGATGTGTTGGAGCGCTACTTCAGTTCCATAGCTCTTCCGTCAGAAGTCGTCATTGAAGGTCTGTCCAGGCTCAATGAACATCTCACTAGGGACCTGGACCGACACCACACCATCGGCCATTCCTTCTTCATGCGCAATGACATGTCCCCAAAAGTTCTTCGGGAAGTCTGGACGCGAAAGTTGTTGCCCCTCATTGAGGAGTATTACTACGATCAGCCGGACGGCATGGGTGCCCTGAGCGTTAACCAGCTATGGCCTGATTATGCTGACTGAAGTTATTCTCGAAGAAAATAGAGAATCGTCCGTTCGCTTATCAGATCAGCAAGTTCAGGCGTTAGAGGGAATTGGTCGTCGGATGGCAGGGCGCCTAAACTGGTGGGGCTCAAAGTCAAAAACGAATACCAACGGTAGCGGTAGCCCGGATGAACAAGCATCAGTGGTTAGCGTCGGGTATCGGCCGAACGGCACGCACCTACTGAAATTTAGAAACGTGGTGGGTGTGGTTCGCCTGGGCGACCTACAGCTCCAGGTTGTTCCGAAGATCCCGCTGAGTCACTTCTGCCACCTCATGGGGAGGTCAGAGGTGGCGCCGAGAGTGGATGATTCCCCAACCTGCGTTGGCAGCTCGCGAGATTTGCGTGAACTGGTCTGTGGATGGCTGCTGGCGGAAGCTGAGCGAGTGGTGCGGCTTGGGCTGCATAGGGACTACAGCGAGTACGAGGAGGAGCTATCTGAGGTGAGAGGCTCCGTACAGCCAGTCCCCACGGTTCTGGCGAACCTCTCTGGTCGAGTCGCGGTTCATTGCAGCTATTCAGAGCTGGACGAAGATGCGGCGATCAATCGGCTAATGAAGGCGAGCTGTACTGCGCTTGCTTCGGACTCGACTATCGACGCGAACCAGAGGCGGCGCGCACGCCGTCTCGTTTGGGCGATGGGACCTGTGGGTGTACTGCGTGAATCCGATTGGCGATTCCAAGCCACACGTCTACATGCGCGCTATTCAAGGGTACTGCCGCTTGCCAAGCTGGTTCTGGCGTCGCGAGGAGCCTCCATGGAAGCGGGCAATGTCGTGGGGACCTGCTTTCTGGTCCCAACGCCAGGCATAGTGGAGAGCGCTTTACGCAATATCCTCGCAAATGCGCTTTCGCCAATTGACGTGAGGAAGCGTGGGCTCCGCCTAACGGAGGGTGGAATCACGCTCAATCCCGACCTCGTCGTGGATGGAGGTCGCATCGTGGGAGACGTCAAGTACAAATACTTCGGGGGTGACTGGGACCGTGCAAGCTTCAATCAGATCGTGGCATTCGCATCTGGCTTTGAAGCAGAGAGAGGATTCATCGTGGGCTTCAGGCACAGGGAGGATGGCTTGGTACCCTTGCCGGCTGCAATCGGAAAAATTCGGGTCAGGAAGTTTGCGTGGGTGGCGTCACCTGGGATAGATCCTTTGCTGAGCGAAAGCGCGATCGCTGAAGAGATCCGAACTTGGATCGGCATGTAAGCCTATGAGTTGAACCGCGCCAAGTTTTTATGTCTGGCGCCACAGGGACCGGAATGGGGCCATCCGATTCAAGTCGTAGTCCTAATCAGAAACCAGGACCAGAGCTAATTGGTTGATTCCGGCCGAAGTAGCGGTTGACGCTGCGCCGGTCAGCACTTTCTTCCGCTTGCACCGACGCACTGGTCTGGCACGAGGCGGCCGCTCCAGCGGAGGAGAAGGGTCTGAGCGCAAAGTGTCTCGTGGGCCCGACTTCTGAGGCCAATAATGAGCAACTGCGACGAGGAGTTATCCACCAATAGAGTGGGCTCCCTACGACAGTTGAGCTCGAAGTAGCTGTTCCCAGAAAGTCCCACATCCAACTCCGCACTTCCTGCGGCTAGACGCAAAACGTCCTCGCGCATCACTGCGAACTCAGTGGCAGAGACCTTGGGTAGGTCCTCAGCTCCAGCTCGCCTTTGGGCAGATAGCGGTGGGTCAGCGCAGTACCCAAAAGCACTGCCACGTAGACAACGGCGTACGTCAGAGACTTCATCGGAAGTCCTGCAGATCGAAGGCGAACAGAGAATGGGCCGCGACGGCAGCCCGCGGACTAGTACATGGGGCTCAAGCCCTCGGCTCTACTCCCGAACCTGCAACCGCTCAATAGCCTGCGCAGTCAACGCCACACACGCCATCTTCAACCCTTCCATAACTCGATCCCCGAGGTATTCCTCGGGCGCACCGTTCTGCCGAGTCCGCTCCGCAGCCAGCATCAGCTCCGCCACCACGCGCAGTCCGGCCAGCGCGCAATCCGCATCCGCCAACTGAAGGCACCGCCCAGGTAGTTGATGCCGCTCCGGCCAGGGTTGGCCATCCGCAGCCGCACCGGTTCCGATGCGGTGCAGCGTGGCGACGAAGGCGTTGGGATCGACGGACGGTTCGCGCTCGGGTTCGGCGTTGTCCGGATCGTACTGCGCGTGCAGGGAACGGAAGTCCGATGTGTTCATGGCAATGCTCTGTACAGGACAGACAGCAGCGCCACCGATAAAAGTGGCGGACGATGCGAGGCTCGAAAACCGGTCAACAACCAATCCGGCGGGTCCGAAGACCCCCACGCACCGCCCGCCATGGACCGCGAACGGATTGCCAGCCGGCGTCACACGAACGTGACGCCGGCTGGCAAGCGCAAACACATGGTTGTTGACCGGGTTTTCGACGCCCGTGCCACCCTGTGTGAGGTGGCATGCCAAGGTGTACTCGCATGGTTGCGAGATGCCAAGAAACCGTAGGCCGCAGAGGCCGTAAATGCTGACGCTTACGGCATTGTTGCATGGGGCGCGCGCTGTAGAACCCTTGCGGTGCAGTGGTTTCGGTCGGTGTTAAGTTACCGCCCGAATGCGCATTGAAAAGCACGGTTTGCTGCTGTTCGGGATCCCAAAAGCGACACGTAGCCCACAGCGCCCATTCGCGCAGCGTGCCGATTGCGACACAACTTAACTTTGCAGCGCCATACCCGGCCGAGCCCACAGCGCATCGTCGCGCTCCAGGTCGTAGTCGCTGCCGAACGCCAGCGCCGCCTCGCGTGGCGGAAGGTCTGCGTAGCAACCCAGCAGGTACTCATCCATGCCAGCGTCGCGATGGTCGATGGCGAACAGGTGGAGGAGCTCCTTGTCGAAGGCTTCAAGCCAGGTGGGGTCGATTCTGATCATGGGTATCCTCCAGTGAGAAGAGGAGCGTGGCTGCGATGAGTCTCACACGGCAGGACGCGCCGTCGGCCGTCCCCACAATTTCATTGTGGTCCGATTGCGTACCAATGCATGCCAGAGTAAAAGAGTACCGTAGTTACCCATCGCAACATCCATAGGAAAGGAGACCCATGGCTGCCATCGAAGACAATGACGCGCTGTTCGATTCTCAGTTGATCATCGGTCCCACGATCGTTGCGGGAAGCAACCTACTTCGCCATCTGCAGGTGGCGGGCGAGTTCGACATCAACTCTGCACCCAATTGGCTGTACCTGCCCATTGGGCAAGCGTTCGCAGATGAGCTGGGATGCGCGCGCTATGTGCAGGAGCCGATTGATGCCTACACACGGGGCATGTTGCAGCAGTTGGCTGCCATCGAGGCATCGCCAGACGGGCAGGGGGCGCTTGAAGGCGACCTAGGCTCTACCGTTCGGGCACTGGAGGCCGTGAGGATGCTGCAGGACACGGTGAAGGTGGCGCTGATCAATGGGGATCTGGTGTTGGCCTAGCGGAGCTGAAGTTGGGGAGTGCCAGCGCTTGGAGCTTCGGTGCGTTGGGAATGTACGACCGCCAAGTCACGCCGGGGTAAAGTGCGGTAGGCGTGGCGCCAGCTTTCACGTAAATGAAAGGAGGTCGCCTCCCTCTCTTTCAGGCTGGCCCTAGGCTAGCAATTAGGACTTTATAAGGGATGAATATCATGGAGCAAATGGAGTCAACTCAGCCCAGACGCGGAGAATTCTTCCTCTTGATGCCGGACACCACTCGAGGGGGAAAGGGTCACGGGGTAGTGTTCGAGAATGTGAAGAAACTTCGCACGCCTCCACGGCTGATCCTACGTCCTGAAGGGGGGGGATTTCCACCTTTGGCAGAGAAACCACTGTTGGTTCACTCACCCAAGAAGGGGGGGCTTCCTGAAGATCTTGAAGGAGGGATGAGCGGTTACTGGCTCGTCTCGGAGCGCCTGCGCAACGCGTTCGTCTCAGTCGATCCGAACGGATTCGAGTTTGCGGAGAGCGAATACCGCCTCGCCAATGGATCTGAAGGGCCGCGCTACTTCCTCTGCGATGTGACCCGAGTGATCGATGCGGTCGATGAAGCTGCGTCAAAGCTCCGCGTTGTTCGCGACGAGGGCTATCCCGGAGGCAAGTTTTACGACCTCAGGGGTGGGAGTTCCTTGGCGTTCCGAAAGGATGTCATCAGCCAGGCGCACATATTCAGAACGCCTTACTCAGGGAACCTGGTTTTCTGTGACAGCGCTTTGCGCGATGCGGTTCTGGCCGCCGGCATCGGCGGTAGGGGCGAGTCGCGAGGACTATCGTTTACGGACGCAGCTGATATCTGAGTCCGCTGATTGAACTCAAGGAAGAGGTCGCTCTATGCCGCGCAACAGTCCGATTCTTCAGAAGCACCATGTGCTTGAGCAACAAACCTTCAATAACAACGATTTTCTGCAGGCATTGGTGGACGCAGAGCTCGTTGAGAAGGACGTGTTCGAGAACCTGCTCTACATGCCGGCAGACAAGAGCCTCGCTGCTGCCATGGGTGTTTCCCCTCATGGTGGGGGGCCGATCAAGGACTATCAGAACGGAATCACCTTTTCTCTGGAGATGATCGAGGCATCACCAGACGGCCAAGCTGCGCTTCGCGGTGACGTGGCTGCGATGCAGCGCGTGGCAGCTCAGGTCAACGGCCTTCGCGACACGATGACGATTGGCCTAGTCAACGGTGATCTTTACACGAACGCTCCTCTTGGCATGGATTCAGATGCCATCAGGCCGCGGACGCAGGCATTCTTCGGAAATGTCGATCGCTACGCGCAGGTCCACTCTTCGCAGTACGGCGCGTTGACTGGCATGCGTCCAGACGAGCGAATGCATCTTCTAGTGACCAGAACTGAATCGCGCATTGTGGCCTTGCTGGATGTCCATGATCAGTTCGGCACCAAGCTGACTAAAGGAAGTGATCTTGAGCTTCAGAGGAACAGCTTGTCGGCGGCAATCTCCGATGCGCAACAATCTGGTCGGATTGTCATGTCGGAGCCGGGCATCCTGAAAGTGGAGCGAGTGCTAGGTGAGGAGGCTGCCTATCGCATTCGTGCGCCTCGCTTGCAGCAAGGCGGCATCACCATGGACCTCCTCCTCGGTGAAGCCTCCACCAGCCAACTTATTCGCTCCGGCGGCCTGCTCGCATCCGGCGCCGACGCTGTCATTACCGCCCGTCGCACCTCGCAGCTGCTGGAAGAGGGCAACGGCACCGCCGCTCAGTCCGAGCTCACCCACGCTCTGGCACGCAACGGCGGTGGCTGGATCGGTGGCATGGCCACGGCGTCGGTGATTGGCACCTCCAGTTTCGTCCCTGCGGCCATCGTCGCGGGCGATGCGCTGCTGATGAGCAAGGCGTTCGACAAGGGTGCCGATCTGCTCGACAATCGCGCCATCTACCGGCAGACCGACAAAGCCGATGTCACATGGCAGTTCGATGGCCGCAACTGGCAGCGCCAGGCGGTCATGGACAGCGCGGGCGATGGCCTGGGCAATCCGACTGAGCGCAGTGTGGGCGCCAGTTACGAGAAGGCCCGCGAGCTGGGCGCATACGCCCATGTAAAAGCGGTAGAGCTGGCGCTGGGCAAGGCACCGCCGCCGCAGGATCCTTTCAGTATTCCGGCGAAGGACGGCGAGGGCCGTCTGGACAATCCCAACTGGCACCGCGATGCGCAGACCGAACAGTGGACGCGGCAGGTCAAGATTGGCGTGTCCGGTGCCAACGACCGGGGTGTGTACGAGACGCAGATCGCCAGCCCCGAACGCGCCAACGAGTTGAATCGCGAGGCGGTGCAGCGCATCGAGAACAACATCGCCAACGGCAAGGCCGCCATTGCCGCCAGCTATTTAGAGACCCGTGCTGCCACACGAGCCAGTGATTTCGTGCCGCTGGTGCCGGAAGCGGTGGAGCAGGCCCGTGCCAGGCCCGACGCCATCCAGGGCTCGGACAACCAGCTCTACCAGCGCGATGAAGCAGGGCAATGGCACCACGCTGGCCAGATCGCGCAGGGGAACATGGCGCTGGAATTGGAGCTGACCCGCACCATCCAGCAGCCGTCGCTCGATCAGTTCAATCAGACGATTGCCGCATTGGACGCGCGACCGTTGCCATCTGCGGCGGAAGTGAACCAGAACGAGCTGCGCCACAGCTACTACGTTGCGGGCGTTGCGCTGACCCCGGCGTGGGAGCAGGCCATTGCCCTGGCCACGGCACGCACGCGCGAGCAGCACGGCATTACGGGTCCCACGCTGCAGGAACTGAGGCCTGTAGCCGAGGGCAACGCGGGCGCGCCCCGGCCCATCACCCATTACCAGGTGGGTCAGGATGGCGTGGCGCGTGCCGTCGCGACCACCAGCACGCAGGAGCTGCAGGCCGCATGGAATGAGGTGCGCGCGCGTGCCAATGAGCAGGCGCCGTTGCCCGACTCGCCCGAGCTGCGCATTGCTGCGCTGTCGGCGGGTGAGCAGGAGGCGTACCGGCAGGCACTGCAGGAAGCCAATCGGCTGGGTGCTGCGCAGGTGGATGCAGGGCAGGCTGCACGAGTAGCCGCGCAGGTGGCACATGGCGACAAGCCATCCGAGCAGGATGGGAGCGTGGAAGTGCGGCCTGAAGAGCCGGCGACTGCGCAACCCATCGCGCCTGCGGCGGTTGCGGCAGCGCCGCCCGCGATAGGGGTCACGCCACCGCCTACGCCCGCCCCACAGGACAAGCCCGCGCCTCAACGGCACGCCGAGCAGCGCGATCCGCCGCGGCGTGAGGCGGAGCCCCAACCTCAGCCCCATCCAAACAGCGAGGCGCCCACCGAAAACCGTACCGCCTCACAGACGCCAGAGCCCGCTGGGCCGATGCAGGCGCACCCGGCCGCACCTGAGCGCGCGACGCCACATGTCGCCGCGCCACTGGATGCGGCAACGCAGATGATGCCCGCGCAACGCACAGAGCAGGCATCGGAGCCGGAGCGGATCGCCCCGGTGCCTGCGGTTGCTCCCACTCCAAAGCAGGACATGGCAGTGCAGGAGGTGGAACCGGTGCCCTTCAAGGAGCCGCTGCCTGCTGAGCCTGCGCGCGATTCATGGCCTTTGGAGCAGGAAGCGGCACAAACCGTGCCAGAGCCCGAACCGACTCCATTGGATGACCTCCAGCCCGTCACTGCGGCTGTCACTGTTCCTGCCGCGCCCACGATTGCGCCAAGCCCTGAGCCAGCCGAACCTGCACCGGATGAGGCATCGGCCCCGAGCCGGGTGGTGCAGGACCCCACCCAGCCCGGCCATCCCGATCATGCGCTGTATCAGCAGATCCGCGAGGGCGTGGAAGCGCTGGACGCCAAGCACGGCCGCAGCTTCGACGAAGTCAGCGAACGCATGACCGCCAGCCTTCTGGTACTGGCCAAGGACAACGACCTGGACCGGGTGGACCATGTTCTAGTGAGCAACGCCACGCGTGAACACCCGGCTGGGCACACGCTGTTCGTGGTGCAGGGCGAGCCCAGCAATCCGGCGCATCAGCGCGCTGCGATGCCGACTGAGCTGGCGGCGCAGACATCGGTGGAGGAATCACTGCAGCAGTTCGATGCGGTCAGCCGTGAAGCGCATCAGCGTGCGCTTGTGAATCAGATGGACCAGCAGCTGGAAGACCAGCGGGTGCAGCACGACATACAGATTCGTGCGGCGAGCGGGGGATGAGTAGGGCATGCACTGCACTGGCGATCTGGACGGATGACTGAAGATGACGCAACATGGAATGCGCCGGATATGCATGCTCGCAGCACTACTCGTTCTTCTGGCTACCGCGTGCCGGCCCGATGCGGCTCGCGACGAAGGCTCGATAGCAGAGGCCCATCGTCCGGATCTGGTGCCGCTTGTGCGAGCCATGCCCACCTCGTCAATGGATGCACCATTGACGGTCGAGTTCGATGTGGCTGCTCCCAGCAAAAATTCCTCTCCAACGCTCATGATCGGCATTCGCGTTGACCGCACGGATAACACCGCGGCGTTTTGGGCACTGGCCGATGTTCGGGCGTCCGGGTTCCAGGCGAAGGTTTCCATGCAGCGCCTGGAATCGAGTGGATGGAAGGACGTGCCGTTGCTCCGGTTGGAATCGATCATTGGGGAGCCTGCCAGGGCGATTCCCATCCCCGCCGATGGTCGAGTGACAAATGCGTGGCTGGACGATGTTGACGTGCTGGCGCTGCAGAATGCTGGGCTGGAACGACCCGATGATAACTATGCACAGCTGGCCTTCGCATGGGCACGCAATCCGTCGCCGGGCCGATACCGGGTTGAAGTGCAACTGCACTCCCCTCTGCCACAGCTTGAGCCGTACCAGCCGGAACTGCTGGTTGCTTACTTGCGCAGGCCTAAATAAGGCAGCCTCGCCACCGCCGGTACGCTGAGTGTCACGGGTAAGTCAGCTCGCCATTCTGCCGATAGACGGGGATCGTATTCATCGGTCTCCCTCTCCGAACTGGACTGCGTAGACGCAGGCTCATGATGGAGGAGAGCTGCGCAGAAGCGTCTTTGGCTGTGATGACCCTCGGTGGGTCCCTGTCCGGGTTGAAGCCACTGTACGACCCGAATGAAGAGCGCCCGGACCTCCATCGTTCACGGCTGAACGCGATATCGTTCCAGAAGATCACGAACGCTGGTTTCCAGGCGCTGCCAGTCGCTCAGCATGACGCGTGCATAGTTCATCTCGATGGCGATGCTGTCGCCCGCGTCCACGATGGAATGGCGGCACATTGCGATCTGGCCTTCGCCGGCGCGTTCAAGTGTCTTTCCCTGAACTACAAGTCCGTCAGGAATGCGGTCTGCCGGGTCGCAGCTGATGAACGTTGTCGGTTGGCCCGCCGTCGAGCGGGCCACATACCAGTCTGGTTCCATTCCTGGGTTGTGCACGTAAGGCCTGCCCAGCGCAGCCTCTGACTCCTTTGCATAAGCTGACATCAAAGATGGGTCAATCGCATACGGCGTCAGACCCCAGCGCTCGGGTTGTGCAACGCGCAGCGTAAGATTCTCTACCGGGTCCCTTCGCTCCAGCGATCCCGGCGCGCTGGTGGCCTCACTGCTGGACCGACGTGCCAGATAGTTCTGGATGGGAACGCGATCGATGTATCTAAGCTCGACCAGCACCTGCCGCCGGCTGTCCTGCGTGCTGCGCACCGGGCGATCACCGGGGGGCGCTGCATCGAAATCCGGCCAGAACACCGTGAGCATGACGCCCCCGTCGGCCAGGGGGCCCGTCTGGTTGTAGTAGAGGTTGGCCGGGAACATGAAGCGGCGCGGGCCAAGCCGAGCCTCTACCGGCTGCGTCGTGTAGGTCTGTCCGCCCACCGTGCGTGGGCCGGTTGCGGCTTCGGACATGGGGGTTCCGTTCGGGCCCGTTTCCGTGGATGGGGCTTTCGCGCAGGCGCTGGTGCTGAGCACGGTCACCAGGGCGAAGTAGGCAAGCCGGCAAGCCGGTGCTCTGCTCATGGGCGATTCCCTTGAATGATCGGAACGACTAAGGAGTCGCAGTGCAATCCGAACGTCGCTCTCATCCCATGCTTGCCGCACGTATCTGGATATCCTGCTGCGCTCGCTCATCCTGCAATAGCTGCTCCTGCTGATTGGCCAATGCGCGCTGCTGCGCCTCCCTGCTGACCGAATCGAACTGCAGCAGTGATTCCTCCACCGGCGTCTGCGCGGCCTCCGCAGTGGGCATGGAGGCGCGCAGATGGGCGGGGTCGCTCGCTTCGCCCTGCACCACGAAAAGGGTATGGCCGGCGGGATGGGTTGCGGTGGCGTTGCTTACGAGCACATGATCAACGCGGGATAGATCATTGTCCTTTGCCAGTACCAGCAGGCTTGCGGTCATTCTCTCGCTTGCCTCATCGAAACTGCGGCCATGCTTGGCGTCCAGCTCCTCCACGCCCTCGCGGATCTGCAGATAGAGCGCGTGATCGGGATGGCTGGGCTGCATTGGATTGCGTTCTGCCAGAGTGGCGAGCTCGGGCTTTACATGTTCGACGAGGTCGCGATCCTCGCTTGAGCGCGAAGAATGGGGCGCTGCCTGATGGGGAGCGTCTCCGCCAACCTCAGCGGCTCTGGGGCCTGCGGCTTCCTGCTCCGAACTGTCCCGGGGCAGTGGTGGTGAGGCTGGGAGATCCAACAGGACTTCCTGCGCACCACTTGGTGCGTGCTCGCTCTCATTGGAACGCGGCAGCGGCTTCTCCGCTTCGCCTTGATTCGCAGCGGCGGTGGGCTGCGCAGGCAATGGGCCGGTAAGTTGCTGTGGCTCAACACTGCCGAGATGCACGGGGGGCTCAATCTTGGGCTCTTGCATCTGAACTGGCTGGGTTGAGGCCGCAATGGTCGCAGCATCTGCCCGCGAGGCATTCTGGGTCGGTCGCGCGTGCTCTACATTCGGTCCTTGCTGCGAAGCACTGTGAGGATTCACCGTCGGCGAGGTCGATACTGATTCGTCCTTCCGAGTGTCTTGCTGGGCGGCATCCTCTGCGCGCTGCGCCGAATCGGCTTGCCGTTCAGAGCGACTCTCGACTCGCTGCCCACTCTCACGCGAGGGACGCGTCTGCTCTGGCTCAACAATCTTAACGGAGGGCGCCGCGATGACAGGAGTGGGCGCCGGAGCGGGCTCGCGAGCGGGTGCAACGGCAGTGCTGGGTGCTGTACCTCGCTGCAGGTCATTGTCGACCTTCAGTGTCTCAACCGGGTCGACCTGCAACCCTCGCGCCTCCAGCACGGCCGCAAACGTTGCATGCTGCGCATCCACCGCCGCGCTGCCTTGGCGGTTGGCCTCCTGCAGCGCCTGTCGGTGTGCGTCCTGCTCGTTGGCGGTCAACGCAGTAATACGCAGCTCGGGTATGTCGGGCGTTGTTGCCTGATCTGCAGGGGCAGCGTCTTGTGCAGCCAGTGATGTTTTGGGCTGAAGCTGCGATTGAGCACGCTCAATGTCTTCAATGGTGGTGGTGCCGGTGAGCACCATCCGGTTTCCGCCCGCGTCACCGAACGTGGCGATGGCACTTTCTGCGCTGGGCGCGTGGGTACGGGGGTCTGGCATCAGTTCCAGAACCACGTCGCCTGTTCTGCCTTGCAAGTTCAGCGTCTTCTCCACCGCGACGGCCGTAGCTGCAAGCTGCTGCTCGGTGCGCTCGATGCCATGGCGCGCGTAGAGCGCATCCACCTGGCCGCGAATACCTTCGGGTGCAATCTGCGCGGTGTCCTTGAGCTGCCTGGCGATGTCGTGCAGCCCGGCGATACCGTCATTCTGGCTTTGCCAGGTGATCTCCAGCTCGTCGCTCAGGTTCCGGTTGGCGGTGTTGTCAAAGATCACGCCCTTGCTGACCCATTGGCCGTCCGCCTGCCGTGTATAGGCATTGCCATCACTCGCCTTCAACGTGTCGGCACTGGCCTGCGCGTCCTGAACGGCATGGGGAACGGATGGATTGTTCGCGTCGCCGAAGTCGCTCCATCGCCCCTGCTCGTGGGCAACCATGTAGCGCGCAGCCATCGCGGCTTTGGTGTTTGATGCGTTCTGGGCGATGACCGTGCGTGACTGTTCATCCAGCGCCTGTGCCTGCTCTGCAGAAACCGGCAGGTGGCGGCTGTTGGGCACCCGCCCATCCACCATTTCCTTGATTTCCAGCTCCCATTGCCCTGAGCTGGCATCGCGTACAAAGGCGCGATCGGTCTCGAAGGCGCCTCGTGCCGGCTCGGCCAAGCCATTGGCGTTCAGCCGGTAGGGATTCTGTGGTGGTGGCGGATTCGACAGACCCAACTCATAAGAGGCCCGAGCCGCCTGCCAGTTCAACTGGCGCTCCAATGTGCCGGTGGCAACGTAGCTGGTGCGGAAGGTGACGTCGTCACCCTGTGCCGTCTGCACCGGGCGGACTTCGACGCCGGTGCCCAGGTCGCTGCTCTGGACCTGCTGCTGTTCACCGGCTCGCAGCCATCGCCCATTGGGGTCGGCCGGGTCGCGTGTCCAGGTGCGCCCCATCGGGTCAACCTGGGAGTAGACGCGTTCGATGTCTTTCTGCTCGGCCCAGCGTTCGCCGAGGTACGCACCCAGGACGCCGCCACCGATACCCGTCGCAATGGCGCCGGGTCCCGTCCACGAGCCCGAAGCGAGGCCGACACCGGCGCCGCCAAGAAAGCCGCCCAGTGCGCCACCGACGTTGCGGCCGACGAAGTGTGCAGCGGTGGAATCTGCGCCTGCGGCATTGCCTTGCGAGTTGAGCTCAATCCACTTGTGCCCGGAGGTGGCGAAGTCGTGCGCAAGCAGTGCGACGCCCGCAACGCCGGCAACCTTGATGGCGGGGTTGATTCCGGCGTGCATGCCATGCGGTGCAACGTCGGCCACTGCTTCGGAAACCGTCGCCGCATGGGGAGGGCCGCGTGGAGCTCCTGGCTGCAGGGGCGCGTGCGATGGTGGTTCGGGAAGGTCAGCGAACAGGCGCGGTCCTGTGCCCAGGCTTGCATGCGCGGCGACCCAGTTCGCGCGCGTGGTCGACATCTCGCTCAGGTTCAACGTGCTGTAATCGTGCAGCGGTCGTTCGAAGAGCGTCTTGCTGACGGCGTCATAGCCGTCGATGGGCTTGAGATGCAGGCGCACCTGCGCGACGTCGACGGGATGCGCGCTGTTGGTGGTGGCATGCTGCGCGAGGCTGCGCTCAAGCGCCTGGTACTCGGCGGCGGACTGGCTTGCGAAGGCCAGCGGTTCTGGGCCGAAGGCGCTTATGGGGTAGCCGTTGATGCGGACGGTGGGGTGGTCGAGGGCGGTGCCTAGTTCAAATTTGTCAAAACCACGCCCGGGCTGGGCATTCTCGACAAATGCCACCAAGGGCTTGCCTGTGGCGATGGCGTTCTCGAAGAACTTGGGACTGCCCGCATTCCACATCATGTCCTGCAGAGCAGCCCTGTAATTTCCACTCCAAGGCTCTGTGCCTTGAGCGTTCATGAAGCGTTCCAGCCCTCGCTCCATGATCTGGAAATCAGGGTGTTTCAGGGGTGCCGTTCTGACCTCCTCGATGAAGGTTCCCCACGGCGTATCGCCAATGATACCGGCCCCCGAATTGATGTCCTTCGCATAATTGACGGCGTTCTCGAAGTTGGACACGCCGTTGCGATCAGTTGCGGAAAAGCCAAGATAGTCCACCCCAGGATTCAGCTCAGGAGGAAACGTCTGCATCCTTGATCTGATGTACTCAGCGTAGCTCGTAACTCCGTCCGGCCCGGATTCGGAGGATTTCAGATACGCAATGATCTCCTGCTTCTGCTGTGCCGATAGTGGGCTGCCATCGGAAGTGTTCTTGGCACCGCCTAAGGTAGCGAGGGCGAAGTCGTCAAATACAAATTTGGACATGACGACTTCCTCATTCCGCACGAACTGGATTGAACGCGTCGGCTAGAACAACGCGCACATCGCCATGGGGGGGGGGCAAGTCCTTCGTGACGATACCGTTGCGGGCAAGTGCCTCATTTGTTGTGACGGCCACGTATCGCACGGCATATCTCGTGCTGCTGTGATCCATGTTCGCCAGCACCAAACCCCGCGAGAGGGAGTGCAGGAAGGCGAGGTCGTCATCTGAGTTGTTCAACTTCCGCTTGAAGCCAAGGATGGACTTCAGGACCCAGTCGCGGCCAAGGTCGAGAGTGAAAACGCGTTCGGGGCCATTCTGAGTTTCAATCAACTGCTCGGTCCCAAATAGCCCGAGTCCATCGACCCTCTGGCCATTGAGATAGAGCAGATACTGATACTCCGTATGGCTCGGATCTTCTGGGGGGCTCGCAGGCAGGACCCGTGGCGCGGTGATGGTAACGCCACGTTGACGATCGACTGCAGAGCCAGGTTGACGCTCGAATGCTAGCGGCATGATTGATCCTTCAATGATTACTGGTCTCGAGCGATGGGCTCCGGAGATTCCATTGCATCCCTGAGTGGACTATACGACCCTCGATGTAGCTGCTCTATGCGACCCAATCCCAATTCTTCCGTATTGTTGCGTCGTTCACACATTCAGCAAGCTGATCCCGTCACTTAGGCCACCTCCACCTGCCGCCCATCCCACCTATGCCATCATCCAGCCAGGACCGCAGTACCTATCAAGGCTGAACAGGCATGGAGCAGGCAACACGCTACACCGTAACCCTTTATCTGGCCGCGCCCGGCACCCCGCTGAAAAGTGGGGGCATCTCGCCGCGGGGCCATATGTACCTGCAGGTCGCTGCGGGCGACGAGACGCACAGCTATGGCTTCGCACCACCGCACCTGGCACCAGGCGAAACCCGCACCGGCGTGCAGTACGCACAGGTGCGCCACGACGATGCCGACGAGCATCTGGACCCGTACTACAGCCGCACCCTGGAAATCACCGAGGAGCACTACGGCTGCCTGCGTGATTTCGCCGAGGAACCCGCCGAGTTCGAATTCGATGTGGATCGCCCGGCCACCATCAACCGCTGCAGCGACTTCGTTTGGGCGGCCCTGCACTACGCCGGGCTGCATCCGCTGCCGGCGCCGCTGGATGGCAGCAGCAACCTGGGCGAGTTCGCGGTGCTGTTCAACCTGCCGGAGATCCAGTGCATTGCGGCGCCGTTCCCGGGCAGCGACCTGAATGCCGAAACCCACCACGCGATGCCCGAGCGCGAGGCCGAGCATCATCGCCAGGGCGACCGCGCCAGCGATGAGCCGCCGCCGACGCCGATTGAAGTGGCCGGCACGCTGTTGGACCCTTCGCATCCGGACCATCGCCTGTTCTCGCAGCTGATCCAGAAAGTGGCCGAGCTGGACGCGGCGCACGGCCGCCCGTTCGATGCGGCCAGCCAGCGCATCAGCGCCAGCCTGCTGGTGCTGGCCAAGCAGAACAATCTCTCGCGCGTGGACCATGTGCTGCTCAGCCAGCCGACCCAGAACAGCCATGCCGCCGAGAGCATCTTCATCGTGCAGGGCGACCGCAACGATCCGGGGCACCGCCGCGCCAGCATCGCCACCGAGGTGGCGGCCAAGACCGATGTGGCCGATTCGCTGCGGTTGAAGGAGCAATGACGCGTCCAGTTCGGCGGGGGCTGGTGGTACTGGCGGTGCTGGCCGCGCTGGCGGCATGCCGTGCGTCACCAGCGCCAGAGGTTGCGCCGCCCCTGCTGACGCGCGCTCAGGCCGAGGCGCGCACGGTTGTGCCGCTCACGCGGGCCGTGCAGTTGCAGAAGGCCGGCCGGATTGCCGAGGTCACGTTTGATTTGCCGGCGCCCCAGAAGCCGGCCATTCCGATCCTGAACATCGGGTTGCGGCTGCAGGATACCGATGGGCGCTCGTTGCTGGACGCGTGGGAGAAGATCAGGCTGGGAAAGCCACCCACGCGATTGCGCCTGGAGCGGATTGATGGCGGCGCACTTGGTCCTGTACAGCTATGGCAGAGCACTCCTGACGGGCGCGACTCACAGAGAATTCCAGAAGATGAGGTTGTGCGATATCTGGCTGATACAAGCTTGGATGACAACGCACTGATTGAGGCCGGTTTGCACTCGGATGAGATGCTGTATCAGGTGCTTCAGTTCGCGCAGGTCGGTTGGCTGGAGCCGGGCCGGTATCGGTTGACAGTCGACCTGATGGAGGACCGCCCGCAGCTGGAAGGACTCCAAGCCGAACTTATTGTTGGATATCAATCGCTAGGGAAGTAAGACATGAGCAAGGAAGCAGAGCGCTATACGGTCACGATTCATCTCGCCGCACCGGGCACGCCGAGAGTCGATGTGGGCGACGCGGGCCAGAAGAGATTGTTGGATCCGTCATTTGCCGGGCACATGTTTCTTTCGCTGGCGCGATCAAATGACCCGGTACCCGTGAGCAGGGGATTCACGATGGGGAGCGACCGTGCGAATCCCTCGCTGGGCAAAGTCGATGACACGGATCTGCGGGTCTACGACAAGCCCCGCTTCGAGCGCACGATCGAGATCAGCAAGGCGCAGTACGACCGCATCCTCGAGTTCTCCGCGGACCCGAAGAAGCACGGCTTCGACATGAACTACGACTTCTTCTCCAACGCGTGCACCGATTTCGCATGGGGTGCCCTGAACCACGCTGGGCTGCGCCCGGTCGGGCTGGCCGGGGAGATCACCAACTACGAGGGCGCTACCAGGGTCCTGGACAACATCCGCGCGGTCAACGCCATTCCGCAGCAGGTGAAGGGCAGCGAACTGGACAAGGTGCAGTGGAACCCGATGCCGAAGCAGACCTTCCGCGAGTGGATGTTCACCGAGAACGGCGAGCAGTGGCGCGGCAACAGCACCCTCGCGGCAAGCGGCACGCCCGCAGACCCGGCGCACGACGATCATGCCCGCCTCAACCAGATCCACCAGCAGGTGGCCGACCTCGGCGCTTTCGGGGCGCGCAACGGCAATGTCAGTGCCAGCCTGCTCGCGTTGTCGAAGGAGCAGCAGTTCTCGCGCGTGGACGAGGTGGTGCTGGGCGAGCAGCGCGGTGATACCGCACCGCAGCTGTTCATCGTGCAGGGGGACCGCAGTGACCCGGCACACCAGCGCGCCAGCATGCCGGCGGAGGTGGCTGCGCAGGCACCTGTGGAGGCCTCGTTCGATCGCGTCGCGCAGTTGCAGCAGAACGAGCCGCAGCGAGACGCGCAGCGCCTGCAGGAGGAGCAGCAGCTTCAGCAGAGCCACGGTCCACGGATGGCATAGCGGCAGGCGCAGCATCGAGGTCGAGCGTTGGCCATACGCGCGCCGGCGCACGCCACGCCCCCCACCTGCTACCATTCCCCCGCAACCCCAGCCAGCCCACCCCGCGCAGACAGATGCGGGGCGGGCCGTCGAAGTACGGCCCAGCGAGCCAGGACACCTTCCCGTGCCCATTCAAGGACGCTCGCATGTTCCGTACTCCTCTCTTCCGCTCGGCCGCCCTGGCCGTTGCCGTTTCGCTCAGCCTCGGCGTGCCCTCCGCGTTCGCCGACAACGCGCCCGCCGCCAGTGCCACCACCGCCGTGCAGCGCCAGGCCGTGGCCAAGGGCCTGTACGAGCTGGCCTACAGCCCGAAGCAGAACGCCGTGTTCGTGGCCTCGTCCGGCGGTTTCGGCGATGACGCCGGCCCGGCCCAGGTGCTGCGCCTGAACCCGGCCACGCTGGCCGTGGAAAACCGCATCCCGCTGGAGCGCAAGGCGTTCGGCGTGGTGCTGGATGACGCCCACGACCGCCTGTACGTGGGCAACACCGTGGACCTGTCGGTGACCGTGGTCGACACCGCGCAGAACAGGGCCGTCGGCACCATCCAGCTGATGGAGAAGAAGACCGGCAAGGACGGCAAGGCCGCCTACACCCACGATCTGCGCGAGCTGGTGGTCGACAGCGCGGCCAACCGCCTGTACGTGACCGGCCACAGCAGCCAGCCGGACGTGAGCAGCGTGCTGTTCGTGATCGATACCACCACGCTGAAGGTGATCAACACCATTGATGGCCTGGGCAATGCCAAGGCACCGGGCCTGGCGCTGGATGCGGCCAACAAGCGCGTCTACACCAGCAACCTGCTGGCCGGGCTGGTGGTGGTGGACACCGATTCGAACAAGGTGGTGGCGCAGCACAGGATCGCGGCCGAGCAGCCGATGAACATCGCACTGGACCCGGCCGGCAAGCGCCTGTTCGTGACCGATCAGGGCTCGGAATTCCTGCGTGGCTATCAGGCCAAGAGCAGCGGCCTGGTCAGCAAGCACCCGGGCCAGCGCGTGCTGGTGCTCGACCGCGGCACCGGCAAGGAACTGGCCAGCATCCCGACCGATGCCGGCCCGCTGGGCATCCTGCTGGATGCACCGCGCAAGCGCCTGTACGTGACCAACCGCGAAGCCGGTACCGTGACCGCCTACAACAGTGACAGCTACCAGAAGGTGGCCACCTACACCGTGCCGACCCACCCGAACAGCCTGGCGCTGGATGCGAAGAACAACGTGCTGTTCGTGAGCATCAAGAACGGCGATAAGGATGACAAGGGCGCTGACGAGAGCGTGGCGCGCATCCAGCTGTAAGGCGAAGACGCCGGGCTACGCCCGGTGGTTTTCCGCGTGAAGAAGGCGGGGTGCAGGCCCTGCCTTTTTCTTTGCCTGGTTGCAGTGCCCAGCGCCAACCCGCTAGGGTTGAAGCCCATGGCAGGGAGCCAAAGGATCTGAATCATGCTGGGTAATCACCGCCGGTTGCGGGCCGGCCTGTTGATCATGTTGAGCGCTGTGCTGGGCGCCTGCTCCGGCCGTGATCCTGTCCCACCCGAGCCACTGGACCTGGCCAAGCCGATCGCCGTGGATCAGCCAGGTCAAGGGGTGAGTTTCGAGTTCGAGATGAACGCGCGAAATTACATCCTACATCGCACCTACGCCGTGGAGCTGGAATTGCAGCGCCAAGAGGCGCGCAAGCCCGACGAGCCTGACGTGGGCACAATGAGGATCCCGTTCGAGGTAACCCTGCAGCAATGGGGCGCTGATGCCTGGAAAGATGTTCCCACCTACGACAGCTACCAGGCGGGGGCACTCAACGCGGGAGAGCCGCTTCCGGAATGGCATGCGTCCAGCGAATGGCGGTATACGTCGCCGCACATGGGCAGTGACGGCCAGTACACGCTGAGCCTGATTGCTCTGCCAGTGGAGATTGACTCCCGCTACCGTGTGGACGTGCGTACGGTGCAGAGGACAGAGGCACTGCAGGGCTACTCGGCCCGTTTTCGGATCCATGCCGCCCGACCCGCTGGAAAGTAATCAATCGCCTGGTTGCGACGCCGTTGGTCACCCGCTAGGGTTGAAGCCTATGGCAGGGAGCCAAAGGATCTGAATCATGCTGGGTATCCACCGCTGGCTGCGCGCCGGCCTGGTCTTCACGCTGGCGGGCGCACTCGGCGCCTGTAGCAGCCGCGTACCGGATGCGCCGGAGCCGCTGGATCTGGTCAAGCCGATCGACGTGGCCGGGTCCGGCCAAGCGGTGCGGTTCGAGTTCGAGACGAATGCCCGCAACTTCTATCCGGGTCGTCCCTATGTGCTGGATCTTGAGGTGCAGCGACATGGACCCGGGCCCGACAGTGAGCCAGACATGGACAATGTTCATGTTCCCTTCCAGCTGTCCCTGCAGCGCTGGGTCGCAGGTGCCTGGCAGGACGTTGCAACGTCTGATGTCTATCAGGCAAGGGCGCGCAATCTGGGTGAGCCGCTCCCCGAATGGCATGAGTCGGCAGACTGGCGCTACGCGCAGCAGGTATCGATGGACGCCAGTCGATACAGGTTGAGCATCGTCACGCTGCCGATGGAAACGGGTGCCCGCTACCGCCTGGATGTGCGCACGGTGCAGCCCACCGCTGCGCTCCAGCATCACCCGGCGCAGCTGCGGGTTCATGCCGACCCACTCTCTGGAAAATAGACGTCATCCCACTGCTGGAAGGAACTGAAGGATTTTTCTTATGGATAAGCCGCGCTACACCGTAGAAATCGTCATTGCCGCACCTGGTACGCCGTTGGTGGACGAGAGAGGTGTACAGAAAGTTGTGGACGGGGTTCCGCAGACATCCGGGCCCGGGCACATGTTCTACGTGCTCCATGGGCCGGACAAGACCACGCGGAGTTTCGGCTTCGCGCCTACCGAGCATGGAAGCATGAACGGGCCGGGCGAGGTCATGAAGACCGATGCGGCCGAGTACAGGAACCCGCATTACAGCCGCACGCTCGAGATCAGCGATCAACAGTACAGAAAGCTTGAGGCGTTCGGTGCGCACCCGGATAAGTACGGCTTCGATCTTCAATACAAGGACGTGCGCAACAACTGCGTGGACTTCACCTGGGAAGCCTTGAACCACGCAGGCATCCAGCGGAAAAGCAGCATCGACGTGAACGCGTTGGGAGGTCCCGCCGGGCAGCTTCTTCCGGATGTTCGCATTCCTCTTGATATCAAGGGTGCAGGCAAGGATGCGTTCAGGCCACTGCGCAACATCCATGGCGTGGACAGCATTGATCCGCCGTACCCGGACAGCGAGCTCAATCAGCGGCAAACCAACCCCATGCCGGAGCGCAGTTTCAAGCAACACATGCTGAGTGACGCTGAAGGCATGGGCGAACGAAGCGGTGATCGTCTGGCCCGGCACGGTAACGATCCGCTGCTCTCGCAGATCCACCGGGGCGTGGCCCGGCTTGATGCAGAGCGGGGCCGCAGCTTCGATGCCACCAGCGAGAACATCAGCGCCAGCCTGTACGCCCTGGCCAAGTCAAACGGACTGACCCGGGTCGACCACGTGCTGTTGAGCGATCGTACTGCGCAGGCCGACGCTGCGCAGAACATCTTCATCGTGCAGGGCGAGCGCAACGACCCGGCACAGCTGCGCGCCGGCATGCCTACGGCGGTGGCCGCGCAGACACCGTCGGAAACATCGTTCGAGCGCGCCGAGCAGTTGTCCCAGTCTGCGCAGGTGCGCACGCAGGACGCGTTGCAGCAGCGCCAGGTGCAGGAGCAGTCCGGGCCGCGCATGGTCTAAGGTGGCAAGTACCACGGCGAGCCGGCGTCCACGCGCTGGGCCGCCAACAACAGTGGCGGCGGCTCAGCCCAGACGGTGTGCCGGGTTCTGCTGCTGCTCCTGCTCACGGGCCTGCTGTTCGGGCACCACTCCAACGGCCTGCTGCTGCACACCCAACCCCAACTTCTGCATCGACTGCTCCACCGGCGTCTGCGCCGCCACTGCGGTCGGCATCATCGCGCGCAGGTGCGCCGGATTGGCCGGGTCGCCCTGCACCACGAAGATGTTGTGTCCGGCCGGGTGCTGGGCCGTGGCGTTGCTGACCAGCACGTGGTCGACCTGCTGCAGGCCCTGTTCGCGGGCGAGCACGGTCAGGCTGGCGGTCAGGCGTTCGCTGGTCTGGTCGAACGGACGTCCATGCTGGGCGTCCAGTGCGGCCACGCCCTGGCGGACCTGCTGGTTGAGGCCGTAGTCGGGGTGGTTGGGGGTGATCTCTGCCATGGCGATCGAACGGTAGCGGTGGGTCGGGGTGAACCCCGCCAGTATAGATCCGGCCGGTGAAGGGCGCCGGAAAGGTCAGTCCGCCGGCCGATGGTCATAGCTGATCACCCGTTCGGCCAGCCAGTGCCCGTCCACGCGGCGCCAGACCTGGATGAAGCGGGCCTGGCCGGTCCAGCGTTCCACGCCGTCCTTGCCGCGCTCGTAAAAGCGGTGGTCGCCGATTTCGAGCGCCCGCTCATCGTGCAGCGGAAACACCTGCAGCGAAGATTCCACGAGCTCGCGGCGCAGCTGCCAGCCACCCTCGCGCGCGCTGCTGCACAGGTTGGCCACGCTGTGGCGGAAATCCTCGCGGCTGCTGGCCGACTTGCCATCCTTGTCATGGAAGAACTCCATGTCGTCGGTCGTCATCGCCGCGGCCTTGTCGGCATCGCAGGCCTCGAAGGCCGCAGCGAACAGCTGGGTATCGGCCTGGCGGATCTGCACGCGCAGGGTGTCGGCGGGCGCTGGCGCGACAACGAGGCCGGCGGCCAGCAGGGGCAGGGTGGGCAGCAGCATGGCGAGGCTCCAGGGAGGGTTCACGCAGGCTCGCATGGCGTTTGGGCCACTGCAGCCGGCTTCCGACGAAACGGCCCTGCCACGGAATGAATGCCCATATTGGCGGCCCGGTTCCAGCCTAGAGGCCGTTGCCTGTGCAGGGGATGTCATGAGCGACCGGGATTCCCTCACAGCCGCCACAGGTGACGACCACTAGCCTGAAATCCTTCCCTTCCACAGGAGCGCCCATGCCTGCTTCCCGCATCCGCCTGCACGTTGAAGACACGGGTGGCGATGGCCGCCCGGTCATCCTGATCCACGGCTGGCCGCTGTCCGCCGATGCCTGGAAGACGCAGGTGGCGATCCTGCGCGACGCCCAGTATCGGGTGATCAGCTACGACCGGCGTGGCTTTGGCCGCTCTGACAAGCCGGCCGAAGGTTATGACTACGACACGCTGGCGGCGGACCTGGCGGGGCTGATCGAGGAGCATGACCTGCGCGACGTCACCCTGGTCGGTTTCTCGATGGGCGGCGGCGAGGTGGCGCGCTACGTGGCCAACCATGGCCAGAATCGACTGCACAGTGTGGTGTTCGCTGCGGCCGTGCCGCCGTTCCTGCTGCGCAGTGACGACAATCCGGAAGGTCCACTGACCCAGGCCAAGGCCGATGAAATGCGCAGCGGATTGGAGAAGGACCGCGAAGCGTTCTTCGATGGCTTCACCCGCGACTTCTTCAGCGCCAACGGCCAGCTGATGGTCACCGAGGAGACGCGCCAGGCGGCGATCGCGCTGTGCCATCAATCCGACCAGGCGGCGGCGCTGGGCTGCATGAAGGCGTTCGCCACGACCGATTTCCGGGATGACCTGAAGAAGATCACGGTGCCGACCTTGATCCTGCACGGCGACAGTGACGCCATCGTGCCGTTCGAGGGCTCTGGCCAGCGTACCCACAAGGCCATCAAGGGCAGCGAAGTGGTGATCCTGGAGGGGGCGCCGCACGGCTGCAACACCAGCCACGCCGACCGCTTCAATCTGGCGCTGCTGAACTTCCTGAAGCGGTAAGCTGCGGCGATGCGCGAGCCAAAGACACCCCCGTGGAAAAAGCCCAGGCCCAAAGGGCAGACGTCGCAACCGCTGTCGGATGCGCAGAAGGCGGCGGCACGGCAACGTGCCGAGGAGAACGGGCGGCGGTATCCGAACCTGGTGGACAACATGTGGGCGGCGAAGCTGCCGCGTGGGTCGTGATTCACAACCTGGGTGTGGGCTTGATGTAGAGCCGAGCCGATGCTCGGCTGGCGCGCGCAGCGCGTGCCATCCGGGGAAGGGGCAAAGGGCAGCGGAGCATGGGCTCTCCTCTAAGGGCCGGGCAGTGGCCGCCAGCCCGACTCCCTCCACGGCGCAACGTCGCGTTGCTGTACGTCAATGGCCTCGATTGGCAACCCGGCCAGCCGTGCCAATTCTGCGCGCAGCATTTCAGCATCTACCGGTCGCGCGATGGCCACCTGCAGGCGATCACCCTGCAGCCGTACCTGCACGGGTACGACCGCATGGGCTTCATGCTCGCCGCCGGTGCGAGCGATCGGATAGCGCATCGCTACGGGCCTTCCCAGGTGTGCCAGTACGGGGCGCCATGCCTGCAGCACGACAGGCTGTGCTGCTGCGGGAACCCGCACCTCGATGATCGTTCCCGGGTAGCCCATGACATTGCCCACCATCACCTGGAAGCGTGCGCCATCGGGGGTGGCGACCACAGTGGCGGCCAGCACGCCTAGCGACAGGACAGCTGCGGCGAGGCGCCAACTGCGCGGCGCGGCGGCGGCGCGGGTCGCCGTGCGCAGCCGCGGCTTGCGCCGCAGCTTGCGCGCGTAGATGCGCCGATCCTTCCTGCGCGGGCTGCTGCTGTTCGCTGGCAGGTGCAACGGGACGCGTGGCAGCCGGGCGACGCGCGCGTCGATCAGGCGCGCGAGCAGCCACCACGCGAGCACGAATGCCAGCAGGGGCAGCAGCGTTCGTACGATCAGGTACAGCATCACCATCGGGAACACCAAGGAAAATTCGCATTCAAACAGCCGTGCCATCGTAACGGCGCTGCATGGTGTGTGTCGCATCCGCCAGCCGACACGTGCGAAGCGCTTGGTTAGGATGGCTCTTTGCTGTCATGGATGAACCGATGAGCGCCGCCACCTCCCAAATCCGCCGCATCTGTGGGCAGGGGCCGATCCTGTTGATGCTGCAGTGGGTCGCGCTGCTGTCTGTGGTACTGGCTGCCGGCTTCTTCCATTACCGTGTGGAGCTGTTGCTGGAGCCGGTGACGGTGGCCTGTGGCGGCCCGGACGCGCACGCGCGATTGAAGGTTGCCGAACAGGTGATGGCGCGTGCGGGCGCACTGGATGACTGGCAACCCCTGGGCTGGATTCCATGGGCAGGCGTGGTGCTGGCGTTGCTGGGGGCCATGGCGGTGTGCGCAAGCCGTGCGCTGTGGCTGCGCGATCGGCTGCGCACGGCGAACGTGGCGCTTATGGTGCTGCACGGTGGTGCACTGGCTTTGGCCGGATGGGTCCTGCACCTGTACGAGAATGCGTGGAGCAATGTGGCGCGGCTGTCACCCACGGCGTGCCTGGTGGAGCTGGTGTCGGAGGGTGATGTACCGCTGGAGCAGGCGCAGCGCGTGGTGTTCCACATCCTGACGCGCGTGAACGCGCCACTGCTGCGCAATCCGGATGATCTGGCGCTGGTGTTGACGGTGCTGTTGTTGGCCGCGATGGCCGGCGGCGTTGCCCTGTGGCGCGCGATCGCGTGGGCCCGGGAGGGCTGAGCACGCTCGGCGGCGCGCGGCAATCGCGCTACAGTCGACGCCTCGCCACTCCAGGGAAGACCCGATGCGCTTGTTGCTGCGTGCGTTGCCGTTGTTGCTGTGTTCGCTGGCCGTACACGCCGCCGAGGTGGACCGTCGTATCGCGGTGACCATCGATGATCTGCCATGGGCACGGCTGGACCAGATCGTGCCGCCGGATCTGCAGGCCCGGCACGAAGCATTGATGGCCCAGCTGCGCGAGGCCGGCGTGCCGGTGGTGGGCTTCGTCAACGAGAACAAGCTTGAGGTGAATGGACAGGTGCAGCCGGCGCGGGTGCAGATGCTGCGCGACTGGCGCGATGCGGGCTATGTGCTGGGCAACCACACGTACTCGCACATGGATCTGAATGCGAAGGGCGTGGCGGCGTTCCAACAGGATTTCCTGCGCGGCGAGACGGTGCTGCGACCGCTGCTGGCCGAGAAGGGACAGGCGCCACAGTGGATGCGCCACCCCTACCTGCGCGCCGGGCGCACTACGGATGAGCGCATGCAGATGGATGCGTTCTTCCAGCAGCATGGCTACCGCGTGGCGCCGGTGACGGTGGACAACGGGGAATGGGTGTGGGCGTTCGCCTATGCCAACGTGATGAACGAGCAGGCGGATTCGCCTGCACGCGAAGCGACGCTGGCGCAGCTGCGCAAGGGCTACGTGCCGTACATGCTGAACAAGCTGGACTACTACGAGAAGCAGTCGCAGGCGCTGCTGGGGTACGCGCTGCCGCAGGTGTGGCTGATGCACGCCAATGAGCTCAACGCGGCGACCTTTGCCGAACTGGTGGCGGCCACGAAGCGCCGCGGCTATCGCTTCATTTCACTGGACGAAGCGATGCGTGACCCGGCGTATGCGCGGGGTGCCGAAGGCTACAACGGCCGCTATGGCCCGAGCTGGCTGCATCGCTGGGCGATGGCGGAGAACAAGCCGAAGGACTTCTACGCCGGCGAACCCGAGGTGCCGGCGTGGGTGATGAAGCTGGCCAAGGTCGACTCGGAGTGAGGCTCAGCGCTTGACGGCCAGCACGCCGTCCAGCGCCAGTTCGGCCTTGAAACCGGCCTTTTCCAGGCGCTTGGCCACTTCACGCGGCACGTCGCGGCCGCTGGTCAGCTTGTTCGGCGCGCCGGTGTAATGGAACAGGCGACCGCCCTTGCGGATGACGCGGGCGAGGTGGTCATAGAACACCTGGGAGTACAGCTCGCCGGCGATGCCAAAGCGCGGCGGGTCGTGCAGGATCGCGTCGACACTGTTGCTGGCCACCTGTTCGATCTGCTGCGAGACGTCACCGTGGCTGAACTGCAGGCGGCCACCGGCGGCAGCAGAGTCTGGATCCGGCGACCACGGGTTGAGCGTGCGCAGCCACATCACATCGGCGTTCTTCTCGAACGAACGGATCTGGCCGACACCGGCCTCCAGCGCGCAGGCGGCGAAGTAACCGAGGCCACCGCAGGTATCGAGGATGACCTTGCCGGCCGGGGCGACCAGCTCCACCTTGCGGCGCGCATCCTCGAACGGCGACAGCTTGGAGGTCGGCAGCATCTTGATGCCGTCGATCTCGAAGGTCGGTGCGCCCCATTCGGTCGGCACCAGCTTGATCAGCGAGCCGCTGTAGCGCGAGATCGGCGCGAATTCCTCGCCATCCCAGTAGTACAGCGTGCGGTCCTTCAGCTTGCCCGGCCACGGGTAGGGCTGGCCCCGGAAGTGGAAGCTGTCCGCATCCAGCGCCACGCTGTCCTGGCTGCGGCCGAGGTCGAGCGAGCCCTGCCAGTCGGCGGCGCCCTTGTCATGGGCACGGCGCAGGGTGTCGGCGCTGTCGCGGGTCAGCAGGGGGCCGGTGTAATGGGGCACGGTGGGTACCGGGGCGGTTCGGGGGAGGGCATGGTACCGCAGCTGTTGTAGAGCCAAGCCGATGTCAAAGTAGATCCACGCCATGCGTGGATGCAGGTGGCGAGGCGTCGAGCGTGGGCCCGACGCTACCGCTGGTACAGCTATAGCCGTGCGTGGCCCCTTCTCCGGCAATCATGCCGATCCCGCGTGAAGGTTGCATGCCCTGCCGCGCGCACGATCGACGATGGACCTCCTGGGTTTGCGGTGGCTGCCGATCGAAGTCGTAGCGCATGCGGCCGTCCTCCTGCAGCAGCCAGTGCACGGTGACGCGCTCTTTCGTGCCATCGCCGAGGTCCCAATCCAGAGTGCGCATTATCAGGATCTGGCCATCGGGCAGTTCCCGGACTTCGTCATAGGCACCCTGGGTCTTCAGGGCGCTCACCGCAAGCAGCAGGAACAGCAGCATCCGCATCGATCCTCAAAGAAGACAGGATGTTCCCACTCCGCTCCAGGCAGCTATCAGAATCGTTGCGGATTACGGGCACTTCACCGCATACACCGGCCCGGCCCCGATCAGCATCAACGCCATGTAGTCGCTGTCGCTGGCCTTGCCCTTCAGCGTCGCGCCCTTGTTGAAGTGGAAGATGCCGAAGCCACCGGCCATGCGGATCAACGCGCTGTCGATCTGCTCGGCGTCATCGCGGAAGTAGCGGCTGATCTCGCTGCGGGTGGCCTTGTGCAGCGCATTGGGCTCGCGCTGCCACTGGTCGCCGCGGCTGAAGGAGACGAAGTACTGGCCGCCTTCCTTGTCGATGCGGAAGGCGGCCGGCTTGCGCGCGCCGGTGGCGAAGCAGCCCTGCAACGGGTCGGCGCTGAAAGGAAGCCCGGCGTCACCACTGCAGGCGGTGAGCAGGAGGAGGGCACCGGGCAGCAGCAGGCGGAGCGTGCGCATGGGATGTCCCTACAGGGCAGGTGCGGCTAGTGTAGGCGGCATGCGGGCGTGGCCCGTACAGAAATTCGGCAAGGACACAGGGGTTTTCGGATGGCGCAGGGCAAGGCACCGTGGTGCGGCGTGGCCAGTTGGCTGGGCATTGCAGTGGGGTGGGGGGCAGGCACCGTGGCGGCACAGGCGGCGGTCGCTGCGGGTGGCAATGGCATGGCCGCAGGGCTGGGCGTGGGCGTGCTGGGTGCGGCGCTGGTGGGTGGCGGCCTGGCCGTAGCCTCGCGCGTGCGCGGTGAGCGCTGGCCATGGATCGGCATCGGCGGTGCAGTGCTGAGTGCGCTGCCGCTGCTGATGTACCTGCTGCGGATGATGCTGAAGCTCTGACTGTAGAGCCGAGCCCGTGCTCGGCTGATGGCCTGCGACAGCCGAGCATGGCTCGGCTCTACAGATTCGACCGCAGTCGCGCAGGATCAGCTACGGTGGATCTCCACCGTTACGTGCACCAGCTCTTCATGGATCGCCAGCGCGTTGCGCACGGTATCGGCATCCAGCGTGGCGTCACTGGTGACCACGCTGGCGCTGACCGCGTACTTGCCGCGACCCACCTGCCAGACGTGCAGGTCGGCCAGGCGCGCCGGCCACGGGCCCTGTTCGATCACTTCGCGTACTTCGGCCACCACCGGCGCGTCCATCTGCGCGTCGAGCAGGATGCGGCCGCTGTCGCGCAGCAGGCCGATCGCCCACACCGTGACCAGCACGGCGCCGACCAGGCCCATCACCGGGTCCAGCCAGGTCAGGCCCAGCAGCTTGCCGCCGAGCAGGGCGATGATGGCCAGCACCGAGGTGGCGGCGTCGGCCAGCACGTGGACGTAGGCCGAGCGCATGTTGAGGTCGTGACCGTGCGCATGGGTGTGATCGTGGTCGTGGTCGTGGTCGTGGTCGTGGTCGTGGCCGTGGTGGTGATGCGCGTGGCCCGGGCTGTCGTGCAGCCACCAGGCGCACAGCAGGTTCACGCCCAGCCCGACCGCAGCGATGGCGATGGCTTCGTTGTAGTGGATCGGCGCCGGTACCCACAGCCGCTCCAGCGATTGCACCGCCATCAGCGCGGCGACGCCAAGCAGGGCGATGGCGCTGGTATAGCCGGCCAGGATCTCGATCTTCCAGGTGCCGAAGGCGAAGCGCGGGTCGTGCGCGTAGCGGCGCGCGCAGCGGTAGGCGAACACTGCCAGGCCCAGCGCGAGTGCGTGCGAACTCATGTGCCAGCCGTCGGCGAGCACGGCCATGGAGTTGAACCACCAGCCGCCGACAATTTCCACCAGCATCATGCTGACGGTGAGCCACAGGGCGCGGCGGGTATTGCGTTCGGCTAGTGGGTTGCCGTCGTCGAAGCGGTGTTCGTGGCGACGGGCGGCGGCGAGGGCATCCAGGTGCATGGGAAGACCAGAGGGTGGAAGGATACCCCCATAGGGTATACGATGCGCCCATGGCCCATGTACACACGAATCGAAAGCAGCTGCTGACCCGGGTACGCCGGATCGGCGGCCAGGTGGCGGCGTTGGAGCAGGCGCTGGACAGGCCGGAAGGTGAGGTCGGCGACTGTGCGGACGTGCTGGTGCAGGTTGCTGCGGTGCGCGGCGCCGCCCACAGCCTGCTGATGGAGTTGCTGCACGAGCACCTGCAGGAACATGTGGTCGGCGCCGACGACCCGCAGCAGCGGGCGGCCGAGGCCGAAGTGCTGGTCGAACTGCTGCGCCGCTACGGCAAATAGCAAGGGTAGTGCCGGCCGTCCGCGGTGTTCATGGGGTTGCCGGCCAGCGGCCGGCACTACCCGTGCCGGTGCCGCGCGTTCCAGATATGCGTGGCGGCCAGCAGCAGGCTGCCGATGACCGTCATCGGTGTCTCCCAGTCGTGCGAGGGCAGCGCCAACGCGCCGGCCAGCAGCAGGCCGAGCCCCGCGCCGGCGGTGGCCCAGGCCAGCACCGGCAATGGATGGCGGCGCTCGGCACGCCACAGCGCGTAGCCGGTCAACGGCAGGGCGATGGCCACGAACAGCAGGTGGACCCATTCCGTTTCGGCCCAGCTGCCGAACAGCGGCAGCGCGGCGGCAAGCAGGGGCAGCGCCAGGCAGTGCAGCAGGCACAGGCTGGACAGGGCGACCGCGCCGACATCGAGCAGGGCGGCAGACGGCGACTTCATCGGGGGACGCTCCTTGCGCAGATATTGTTATACAGTAACATTTCCGTTCCGCAGCCAACCCGCTCCGACATGAACACTGTTTCCCGTGCCGACCGTCGCCTCCCGGTCACCGTGCTGTCCGGCTTCCTCGGGGCCGGCAAGACCACCCTGCTCAACCAGATCCTGCGCAACCGCGCCGGCCTGCGTGTGGCGGTCATCGTCAACGACATGAGCGAGGTCAACATCGACGCGCAGCTGGTGCGCGCCGGCGGCGCCGAACTGCGCCGCACCGAAGAGACGCTGGTGGAGTTCAGCAATGGCTGCATCTGCTGCACGCTGCGCGATGACCTGCTGCAGGAAGTGCGGCGCCTGGCCGACGCCGGTCGCTATGACTACCTGTTGATCGAGTCGACCGGCATCGGTGAGCCGATGCCGGTGGCGGCCACGTTCGCGGTGCGCGACGAGCAGGGCTTCAGCCTGAGTGACATCGCGCGCCTGGACACGATGGTGACGGTGGTGGATGGCAGCGCGTTTCTCGCCGACTTCGGCTCGACGTTGCGCCTGGCCGAGCGCGGCCAGCAGGCCGGGCCGGATGACGACCGCGGCGTGGTCGACCTGCTGCGCGAGCAGGTCGAGTTCGCCGACGTGATCGTGGTCAGCAAGGTCGACCAGGTGGATGACGAAGTGCTGCAGGACACGCTGGCCGTGCTGCGCGGCCTGAACCGCGACGCGAAGCTGCTGCTGTCCCGCTTCGGTGACGTGCCACTGGCCGAGCTGCTGGACACCGGCCGCTTCGACTACGAGCGTGCGCAACGTGCGCCGGGCTGGGTGAAGGAACTGCGTGGCGAGCATACGCCGGAGACCGAAGAGTACGGCATCGCCAGTTTCGTCTACCGCTCGCGGCGACCGTTCCATCCCGCGCGCTTCGCCCGCGCGCTGCAGTCGGGGATGCCCGGCGTGATCCGCAGCAAGGGCTGGTTCTGGCTGGCCAACCGGATGGACTGGGTGGGTGAGCTGAACACCGTGGGTGCCGCGACGCGGACGCAGGCGGCGGGGTTCTGGTACGCCGCGCGTGATCGCGTGCGGGCTGGGCTGGAGGACACCGCGCCACTGCTGCCGCCCACGCCGCTGCCGTACAGCGACCTGGGCTGGGCGCGGCAGCAGGCCGACTGCTGGAGCGCACCGTTGCCGGGTCTGGAAGACTTCCCGGATGCGGCCGCGCATTCGGCGATGCAGCGGCTGTGGCACCCGCTGTGGGGCGACCGCCGCCAGGAGCTGGTGGTGATTGGCGTGCACATGGATGAGCGCGCGGTGCGTGCGGAGCTGGACGCGTGCCTGCTCAACGACCAGGAACTGCGTGCGGGGCCGCTGCTGTGGCAACAGCTGCCGCAGGCGTTCCCGGTGTGGAAGCGGTGACGGTGCACTGAGGATCCATGGGTTGCCGGCCAGCGGCCGGCACTACCCCTGGTCGATAGGCCATGCATGCATCCACGCATGGCCTATCCTGTAGAGCCGAGCCCATGCTCGGCTGCTGCAGCAGGTCCACGCATGGCGTGGATCTACAAGGCGTCACGCCACTGCCACCCCCCGGTGCCCACCTGCAGCACGTGGGTCGGCCGCAATGCCTGCAGCAGGTGCCGGTCGTGGCTGACCATCAGCAGCGCGCCCGGCCATGCCGCCAGCAGTTCTTCCAGTGCCTGCAACGCGCTCAGATCCAGCGCGTTGCCCGGCTCGTCCAGCAGCAACAGCTGCGGTGCGGGATCGGCATACAGCACGCTGGCCAGCGCGCCTTTCACCCGTTCACCATCGCTGAGGCTGTGGGCTGCGCGCTGGATGCGCTGTGCGTCCAGCCCGAGCAGGGCCAGTCGTGTTCGCAGTTCGCTGGGGTCGGCACGCGGGTTGGCGGCCTGCACGGTGTCAAGGATGCTGCACTGGCCGGACAACCCCAGCAGCTGCTGGTCGAGCAGCGCCAGAGGTGCATGGCGCTGCACGATGCCGCTGCGTGCAGGCAGCTGGCCGGCCAGCACGCGCAGGAGCGTGGACTTGCCACTGCCGTTGTCCCCGACCACGGCGATGCGCTGGCCGCGGCGGATCTCCAATTGCAACGGTGCACTGCAACCCTGCGGCAGCACCAGCGACTCCGCCTGCAGCAGACGTGCGTTGCCGCGTTCACCGTCACCGGCGAACAGCGCCAGCTCCGGCGCGGCGTGAACTGCCGAAGCCGCTGCGCGCAGCTGGTCGGCGCTGGCCTGCAGACGATCGGCCTGTACCTGTTGCGCGCGCCCGCGGCTGGCCTCTGCACGCTGTTTCTGCCGGCCAAGCAGGATCGGTGCCTGGTTGGCCTGCTTCGCATCGCGATTGCCACGTGCCTGGCGCTGCAGCTGGCGTTCGTGCTGCTCGCGCGCGCTGCGCTGTTGCTGCCGGTGCTGGGCGCGGGCGTGGTCGAGCTGTGCGGCGGCCGCTTCGCGTTCGGCGGCCCGCGCGTCGGCGTAGTGCTGCCACGGGCCGCCATAGCGATGCAGCCCGCGCGCGTCGAGCTCGACGATCTGCTGCATCTGCGCCAGCAGCTCGCGATCATGGCTGATCACCAGCAGGCCGCCGCGCCACTGCTGCAACCGTTCGTACAACTGTTGGCGATGGCGGCCATCGAGGTGGTTGCTGGGTTCGTCCAGGATCAGCCAATCGGCGCCGCTGGCCCAGGCGCCGGACAGCGCCACCTGCATGGCCTGGCCGCCACTGAGACGCGCGGCGGGTTGGGCGGGATCGAGATCGTCGGGCAGGCGGAGCGCCTGCCATTGCTGCTGCAGGCGCTCGCGCAGATCCCAATGGTCGCCGACGCAGGCGAAGTCGGCCTCATCCACGCTGCCGGCTTCGATGCGTTGCAGTGCGGCCAGTTCCGCGCCGACGCCGGCCAGTTCACCGACCGTGCCGGCGGGTGGATAGCCGGGCGTCGGCAACAGGAACACGCGGCCGCTGCTGCGCACCTGCCCGTTCTCTGGTCGCACCCGACCGGCCAGCAGGCGTGCGAGCACGCTCTTGCCGGTGCCATTGGCACCGACCAGGCCGGTGGCGACCGGATCGAAGGAAAACGACAGATCGGAAAACAGCGGGCGGCCGTCGGCCAGCCGATACGACACGCGATCGAGCGTGAGGGAATGTGTGGTCATGCGACCTCCATGGATGCCGGGTTCTCCCCTGCGCGCAGGGGCGGGAAGAGTCAGGCCGTCTGTTGGGAAGACGGCGGCATCAATGGCGCATTGGTCGCGAGCCTCTGGGAGGAATGAGCGGGCAGTATAGCGGCAGTGGCTGAATGGTCAGGTGTGCGGCCGCCGGGCATGGCCCGGCGCTACCGATGGTCGGGCGGTTCTGTAGAGCCGAGCCGATGCTCGGCTTCCTCTCGCCGCGAGACGCATCCACGCATGGCGTGGATCTACGGCACGGTGTCCAGGCGGGCGCCGACGAAGTCGATGAACACCCGCAGCTTCGGCAATACGTGTCGGCCCGACGGCCACAGCAGGTGGAAGGTGCCGCAGGAGTGCACATGATCCTCCAGCACAGTGACCAGGCGGCCGCCGGCCAGCGCATCGCGCACCGAGTGCACCGGCACGAAGGCCAGGCCGACATCGCGCAGCGCCAGCGCCACCCGCGCCTCGATGGTGTTGGCCACCATGTGCACCGGCAGCTCCTGCGGTGTTTCGTGGTCGGGCCAGTGGATCGGCCACGGCTCCAGCTTGCCGGTGCTGGGGAAGCGATAGTGCAGCAACGTGTGCTGCAGCAGGTCGGCCGGCGTGCGTGGAACGCCGCGACGCTGCAGGTAGCCCGGCGAGGCGACGACACGCCGCGGGAACACCCCCAGCCGGCGCGCGTTCATCCGCGAGTCGCTGGGTTCGCCAACGCGCAGCACCGCATCGAAACCTTCCTCGATGACATCGACCAGCCGGTCGCTGAAATCCAGGTCGAGGCGGATGTCCGGATACGCGGCCATGAATTCGGCCATCAACGGCAGGGTGAGGTCGCCTACCAGTGGCAGGCTGATCCGCAGCGTGCCGCTCGGTGCAGCGTGCGGTTGCGCCAGTTCGGTGCGCGCGGCATCGCGTTCGTCGAGGATGCGCCGGCAGCGCACCAGGAACAGCTGGCCCTCGGCGGTGAGGGTGATGCTGCGCGTGCTGCGGTGGAACAGGCGCACGCCCAGTGCGTGCTCCAGCCGCGCAACGCATTTGCCTGCGGCCGATGCCGAGATGCCCTGCAGGCGCCCGGTCTCGACGAAGCTGCGGGTGTCGGCGGCGTGGACGAAGGTCTGCAGGTTGGCGAGGTTGTCCAGGACTGACATGGGCGTACCGGCAATGAAAACGGCAGGGTAGGGGCGGGTGATCGCGGCACGCGGCGCGGCCGTCGCAACACTGTGGTGCGGGGCCTCGGGCAGCCCTTGCGGCGTTCCAGTTCCGGGCATCATGCCGATTGCGGACTGCACGGTCCATGATGCCCGGAGCGGCAACCGGCTTTTTGCGCCGCGTCGTGCTGCCTAACGTGGCGGGCCTATCCCCACGGATCACCGCGATGAATGCCGCTCTTTCCCTTGAACCTGCACCGACGCTGCCTTCGGTGCAGCGGCTGCTGCAGCAGGTCCACCCGCTGCGCCTGGTCGGTGCGGTGGTGCTGGTGCGCGAGCACGGCGTGCTGCGCCATGCCAGCGCGACCGGGCTGGCCGATCGCGAGTCGGCCAGGCCGATGCAGCGCGATCAGCTGTTCCGGCTGGCATCGGTCAGCAAGCCGTTGCTGGCCACGGTGATCCTGCGCCTGGTGGCCGAAGGCGTGCTCGACCTCGACACACCGGTACAGCGCTGGCTGCCGGACTTCCGCCCGGCGCTGGCCGATGGCCGCACGCCGCCGATCAGCCTGCGCCAGCTGCTCAGCCACAGCAGCGGGCTGGGCTATCGCTTCCTGGAGGCGGATGCGGTGGGGCCCTACGCGCGCGCTGGGGTCAGCGATGGCATGGACGCCAACCCGCTTTCCCTGGCCGAGAACGTACGCCGGATCGCGCAGGCGCCGCTGCTGTTCGAGCCGGGCAGCCAGTGGCTTTACTCGTTGGGCGTGGACGTGGCCGGTGCGGTGGCCGAAGCCGCGACCGGTGAAACGCTGCAGGCGCTGTTCCAGCGTCTGCTGGCTGCCCCGTTGCGCCTGCGCGACACCGCGTTCGCCACGCGCGATGCAGAGCGGCTGGCCACGCCGTATGTGAGCGACACGCCGCAGCCGCATCGCCTGCAGGAAGGCGAGACGGTCGCGCCGTTCGAGGGCACGGTCGGCATCGAGTACAGCCTTGCGCGTGCCACCGACGCCAGCCGGTTCGCTTCGGCCGGCGCCGGCCTGGTCGGTACCGCCGATGAGGTGATGGCGGTGCTCGAGGCCTTGCGCGACGTACAGCGCTCTGGCCTGTTGCCACCCGCGCTGGCGGAGGAGATGGCCACCGGGCAGGTGGGCGAACAGGGGCCGCCGGAACCGGCCGGCTGGGGCTTCGGGCTGGGCTTTGCGGTACTGCGCGACGCCGCCGCCAGCGGCACGCCACAGCGCGAAGGCACCTGGCGCTGGGGCGGTGCCTACGGGCACAGCTGGTTCGTCGACCCGTCGCGTGGGCTGAGCGTGGTGGCGCTGACCAACACCCTGTACGAAGGGATGGATGGCGTATTCGTCGATGACCTGCGCGATGCGATTTATGCCGACCTGGGGGCAACGCGATGAGCGGCCATGCCATCGATGCCGCCAGTCCGGCCGGCGAGGCCACGCGCCTGCCGTGGGCGGGCCTGCTTGCCTTGGCCGGTGGCGGCTTCATCACCCTGTTGACCGAGACCCTCCCGGCGGGTGTGCTGCGGCCGATGGGCGAAAGCCTGGGCGTGAGTGATGCGGCGGTCGGCCAGCTGGTGAGCGTGTATGCGCTGGGTTCGGTGATGGCTGCACTGCCGATGACCGCGCTGACCCAGCGCCTGCCACGGCGTCCGCTGCTGCTGGCGGCCATCGCTGGCTTCGTGGTGGTCAATACGCTGACCGCGTTGAGCAGCAGTTACGCGCTGATCCTGGCTGCGCGCTTCCTGGCCGGTGTGAGCGGTGGCCTGCTGTGGTCGCTGGTGGCCGGCTACGCCGCGCGCATGGTGGTGCCGTCGCTGCAGGGACGGGCCATCGCGGTCGCGATGGTCGGTTCGCCGCTGGCGCTGTCGCTGGGGGTGCCGGCAGGGACGCTGCTGGGCCAGCAGATCGGCTGGCGCTGGGCGTTCGCGCTGATGAGCGTGCTGGGTCTGCTGCTGCTGGCCTACGCGCGCTGGGCGTTGCCTGCGCTGCCGGCCGCTGGGGCCGGGCAACGCACTTCGCTGGCGACCGTGTGGCGCCTGCCCGGTGTACGCAGTGCGCTGCTGGTGATGGCGCTGTACGTGCTGGCGCACAACGTGCTGTACACCTATATCGAGCCGCTGGCGGTCGACGCGGGTGCCGGTGCTTGGCTGGACCGGCTGCTGCTGGCGTTCGGCATGGCGGCGATTGCCGGCATCGCGATTGCCGGCTGGGGCGTGGATCGTCACCTGCATGCGCTGGTGTGGGCGGCGGTGATCGGCTTCATCGTGCCGGTGCTGGCTTTGCTGGTGTGGCCTGGCGTGGCGAGCGCACTGCTGCTGGCGACGATCCTGTGGGGCGTGGCGTTCGGCGCCGTGCCGACCCTGTTCCAGACCGCCTTGGCACGGCGCGCCGGGGCCGCTGCGGACCTGGCGCAGTCGATGCTGGTGACCGGCTGGAACCTGGCCATTGCGGCCGGCGGCGTGGCAGGCGGCGTGCTGCTGCAGGCCAGCGGCCCACGCCAGCTGGGATGGCTGCCGTTGCTGCTGCTGGCGGTGACCGCCGCGTGGCTGCTGGCACGGCCGAAGACCTGGGCGTAGGCGCAGGCCAAACGTTACGGAGGGGGCGGCGAGCGGCCGGCACTACCGTGGTCCGCGCCATCCACGCATGGCGTGGATCTACCGAGCGCAGCGACCCGCGTTTGCCTTTGCTTTCGCTTTCTTCCGTTGATTCCGTGGCGGGACGCCGCCGCAATGCGCCCCTGGCCGGGTGGGTGGGTTGGGCGGGACGCCCAACCCCGGTCTTGCCCACCCGCCCCACCTGATGGATCCACCGGGCGCGATCCGCCACGAGGGGCTCCGCCGTTCGCCGTCCTACTCCACTCCCTCACGCTCGATCGGCACGCTGCGCGGGTTCTGCATGTGTTCGCGTGCAGCGCCGTACTGCTGCTGCCGCTTCTGATGGAAGGCGACGAACTCATCGCGCGGCAGCGGCCGCGAGAACAACCAGCCCTGTCCGAATTCCACATGCCGGCTGTGCAGGTAGGCCAGCTGCGCTTCGGTTTCCACGCCCTCGGCCACCACCCACAGGCCCAGCTCCTTGGCCATGTCGATGATGTGCGGCGTGACCGGGCTGGTGGCGCTTTCGGTGCCGATCGCATCGATGAATGATTTGTCGATCTTCAGCGCATCCAGTGGCAGCTGCTGCAGGTATTGCAGGCTGGAGAAGCCGACGCCGAAATCATCGATGGCCACGCTGTGGCCGGTGCGGCGGGCGGCGGCGAGCATGGTGCGCGCGCGGTCCAGATCGAGGAAGCCACGTTCGGTGGCCTCCATCCAGATCTGCTGCGGCAGGATGCCGCTGCCGGCCATGTGCCGGGAGATCATCTTCAGGGCGCGACCGCTGCTGATGTCTTCGGCGGCGAGGTTGATCGCGATGTGCGCGCTGCGGTCGGCGACCAGCAGCTCGCGCATGTCGCGCACCACGTTCTCGATCACCAGGTCGGTGACGTCGGCGATCATGCCGGCCTCTTCGGCCAGCGGAATGAACAGGTCAGGGCGCACCTGGGTGCCATCCGGGCGTTGCCAGCGCACCAGCGCCTCGGCGCCGACGCAGATGCCGGTGTCCAGTTCGATGATCGGCTGGTAATGCAGGTACAGCTCGCGGCGGCGGATGGCGGTAGCCAGTTCGCCGCGCAGGGAAAGGCGGCGCCGCGACAGCCAGATCACCAGCCCGGCTCCGGCGGCGGCCAGCAGCAGGCCCACCGGCACGTACAGCCAGGCCTGTTGGCGGAAGGCCGCGGCAAGCGCGGTGCGCGGTGTAGTGGCGACGGCCAGCCATTCCTCATTGCGCGCGGTAGCGAACAGCGTGGTGTGGTCCAGGCCTTCGCCCGGGTCGCGCAGCAGTGCCTGCAGCAGGTCCGGATCCAGGCCGGGCTGTTTGGCCAGCAGGCGTCCATCGGGGCTGGCCAGTGCCAGCCGCACATTCGGGTCGGCGATGACATCGACGAAGCGGCGTGGGTCCACCAGAGCGTCGTAGGACCCATACAGGATCGCCAGCACCTGGCGTCGCCCGCTGATTTCCGGGCGCACGTCCACTGCGATGCCGGCGCCGTCGCTGGTGACGTGGTCCGGCCTGGGCTGATCCACATCCGACAGGAACGGCCCCCAGGAGGTGCAGCGCAGCTTGCCTCCTTCGAAGTAGCCCATCTGGTCAATCGATGGGGTGGTCATCACCAGGGTCTGCATGCGCCGGATGTGCTCGGGGCTGCAGGACACGTAGGCACCGGCTTCGGCGGATTTCAGCGCCGCCAGCGCCTCCTGGTAGGACAGGTCGGAGCGGCGCAGGGTGCGATCGGCGATGTCGCGCAGGCGCTGCTGTTCGACGCTGACCGCGCGGTCCCAGGTGGCGTAGGCCATGACCGCGATCGGCACCGCAGCGGCCAGCAGGGCCAGTGCGGTACCGCCGATGATGACGCGCAGGCGGCTCATGGCCGGGGCTCCAGCGGGGCGGGCGGGGCAGGGCGCATGGTCGGGCCGGTCCTTGGGCAGATGCGGCTATCTCAGCATGGCACCGGGCCGGGCGGAATGGGATCAATACGGTATTCGGTCACATTGTGGTGAAAGCGGCCTGCTTTGACGCAATGGGGCCGTCTGGCGCTGGCGCTCGGCGCCGCGGAGGACTACCGTCGAACGCTTCGCCCGCCCCTTCCCGCGCCCATGACCGAGCCCGCCACGCCCCCCGAGCACCTGCGCCGCAGCCTGTCCAACCGCCACCTGCAACTGATCGCCATCGGCGGTGCCATCGGCACCGGTCTGTTCATGGGCTCGGGCAAGACCATCAGCCTGGCTGGCCCGTCCATCGTCTTCGTCTACCTGATCATCGGCGCGATGCTGTTCTTCGTGATGCGCGCGATGGGCGAGCTGCTGCTGTCCAACCTGCAGTACAAATCCTTCATCGACTTCTCCACCGACCTGCTCGGCCCCTGGGCCGGGTTCTTCTGTGGATGGACCTACTGGTTCTGCTGGATCGTCACCGCCATTGCCGACGTGATCGCGATTGCCGCCTACGCACAGTTCTGGTTCCCGGGGCTTGAAGCCTGGAAACCGGCGCTGGCCTGCGTGATGCTGCTGCTGGCGTTGAACCTGGTGACGGTGAAGCTGTTCGGTGAAATGGAATTCTGGTTCGCGCTGATCAAGATCGTGGCGATCTGTGCGCTGATCATCACCGGCGCCGGTCTGGTGGCGTGGGGCTTCACCTCGCCGAGCGGCCACACCGCGTCGCTGTCGAACCTGTGGAATGACGGCGGCATGTTCCCGATGGGCCTGGTCGGTTTTTTCGCTGGATTCCAGATTGCGGTGTTCGCCTTCGTCGGCATCGAGCTGGTCGGCACCACCGCCGCCGAAACCGCCGACCCCGAGCGCAACCTGCCCAAGGCAATCAACTCGATCCCGGTGCGCATCATCATCTTCTATGTGCTGGCGCTGATCGCGATCATGGCGGTCACCCCGTGGCGCCAGGTGGTGCCGGACAAGAGCCCGTTCGTGCAGCTGTTCGTGCTGGCCGGCATTCCCGCCGCCGCCAGCCTGATCAATTTCGTGGTGCTGACCTCGGCCACGTCCTCGGCCAACAGTGGCATCTTCTCCACCAGCCGCATGCTGTACGGCCTGGCCGAAGAGGGCCACGCTCCGCGCGGGCTGTCGAAACTGTCGCGCGCTGCGGTGCCGGCCCGTGGCCTGCTGTTCTCGTGCCTGTGCCTGCTGGGCGGCACGCTGCTGATCTACCTGATTCCCAACCTGGTAACCGCCTTCACCCTGGTGACGACGCTGGCTACGGTGCTGTTCATCTTCGTCTGGTCGCTGATCCTGGTGGCCTACATGGCCTATCGCCGTCGCTACCCGGAGCGCCACGCTGCCTCGATCTTCAAGATGCCCGGCGGCGTTGCCATGTGCTGGGCCTGCCTGGTGTTCTTCGCCGCCGTGCTGGTGCTGCTGAGCCTGCAGGGCGACACCCGCCAGGCGCTGATCGCCAGCCCGGTGTGGTTCGTGCTGCTGGGCGCGGGGTATTGGGTGCGCCGGAAGGCCGCGAAGTGATCCAACGTCTCCGTTTCATCGATTGATCCATCGTCTCCAGAGAGTTTCATCCACGCATGGCGTGGATCTACCGCCAGCTGCTGGGAACTGTCGAAGGCGGGGTGGGTCCGGTTGTGGGGGCGTGAGCCGCATGGATGCGGCGACCGAGCTTACATGGACGTACTTGCAGCGTCCCCCACAGCCGGACCCACCCCGCCATCCTTCAGCCAACTGCTGTTGCTCTTGATCTGGCCTCTGCAGGTGCAGGGCGCAGCCCTGCCGACCCCCGTTCACCCAACATTCGCGGGCGCGGCCGGATCATCCGGCCGCCATGTCCCATCGACCTCTCCTGCTTGCACTGGTGCTGCTGCCCACCCTGTGGCCCGGGATGGCTGCCGCGCGCACGGTCTATCGCTGCGTGCAGGGCAACACCGTCAGCCTGGCCACCGCACCGGAGCCGGGATCGCGGTGCACGCCGAAGGAGATCGACGACAACGCCATCCAGGCCCCGAACCTGTGGGGCAACATGGGCGTGTTCAGTGGTGTGCTGTACGAGCGCGAGCAGGACGGCGTGCTGGTCTATTCCACCCGCAACCTGCCCGGCTCGCGGGTATTCCTGAAGTTCACCGTGGCCACGCCGCCGGGCGAGCCGGCGCATGAGGGCCTGGGCAAGGTCGGCAAGCCGCAGCTCGCGCAGCACGCCAGGCAGTTCAAGGCCGCGGCCAAAGCTACCGGCGTCGACGATGCCTGGCTGCGTGCGATCGCCCATGCCGAAAGCAATTTCGATCCGCTGGCGGTCTCGACCAAGGGCGCACAGGGCGTGATGCAGTTGATGCCGGAGACCGCACAGGAATACGGCGTGCGCGATCCGTTCTCGCCACAGCAGTCGATCGAGGGCGGCGCGCGCTACATGCGCGCGCTGCTGCGCCGTTACAACGGCGATCGCCCGTTGGCGGCGGCTGCCTACAACGCGGGCATCGGTGCGGTCACCCGCTACAAGGGCGTGCCGCCCTACGCCGAAACCCTGGCCTATGTGGACAAGGTGATGGCGCTGTATGCGCGCTACCGCGAAGCGATGGGCATCCGCACCGAAGTGCCAGCCCGCTAGCGGACGGTGCTGCCTGCACGTGGCGTTGTAGAGCCGAGCCGACGCTCGGCTGCGCCAATTGCAGCCGAGCATCGGCTCGGCTCTACACAAAAGCCGCTCAGCGCGAGGTGGAAGTGCTGACCAGGTCGTAGCGCTCGATGCGGCCGACGCGTGCCACTTCGGCCTGCACGTCGGCACGCTGCTTGAGTGCACGCCACGCGGCATCGATGCGCACATCGCCCGGCAATGACGGATAGGTGCGCATGTCCTGCAGGCTGGCCAGGGTTTCACCGCGTTCAACCGGCGAGCGCAGCTGTTCGATCAGCACGGCGGCGGCACCGTCCAGGTCGCCTTCTTCCAGCAGCATTTCGCGGTGGAACAGGCGGGCATCGTCGCGCTGGGCCAGGATCACCGCGCGTGCTGCATCGCGCGCCTTGGCATCACCGCGCTCGCGGGCGGCGGCAAACTGCAGCAGCGCCTGTGCGGCCTTGCCGTAACCGGCGAGGCCCGGCATGTCATTCACTGCCTGCGCAGCGTCCTGCATGCGCCCCAGCGAACTGAACACGAAGCCGACATTCATCTGGTGCTCGACACCATCCGGGCCGAGCGCGCCGATGCGGGCGGCCTGCTTCGCCGTGGCCAGTGCCTCATCGTTGCGGCCCAGCCGGCGCAGTGCGGTGAGCCGGCTGTTGAGCAGCCAGGCCACCCATTCCGCTTCTGTGGCGGCAGGCGATTCGCCGTTGCTGGCGGCAGCGGCCATGCCCTCGGTCAACGACAGCACTTCCTCGTTGCGGTCCAGCATCAGCAAGGTGGTGCTGAACTCGGCCATGCGCGCGTCCAGTGCGCGGTCGAGCAGGCCGGAAACACGCAGTTCATCGAGGTGGCGCTGTGCCGCCTGCACTGGATCGAAACGCGCGTCACCGCGATCGACATAGCGATCGAAGCGCTTGTCGCTGCGCAGGCGGATGATCTCGGCCGGGCTGTCGATGCGCGCCAGCGTGGCCGGAATGCTGGCGCCACGGCCGTTGTCGGCCTGCAGCGTGGCCAGCGCCAGCCACAGCCCGGTGGGTTCCAGGCCGCCACTCTTCCAGCCGTTGTCAAACAGCGCCTGCAGCAGGTCCATGCGCTTCTGCGGCTGGTCACGCAGGCGGTACTGCAGGTAGTTGACCGCGTGGTGATCGATCGGCAGGGGCGCGTCGGCGTGCTGCAGTGCCTTCACCAGCAAGGTGGTGGCTGCGGCCGGCTGGTTGTCCGACAGTTCCACCGACACCAGGGTGAGCAGGATCTGTGCATCCTCCGGCAGGGCCTCCTGCGCCCGCTGCAGGTAGCGGCGGGCCTGATCCGGCTTCTTCTGCATCAGAGCGGTCCAGCCGGCGACCTGCGAGGCGCGGCCGCGACGCTCGGCATCGAAGTCGTCCAGCAAAGGATCCTCCATCAGCCGCTCCATGCTGATCAGTGCACCCAGCGTGTTGCCGCCGCGTGCCTGCTGGATGGCTTCATCCCAGCGCGTGGCGTACGCCGCGTGTAGTGCATCGGCGGTGGCCGATGGCTTCTGCGGGGCCACCGTGATCGAAGCGGAGGCGGGTGCACTGGCCAATGCGGCCAGCAGCAGTGCGGTGAGGGGGAGAGCGCGGGGCATGGAGAATCTCCATCCGTGGGAACCGCATTGAACCTGCTACGGCCAGCGAGGACAAGCACGACGAAGCGAATCTGGCCTTCAGCCGCATGATCGGCCGTGGCGGATCGCACGCGCAGCGTCTATTGTCGGTGCCTCTTCAAGCGGCAGGCAGAGGCAGCGCAACACGATGGCACGGTGGCAATGGATGGCGGCAGGGGTGGCGTTGGCAACGGCGGTGGGCTTGGCTGCAACCTGGTGGGACCCCCCGCTGAAAACGCTGGCCGGCCCTGCCGGCCCGGTGCCCACGCCACTGGCCTGGACCGCGCAGATCGAGCCGCTGGCCGGCGATGGTCACCCCGGCGACCGCGACGGTACGTCCGCGCAGGCGCGCTTCGCCGACCCGTATGCACTGCTGCGCGGCACCGATGGCAGTGTCTATTTCACCGATGCCGGTGACAACAACCGGATCCGCCGCCGCCTGCCCGATGGCCGCGTTGAAACCGTGGCCGGGCAGGGTGAGGGCCGTGTCGATGGTCCTGCGCTGCAGGCCAGCTTCAATACGCCCTCGGGCATTGCCGGCGATGCGCAGGGCAACCTGTACGTGGCCGACACCGGCAACCATGCGATCCGCCGCATCGGCACCGATGGCCAGGTGACCACGCTGGCCGGTGGCGAACAGGGCCACGCCGACGGCCCGGCCACGCAGGCCCGCTTCGATGCACCGATGGGCGTTGCGGTGGACGCGCAGGGCCAGGTCTACGTGGCGGACACGTTCAATGACCGCATCCGGGTGATCGGTACCGATGGCAGTGTGCGCACCCTGGCTGGTGGTGATCGGCCAGGCTTTGCCGATGGCGTGGGCGCCGCTGCGCGTTTCGATACGCCGGTGGCGCTGGCCTTCGACGCGCAGGGTGCGTTGCTGGTGGCCGATCTGTTCAACAACGCCGTGCGCCGGGTGGGGGCCGATGGCACGGTCAGCACCGTGGTCGCCGCCGGTGGCGTGATCAATGGGCCGCTGTCGCTGGCCACCACCCACGACGGCGTGCTGTACGTGGGTGATCTGGATGGCCGCATCGTGCAGGTGACGCCGCAGGGCCACCAGATCGCGCTGGTCGGCAATGGTCGCCTGCCGCGCCTGGCCCGCCCCAGTGGATTGGCGATGGATGCCGATGGCAGCGTGCTGGTGGCCGACGCCGCAGGCTACCGCCTGCATCGCCTGCGCCCGCTGCCGGTGGGCGAACTGCCGGCACCGGCACTGGTCGGCCCGGCCGCTGATGCCGCGCTGCCGAAGACGGGGGGCCGTTGGCCGCTCGCACCGCAGGACGGCTGGCACGAAGTGGTCGGCACCCTGGGCGAAGTGCGCGGCAACTTCAGCGGTGAGAGCCGCCACCACCTGCATGGCGGCTTCGACGTGCGCGGTGATGTGGGCCAGACCGTGCTGGCGATTGCCGATGGCAAGATCAGCAGCCCGGTGGCGGCCTGGAACCTGGGCGAGCAGGCCGAGGGCCTTGCGGTGGACCGCCTCAAGTACATCCACATGCGCGTCGGCCGCACCCCGCGCGACGTGCCGTTCGACGCGCGCTGGCAGGCGCTGTACGACGAGCAGGGCAAGCTGCAGCGGATGCGCGTGCGCCGTGGCATGCGCATCCACGTGGGTGACCGCCTGGGCAGCATCAACAACCAGGCGCACGTGCACCTGGCGGTGGGCACCGGGGGGTTCGAGACCAATGCGGTGGCGCTTGGCTTCCATAACTACGCCGATCACTTCGCACCGCGCATCACTGATGTAGCACTGCTGGACGACAACGACCAGCCGATGGCCGCAGGCAGCGGTGGCGTGGTGATGGTTGCGCGGCAGGGGCGTGGCGTGCAGATCGTGGTGGAGGCCTGGGACCAGGTCGACAACAATCTGCCACGCCGCCGCCTGGGCATGTACCAGGTGGGTTACCAGATCCTCGATGCTACGGGACAACCGCTGCAGGGCTACGAGCAGCCGCGCTGGAACATCGTGTTCAACCGCATGCCGCCGCAGCGGGAAGCAGTGCGCGTGGCCTACGCACCGGACAGCGGCATCACCGTGCATGGCAGCGCGGTGACCCGGTTCCGCTACTTGGCCACCAACACCGTGCGTGATGGCCTGATGGAAACCGGACGCTGGCAGCCGGCGGCGTTGCCGCCGGGCGAGTACGTCGTGCGCGCCAGCGTGCGCGACTACAGCGGCAACGAAGGCGTCGGCCCGCGCGAGATCAGGGTACGGCTGCTGCCATAGCCGCAGCCGGGGCGCCGCAGCGTTCGCGCTCGGCGTCCATGTCTTCCAGCGGCCGCACTTCGATGCTGCCGAAGCGCGCCCACGGGAAATCGCGGGCGATGCGCATGGCTTCGTCGCGGTCGCGGGCGACGATCAGGTTGAAGCCGGCCAGCAGTTCGCGGGTCTCGGCGAAGGGGCCATCCAGTACGCGGCTGTGGCCATCACGCACGCGCAGGGTCTGCGCGGTGTCGACCGGCTGCAGTTTCTGTGCGGCCAGCAGGTTGCCTTCGGCCTGCAGCTTGTCGGCGTGGGCCAGGCAGTCGCGCATCAGCGCGTTGAATTCTTCGGTGGGCAGGGCCTGCAGCAGGGCAGGCTCGATGTAGATCAGAAGCAGGTACTGCTGCATGGCATGGTCCTGGCGGGGGCGGGGGTCCATGATCGCGCAGGATTGCGCACGGGCATGTTGCAGCGCAGAAGCGCGCCTTCGGCGGGGATCGGCGAACGGCGGAGCCCCTCCGTGGTGGAGTGGGGTTGGTCGCTGAAAGCGGGTTTCCTGAGGGTGGGCCGAGCGGGTGGGATTGGCGGGGACGCCGTGAATCCGTCCCTGGAGGCTTAGCCGCGCCATCCATGGCGCGGATACCCCGCCAACCCCACCCGCCCGGCCCCAGACAGATTCCGGCGGCCGATCCACCACGGGAAATCAACAACAAGAGCAAAAGCGGGTCGCTTCGCTCGCAAAGCCGAGCCCGCCAGCCAACCGCCATTGCTGTTGCTGTTGCCTTTTCTCTTGATCTTCCCGTGGTGGGTACCGGAGGCTGGAAACTGTCCAGGGCCGGGCCAAACCCATGAACCGAGCTTTCAGCGACCAACCCACCCCACCACGGAGGGGCTCCGCCGTTCGCCGACTCCCGCCGAAGGCGTGCTTTCCGCGGAAGAAAAAAAATTCCAACAGACGTGTCGATTCCCAGTCCCCTGGTTCGTTGTACCCAGTGAAGGGCACGCACCACGCGTCCCACGGGAGACCAAAATGAAAGTGATGGTGATCGTGAAGGCCAACGCCGACTCCGAAGCCGGCCGCATGCCCAGCGAACAGGAACTGTCCGAAATGGGCGCCTTCAACGAACAACTGGTGGCCGCCGGCATCATGCTGGCCGGTGAAGGCCTGCACGCCACCCAGCGCGGCCGTCGCATTCATTTCGGCGCTGGGGCACCCAGGGTCGAGGCCGGTCCGTTCGGTCCTGCCAGCGAACAGATCGCCGGCTTCTGGCTGTGGGAGGTGCGGTCGCTGGACGAGGCCGTTGAATGGGCCAGCCGTGCGCCGTTCGGCGAGGGCGGCACGCTGGAACTGCGTCCCCTGATCTCCGCAGAAGACTTTGGTGAAGCCTTCACCCCCGAATTACAGCAGCAGGAACAGCGTCTGCGTGCACAGCTGGAAGGCTGACCCGATTCCTCTCCCAACCGGGCACGCCCCGGCACTACCACCCTGAACCGCACAACGGAGTATTGCCATGAGACTGATTCCCTTCCTCGGCTTCAGCGGCCAGGCCCACGAGGCAATGGCGTTCTATGCCAAGGCACTCGGTGGCCAGGTCACCTCGGAAATGAAGTACCGCGACATGCCGCCCTCCGATGGCTCGCCGGGCTGCAACGAAATGCCGCCGGAAACCCTCGACCACGTCGCGCACAGCCAGCTCGAGATCGGCAACGCCATCCTGATGGCAGCCGACGGCCCCGGCGGTGGCGAGGGAGGCTCGACCACCATCAATGTCGATGTCGACAGCATCGAAGAAGCCGAACGCGTGTTCGCCGCGCTGGCCGAAGGTGGCCAGGTACAGATGCCGATCGGCGAAACGTTCTGGGCACATCGCTGGGGCATGCTGATCGACCGTTACGGCAAGCCGTGGATGGTCAACTGCATGAAGCAGCCCTGATCCCGCCTCTGTCATCCACAAGGAGCTTCAACGATGAGTGCACCACAACCGCAGATGATCTTCGTCAACCTGCCCGTGCAGGACCTGGAGAAGTCCAAGGCGTTCTTCACCGCGCTGGGCTACAGCTTCAATCCGACCTACACCAACGACGACGCGGCCGGCATGGTCATCAGCGAAAGCATCTACGTGATGCTGCTGACCCAGCCCTTTTTCCAGCAGTTCACCAACAAGCCGATTGCCGACGCGCACACCCACACCGAAGTGATCAACGCACTCTCGGCACCCAGTCGCAAGGCCGTTGACGAGTTGGTGGACAAGGCCCTGGCCGCCGGCGCCAGCGAACCGCAGCCGGCGCGCGACTACGGCTTCATGTACCAGCGTGGCTTCCAGGACCTGGACGGCCATCTCTGGGAGATCGCACACATGGATGGCGAGCCGGGCTGACGGCCGCCGCAGGAGAATCCGTATGGCTTACGTGGACGCTTACGTGCTGCCGTGCCCGCAGGACAAGGTGGCGGCCTACCGCCGCCTTGCCCGCAAGGCCGGCGCGGTGTGGAAGGACCATGGCGCGCTGCAGTACATGGAATGCGTGGCCGACGATGTGGAACCGGGCAAGAGCACCTCGTTCCCGCGCGCGGTCAAGGCGAAACCGGGCGAGACGGTGATCGTCGCCTTCGTGGTGTTCCGCTCGCGCGCGGCACGCGACCGCATCAACGCAAAGGTGATGGCCGACCCGCGACTGGCGTCGCTGGGCCCGAAGGACATGCCGTTCGATACGAAGCGCATGTTCTGGGGCGGCTTCAAGCCGATTGTTGAAGCGTGAGCTGCGGCGCTTGTGCGGGCCGGGCGTGCGTGCTGTGATCGGCGCATGCTCGAGCCCGCACTGACGCAGCGTCTGGAAACCCTCTGGCGGATGGAGTCGCCAGTGCTGATCGCGCGCCTGGCGCGGCTGCTCGGTGGCGATGTCGGCCGTGCCGAGGAACTGGCCCAGGACACCTGGCTGGCCGCGCTGGAGCGTTGGCCGGAGCAGGGCATCCCGGACAACCCCGGAGCCTGGCTGATGACCACCGCGCGCAACCGTGCCATCGATGTGCTGCGCCAGCACCAGCGCGTGGCTCAGCAGCACGCGCAATGGGGCGAGGAACTGCATCCGGCGGCGCTGCCGGCACCCGATGACAGCCAGGCGTTGGAGGACGACCTGGGCGATGACCTGCTGCGGCTGATGTTCGTGGCCTGCCATCCCGTGCTGCCGGCCGATGCGCGCGTGGCGCTCACCCTGCGCCTGCTCGGTGGCCTGACCACCGTGGAGATCGCGCGCGCGTTCCTGCAGCCGGAACCGACCATCGCCCAGCGCATCGTGCGCGCCAAGCGCACCCTGACGCAGAAGCAGGTGCCCTATGAAGTGCCGCGCGCGGAGGCGATGCCGGAGCGCCTGGCCTCGGTGCTGGAGGCGATCTACCTGGTGTTCAACGAAGGCTATGCGGCCAGCGCCGGCGACGACTGGATGCGCCCGGCGCTGTGCGAGGAAGCGCTGCGGCTGGCCCGCATCCTGGCCCATCGGTTGCCGGTGCCGCCGGTACTGGGCCTGCTGGCGCTGATGGAGCTGCACGCCTCGCGCGCAGCGGCGCGGGTGGACGCGCAGGGCGTGCCGGTGCTGCTGGACCAGCAGAACCGCGCACGCTGGGATTGGCTGCAGATCGAACGTGGGCAGCAGGTGCTGGCGCGTGCGCTGGCCGCGGGTGGTGGCGACGATCCCTACGTGCTGCAGGCGCGCATTGCGGCCTGCCATGCAGCGGCGCGCCGCCCCGAGGATACCGATTGGCCGCGCATTGCTGCGCTCTATGCACAGCTTCTGCAGGTGCAGCCTTCGCCAGTGGTGGCATTGAACCGGGTGGTGGCGATCCTGCGCAGCGACGGTCCCTTTGCCGCCTGGGCGCAGCTGCAGCCCTTGCTGGTCGACGCGCGCCTGCGTGACTACGCGCCGCTGCAGGTGGTGCGTGGCGAGCTGTTGCAGGCACTGGGGCGCGAGCAGGATGCGCGTGACGCTTTTGGCGAGGCGGCTCGGCTCAGCCAGAACCAGGCCGAGCGCGGACTGTTGCGGCAACGGGCGGGCCTGCCCCCCACGGACTGAGCCGACAAGGACAGCACTTGTCGCCGCGCGCCTTAGCGGCTATGTTTCGCGCCCAGCGGACGCATCAGCGCCCGCGTTCCGTGCGTATTGACCGAGGAGCGGTTGGATGTATTCAAGGACGAAGAGCGCATCGCGCGCTTTTGCGCGCCTGCTTGCCTGTGCCCTGTGCCTGGCCGTATGGCCGATGGCCGTGCAGGCCGCGGACAAATCGCAGCAGGCCTATTGGGCCGGTTTTGCCTATACCGCTGATGCTGCCGCCGTGCAGGCGACCACCCCGCATGCGCATGCGGTGCTGGAACGGCGTGGCCTGGTCCCGCTGAACCAGACGCTGGCGCAGTCGCTCAAGCGCCGCGCACCGGCCCACCTGGAGCTGATCGACCAGCCGGTGGCGATGCTCGACGGCACCACCAGCGCCACCGTGCTGGCCGCCGCGCTGGACCGCGAACTGGTCTCGGTCGAGCCGATCGGTGACCAGTACAAAGTGCTGGTGGAAGTGGCGCTGCAGGCGTTGTTCTTCGACTTCCGCGAGCGCCAGGTGATCGCGTCCTATCCGCTCACGCTGCAGCGCATCGACGTGCAGGATTACCGACCGGACAACGACGATATCGACGCGATCGTCGCCGATCTGCTGTATGGCGGGGCCGATACCAGCCTGTCGCAGGTGCTGGCGGCCAGCCTTGCCCAGGCCAGGTTGCCCGACGCGGCGGTGCGCCGTCTGCAGGTCGGTGGTGTAACGCTGTCCGACGCGGTGCGCGCCAAGCTGCCCGACCCGAAGTGGGAAGCGCCGCTGCGCGCCACCCTGGCCCATGAACTGTCCAAGACGCTGTCGTCCAACACCGGCGTCGGGCTGCTGCCGCCGGCCTCGGGCCAGGCGATCGGTGGCGCGATGGCTGCCCGCTTTGCCGACGGCAAGGTCTACCAGCTGAAGATTCCCGAGCCCGACTACGTCATCAACCTGCAGGTCGATGCGCTGAAGAACGGCGTGATCCAGGAAACCCCGGCGATGAAGACGATGCTGTTCGGCGCCTTCTTCACCGCCAGGGTGACTGAGCCGTTCTCGGGGAAGGTCTATTTCGAACAGCCGCTGCGCAAGGGCGCCACCAAGGTGGTGCCGGCCACGCAGTGGCAGGTCGACCAGTGGTCGGCCAGCTACGAAACCCTGCTGGCCGGGCTCGACGCCTTCGCCGGCGCCGCCGCCAAGCGTGCCGATTCGCGCGCCTGGCTGGACGAACAGAAGCCGGGCGGCCGCCCGTTGCAACAGCAGACCCAAGCCCTCCAGGAGTTGATCAAGTCATGTCGTTGATGCGTACCATCCTGCTCATCCTCATCGCGCTGGTGGTGGCCTCGCCGGTCGCTGCACAGACCGCGAGTTCGCGCGGCACCGGCTCGGCCAGCTACGGCCTGCGCCTGAGTGCCGATACCCGTGCCCAGGCCCTGAACAAGGCCAAGGTCAATGCCCTGGAGGCGTACATCGCCGAAACCGGTGCGGCCAAGCTGCGCCTGTTCGAAGCGCGTCGCGCCGAGTTCATCGGCGAGATCGACCGCTACGTGCTCAGTGCCGTGCCGCTGTCGGACACCGAAGACAAGAAGGCCAAGACCTACACCGTCACCGTCCGTGCCGAGATCAACACCACCCTGCTGCAGACCAAGCTGGATGCGGGTTCGGCCGTGGCCGGTGCCACCGCCGCGCAGCGCTCGCTGCTGACCTTCCTGTTCATGGCGCGCTCGCAGGACACCGTGCAGTCGTTCCAGGACAAGGAATACCGCCGCGTCGACGCCAGCAGCAGCTACAGCGAGAACACCCGTGAGGGTGACAGCTTCCGCGGCAACTCGGTCAGCACCAACGGCAGCATCAACCAGAATGGTTCGGTGTCGGTCACCAGCGGCGGCAGCACCACCGCGCGCGCCGACAACATCACCTGGAAGGTGGCCAACGCCGCCGAGGTCAACACCGCGATGACCGGGGCCTTCAGCGCCGCCGGCTACGAAGTGGTTGAAGCCGAATACGTGGAAGGCGAGTCGCGTGGCCTGCTCAGCATCGAGCGCATCCGCAAGGACTTCAGCACCGGCAACGACCTGGCCCCGGCCACCCTGCGCGACACCGCCAACGGCATCCGTGCGGCCAACATTCCGTACATCGCCGTCGGCACCCTCGACATCGGCATGCGCGACCGTGATCCGGCCAGTGGCAACACCCGCGTGTTCGTCACCGTCACCGGCAAGGTGCTGGATGTGACCGGTCGTTTCCCGCGCACCGTGTCGTCGGTCGGCCCGGTGCAGTTCTCCGGTACCGGCCCGAATGAAACCGTGGCCCGTACCAATGCCCTGCAGCTGGCTGCCGAAAAGGCCGCCCAGCAGATGATCAACGAACTGAACGTCAAGGCGGTCCGCTGATCCGCCACCCCGGTGGGTACCGAGCGCGCTCGGCATCCACCGGGGTTACCGATTCCCCACGTGCCGCACCGCGGCCGTCTCTCCCAAAGGACTCTCACATGATCCGCAATACCGCTCTTGTCCTGGCCATCGCGGCCGCCACCCTGTCGATGCCGGCGCACGCTGGCCTGGGCAAGCTGAAGGACCTGGCCGGCGCCGCCACCGGTACCTCCAGCAGCAGCGCCTCCAGCGCCGCCGCACCGGATGAAGCCGCGCAGGAAGCACTGGTGCGTCGTTTCGTCAGCTCGCAGTCGCACTCGCTGCAGGCCCAGACCTCGTTCGCCCGTGCCTTCGGCCTGGCCGAGCAGGTGCAGCTGCTGGAAGCCGAGCGCCAGGCGCTGTCGTCGGGTTCGGTCAGCGTCGATGCGATGAAGAAGTCGGTGTCGGTCAGCGAAGCCGCCCAGGCCGCGATCGACGAGCGCCAGGCCGCGCAGCCGGAGCTGAACGCTGAATCCAAGCAGCACTACGCCGAAGGCCTGGTCTCGCTGCTGGCGTCGGCTGCCGAAGCGCAGAAGCTGGGCGGCGAAGCCAGCAACTTCACCGCCGGCATGAAGAACCTGGGCGCCACCCAGATGGCCACCGTCGGCCGCAAGCTGGCTGCCGGTGCATGGGTGGCCAAGGAATCGCCGGGCTTCATCCAGGGCCTGTACGGCTCGACCAAGTCGGCCGTGACCTTCGCCAAGAAGAGCAAGGTGAAGGTGCCGTCGAACGCCGATTCGATGCTCGACTCGATCTGATCCGAGGATCAACCCCATGCGTACGACCTCCCGTTTGATCGGCCTGGGCCTGGCTGCCGTGCTGCTTGCAGCCTGCGGCAAGCAGGACACCCCGGCCGCCGATGCGCCCACACCCGCCAAGGACAAGGCAACCAGTGCACTGGCCAGCAATGCGCCGGTGGAAGCCGCGCCCCTGCGTGGCACGCCGGATTTCGGCGGCACCACCCAGGTCGCGCGCGAGGCCGACGGCATCGGCAGCACCCCGGAACTGGCGGTGCTGGCGGCGCTGCAGTCGGCGGTGGCGCAGGTCAACGGCGTACGCGTGGCCAGCCAGATGCAGAGCCTGCGCGCAGGCCTGCATGTGGACGTGGATGATGAACACGTCGGCGATATCCGCGCCGACGCGTTCACCCAGCAGATGATCGCCGGCTCGCAGGGCGCGGTGCTGGGCTATGAAATCCTGTCGCAGGACGAAGTGCGGCAGCTGGACGAGGAAACCATCGCCCGCGTGCGCGCCAGCGATGAAGGCTGGAGCTTCAAGGGTTCGGCCTCTGCCAGCGCCTCTGGCGAAGCCACGGCCAAGGGCGGCGGTGCCTCGGCCAGTGTCAAGGAGCGCTACGACGAGAAGGTCAGCGTCGATGCCAAGCGTGGCGCAAGCTCGTTCGATTCCGACGTGACCCACCGCAGCATGCGCAGCTACTGGAAGGTACGCGTGCGTGCCCAGATCGCCCAGTACCGCGCACCGGACGAGCAGGGCAAGCCGAAGATCGTGGTCGCGCTGCCGCGTACCAAGGCCGGCAGCTATGCCGTGGGCGACGGCCGTGTGAGCGCCGATGAAGTGGCCGACGCGATCCGCGCACGCCTGTCCGACACGTTGACCCAGACCCAGCGCTTCATCGTGCTGGATCGCGAGTTCGGCGACGAACTGCAGGCCGAGATCGACCACATCAACAGCGGCAACGTGCGTTTGCAGGACACTGCCCGCGTCGGCCAGCAGCTGGCGACCGACCTGATCCTGATCCCGACCATCGAACGCTTCGAGTACCCGCGCAGCGTGCGCAACCTGCGCATGTCCGACCGTCAGGTGACCTCATACTCCGGTGGCGGCCGCATCACCCTGCGCCTGGTCAACGCCACCACCGGCCAGGTGGTGATGTCCGACAGCTTCGACCACCAGTTGGCCTCGACCGGCCCGAGCACGCTGCCGCGTGTGGTGAACGGCCGCAACATGGCCGCGGCGATGATGGAATCGCTGTCCGGCCAGATCGGCACCAGCATCGTCACCACGCTGTTCCCGGTATCGGTGGTGTCGGTGGACGGTGACCAGGTGGTGCTGAGCCAGGGCGGTGACACCGTGCAGGCCGGCCAGCGCTGGCAGGCCGTGCGCCTGGGCGAGGAACTGAAGGACCCGCAGACCGGCCGTTCGCTGGGCCGCAGCGAACACCCGTGCTGCACCATCCGCATCGACCGCGTGGCTGCGCAGACCTCGTACGGCACCATCGAAGATGGCGTTGACGCGATGCGCGGCGGCTTCCGTCCGGGCCAGATCGAACTGCGCCAGAAGCTGGGCAGCAAGCCGGCTGCCGCTGCTGCTGGCGCAACGGCCTCGGCAGCACCGGCTACCGCCGCGCGCCCGATGGCCAAGCCGAAGCCCAAGCCTGCTGCCGCCCCGGCCGAAGACCCGAACTGGTAACACGCCCAAGCAACACACAGATGGGGTCAGAGCCCTTTCCTGCCGGGAAAGGGATCTGGCCCCTTCTTGTTTCCGTCCGTGTCGACCAAGGTCGATACCTGCCAACAGCGGCGTGTCGACCAGGGTCTTGGCTGTGGCTTCCGAGGTCGCCGCCAGCGGCCGGCACTACCGCAGGCGCAGGGCGCAGCCCTGCCGAATCCCATTACACTCCAGAAGGATTTCCCTGCTGGAGAGAGCAATGAAACGAGTGGTACTGGGCGTGCTGGCCCTGTCGGTGTCGAGCGCACTGATGGCGGCCACCCCGAAATTCGATGGCGCGCGGATCTCCGCCGACGTCAAGGAACTGGCCTCCGACGCCTACGAAGGCCGCTCGCCGGCCACCGCCGGCGAAGAGAAGACCATCGCCTATCTCAGCAAGCAGTTCGCCGATGCCGGGCTGCAGCCGGGCGGCGACCTCAAGGACGGCAAGCGCCTGTGGACCCAGGCCGTTCCGCTGCGCAAGGGCGATATCGTCGGCACACCGCAGCTGGCGCTGCACCAGGGCGGCAAGACCGTTGCGCTGGAGCAGGGCAAGCAGATTGCCGTGCGCGCCGCCATGAACGGCGCCAGCAACGTCGACATCAGCAAGGCCCCGCTGGTGTTCCTCGGCTATGGCGTGAAAGCGCCGGAGCGCAACTGGGACGACTTCAAGGGCGTGGACCTGAAGGGCAAGATCGCCGTCGTACTGATCAACGATCCGGACTTTGAGACCGGCCAGGGTGATTTCGACGGCAAGGGCATGACCTATTACGGCCGCTGGACCTACAAGTACGAGGAAGGCGCGCGCCAGGGGGCACTGGGCGTGCTGATCGTGCACGAGACCGCACCGGCCTCCTATGGCTGGGCCACCGTGGCCGGTTCCAACACCAACACCATGTTCGACGTGGTGCGCGACAACCCGGCCGAAAGCCACCCGCTGCTGGAAGGCTGGATCCAGCGCGACCTGGCGGTGGAGCTGTTCCGCTCCGCCGGGCAGGACTTCGAGGCGCTGAAGAAGAAGGCGCAGCAGCGCGACTTCACCCCGGTGCCGCTGATCGGCGCCAGCCTGGACGCCAAGTACGCGGTGAAGACCGAAGTGATCACCTCGCACAACGTGGCCGCACGCCTGGAAGGCAGCCGCCACCCGGACGAGACGATCATCTACAGCGCGCACTGGGACCACATCGGCGTGGGCGAGCCGGACGCGCGCGGCGACCGCATCTTCAACGGCGCACTGGACAACGCCAGCGGTACCGCCTCGCTGATCGAGCTTGCCCGTGGCTTCGCCAAGGAAAAGCGCCCGCAGCGCTCGCTGCTGTTCCTGGCGGTCACCGCCGAGGAAAAGGGCCTGCTGGGGTCGGAGTACTACGCCACCCATCCGCTGTACCCGCTGGAAAAGACCGTGGCGGTGATCAACATGGACGGCATGGCGCCGTTCGGCCCGTCGCGTGACTTCGGCATCTACGGCGCCGCGCGTTTCGAGCTGCTGGACCAGCTGAAGGACGTGGCCAAGGGCTGGGACATCCGCTACACGCCGGACCCGAAGCCGGAAGCGGGCCTGTTCTTCCGCTCCGATCACTTCCCGTTCGCCAAGCGTGGCGTGCCGGCGCTGTCCTGGTCGGCCGGCCAGGACTGGGTGGACGGTGGCGTCGCCGCAGGCAAGAAGGCCTCCGAGGACTACACCGCCAAGCGTTACCACCAGCAGGGCGACGAATGGCAGCCGGACTGGGTGTTCGCCGGTGCCGCCCGCGACCTGGAAGTGCTGTACACGCTGGGCAACCAGCTGGCCAACTCCCGTGCCTGGCCGAACTGGAGCAAGGACGAGTCGTTCCGCGCCGTACGCGACGCCAGCGCCGACCAGCGCAAATAAGGGAATGCGGGGCGCGCTGCCCCGCCAGCCCTGGTAGCGCCGGGCCATGCCCGGCGTTGCACTGAAGGCTTCCATCCCCGCTTTCCGGCCCTTCGTCGCAGGCCGCTTGCTTGCCCGGCCGGCCGCCCTATGCTCGGCTCACCCCCTTCCTCCAAGGCGCCGCCGTGTTCGCCAGCCTCTCACTTCTGTTCCGTCACCTGCTGGCCTGGGCTGCGGCGCTGTTCGTCGCTGGCATGGTCTGGAGCGGCATCTTCAGTGGCATGAACGATGGCCCAGGCTGGATTTTCGGCCTGCTGGCGATGTTCCTGATCATTTCCGCGCTGGGCAGTGCCATCACCCACATCCGCCGGGTCTGGCTGGTGGCCGGTCGCCTGGACGCCACCACCCTGTCCGGTCGCCAGCGCCGCCAGATCGAACTGCCGATGGACGCCGGCCACGCCTTCTCGGTGGTGGAGGCGGCGATCTCCGAACTACCCCGCGTGGAAGACGTGGAAAGCTCGGCCGGCAGCCTGCAGGTGCGCGCCTATGTGCGCCGGGTCGATCTCTGGAATGGCCGCCAGCCGTCGCGCTGGAACCTGCCTGCGCGGCTGGCGATCAAGCGCAACAGCGTGCTGGCAACGGTCACGCCGGGGCAGGGCACCAGCACCGTTACCCTGCTGTTCGAACCCGATGCCGGCTGGTGGGCCGACCTGCTGGCGCTGGACGAGGGCAGCAACTTCGAGAACGCCGAAGCAGTCACCCGTGCGATCAGTCGCCGCGTCGCCGACCAGCGCCGCGACGAACAGGCTGCAGCCGAACAGACCCAGGTGGAAAAGGAACTGTCGGTGGCGCGGCTGAACCTGCTGCATGCGCAGGTGGAACCGCACTTCCTCTACAACACGCTGGCCAACGCGCAGGTATTGACCCGCACCGACCCGGCACGGGCCGAGCAGATGCTCGGCCACCTGATCCAGTACCTGCGCAGCTCGTTGCCACAGGTGGACGAATCGGTGTCCACGCTGGGCGTGGAGCTGGAACGCACCCGCGCCTACCTGGAGATCCTGCGCATCCGCATGGGCGCACGGCTGGCGGTGGAAGTGCAGGTGCCCAACGAACTGCATGGCGTGCACCTGCCGGCGATGGCGCTGCAGACGCTGGTGGAAAACGCGATCAAGCATGGCCTTGAACCCAAGCCCGGCGGAGGCACGATCTGGATCCTGGCGCGCGGCTTCGATGACCACGTGACGGTGACCGTGGCCGACGATGGGCTCGGCTTCGGCCAGGGCACCAGTGGTACCGGCATCGGCCTGAAGAACCTGCGCGAGCGTCTGCGCCTGACCTGTGGTGAGCAGGCCGGCGTGGCGATCGTCGCCAACTTCCCCAGCGGCGTGGCAGCGACCATGACCCTGCCGCAGTCGCACAAGGAGCGCAGCCATGCCGCTTGAGGCACTGATCGCTGAAGACGAAGAACTGCTGCGGCAGTCGCTGGTGGAGCAACTTCGCCGGCTGTGGCCGGACCTGAAGCTGGTGGCCGAGTGCGAGGACGGCGCCAGCGCGCTGGAGCAGCTGGCCGAGAAGCAGCCGGACATCGCCTTTCTCGATATCCGCATGCCTGGCATCAGCGGCATCGAGGTGGCACGCTCGCTGTCCGAGCTGAGCCCGCGCACCCAGGTAGTGTTCGTCACCGCCTACGACCAGTACGCCATCGATGCGTTCGAGCAGGGCGCGATGGATTACCTGTTGAAGCCGGTCAGCGACGAGCGCCTGCTGGCCACCCGCGAACGCATCCTGTCGCGGCTGCCATCGACGCGCCAGGACGATGCCGTGCTGGAGCGCCTGCTGCAGCGGTTGGGCCCATCGCAGGGCGCAGCCGAGCGCCCGCCACTGGCCTGGATCACCGCCAGCAACGGCCGCGAGACGCAGCTGATCATGCTGGAAGACGTGGCGTACTTCCGCGCGGACAACAAGTACACCACCGTGGTCACCGCCAGCGGCGAAAGCCTGCTGCGCACGCCATTGCGCGAGCTGCTGGAAGTGCTTGATGCGCAGCACTTCCGCCAGATCCATCGTTCGACCATCGTCAACATGAAGGCAGTGGCGGCGGTCAGCCGCGACGATACCGGGCGCGGCGTGCTGCGCCTGCGCGGGCGGACGGAGACGCTGGTGGTCAGCCAGCCGTTCATGAGCCTGTTCCGCGGCATGTAGCCGCAGCCGCATCCCCCTGCACCGAGGAATGAACATGTCCCGTCTGCTGATTGCGTGCGTGGCCGTGCTGGCACTGGCCGGCTGCGAAAAATCCCGCAACACCTCGATCACCCGCACCCATGCCAACGGCGTGGACACGCTGTACAGCAAGAGTACGGTGGTCGATGGCGAGGCGCGCTTCCAGTGCATTGCCAGCAGCAGTGGCCACTGCCATTACCTGGTGCTGGACCCAGCGTGCAGCTCCGATGCCGCGTGCACCACACCGCCGCTGCGCCGGTTCGCCGTTGCAGCAGGCAAGACCGAGGCCATGCGTGGGCTACCCGACGGCTTCCGCCAGTGCGTCAGCCAGGACCCGATGGAACACTGCCACCGTGAGTGATCACGGTGGCAGTGTGGGTCCCCCCGCTTCCCTGAAGGCTCAGTAGGCAGGTTGCAGTGTCAGGTCGTGATGGTGCTCGGTCTCGCCCACATGGTTGAGGCGGCCGACCAGTTCGGAGTGCTGCTTCATCCGGCCGATCTCGGTCATGATGCGGATGTCCTCGTGGCGCAGTTCGCGCTTGGCGGTGACCGCCTGCTTGTAGTCCAGCACTTCCGGGTAGTGCTCGGCCAGGTCCAGCGCCTCGGCCACGTGCTCCACGCTGTCGGCCTTGGAACTGATGCGGGCGCGGCTGTTGAACGCCTTCATCCAGCGCTCGAAGCCGGCCTGCTGATCGAACATGTTGGCCATGAACCAGATCACGAACAGGATCGACACCCACGAGCCGAACACGATCACCACGCGGGTGAAGGTGATATGGAAGTCGTCGCGCCACAGGTAGTTGGCGATCAGGCCCAGGATCAGCAGCGAGGCCGCCTGCCAGCCGACGATCGAGGCGATCAGCCACTGGCACTTGGCCTGGGCCAGCACAGCCACTTCATCGCGGATCTGCTGCTCGCTGAGGTTGCGCCAGTGCGCCACCTGTTTGTCGAACGGGCTGCTGTAGAGCTCGTTGTCGCGAAGCAGAATTCCCAAACCCTTGAACAAGGCAATCATGGCTGGCTCCTTGTGGAACGTGCGTCGATCAGCATTGGACGGTGTGGCGGATCCAGTTCTAGCACTTCCAGCGAGCCGTGCAATGGGGGCAATGCCAAGCGGCGCAAGGGTTTGACCGGTGGGAGTGAAAATTGATGCGATGCAGCATCGCAGTCACGGCCTGCGACAGGATGTCGCAGGGTGAAACGTGCTGCGGCCGCACATGAAACCGTCGCTGAGCGGGGAGGCTCGCCGCCGGAGGCGTGATCGCCGAGAATCGGAGCCAACCGCGCAAGACGCGACTGTTCTTCCGCCTCTCCTGGACCTGTGATGCCGGCTTTGCTGCAGCGACTCTCCCGCCCCGTCACGGCGCCGATCCGACGCTGGGTACTGGACGCCTTCCCGCGCGGCCAGAGTGGTATCGACTACGACCATCCGCAGGGCGACCCGGGCTGGTTCGGCCCGGACAGCGTCACCTGGCGGCTGCACGCCGAATTTCCCTCGATGCTCGCCGGTGGCCTGTGCGCGCTGATGCTGCAGACCCTGCACCCACGTGCGCTGGCCGGGGTCTATGACCACTCCAATTTCCGCCAGGACCTGGTGGGTCGGCTGCGCCGCACCACGGCCTTCGTTGCCGGCACCAGCTATGCGCCCAGCGGCGAGGTGGAGGCGCTGGTGGCCAGGGTGCGCCGCATCCATGCGCAGATCCGCGGCCAGACCGCGCAGGGCGAGCCTTACGCCGCCGACGATCCGCAGTTGCTGACCTGGGTGCACGTTACCGAAGCCTTCGGTTTCCTGCAGGGGTTCCGACGCTACGGGCGCGAGGTGCCGGCGCACATCGCCGATCGCTATTACGACGAGTACCGTTGCGTGGCCGAGGCACTGGGCGCGGTGGATGTGCCGCGCAGCGAAGCGGAAGTGGCGGCGTACTTCTGTGCACGTCAGCCGGAGCTGCGTGTGGATGAGCGCTCGCGCGAGGTGCTGGAGGTGCTGTCCGGCGTGCGCCTGCCGGTACCGGTGCCGGGGCTGTCGCGCGAGGTGTTCCTCGGTGCGGGCGCGGCGCTGCTGCCGGACTGGGCCGAAGGCATGCTTGCACGCAGTGGCCGTCAGCGCGCCCAGGCTGCGGCGTCTGCGAAGCTGATGCAGGGCATGGCGCCGCTGTTCCGCCGTGCGCTGCCCGACGGCTTGGCCAGCCGCGCCTGTGCACGCATGGGCGCGCCGGTGGAGATCCTGTGCGAGTGGCCCGCGGTTGCCTGGTAGGTGCCAACCTTGGTTGGCACGCTTTTCGCGGTGCCGCGGAAGCGCCAACCAAGGTTGGCAGCTACCCGCAAGTGAAACGGGCGCCTTGCGGCGCCCGTTCCGGTTACATCACCACACCTTGACCCGCTTGTCCGGGGCCAGGTACAGCTTCTGGCCTTCCTTCACCTCGAACGCCGGGTACCAGGCGTCGATGTTGCGCACGGTCAGTGCGCGGAACTGGCCCGGTGCATGCACATCGGTCAGCAGCGAGTTGCGCAGCGCCTGCTCGCGGCTCTTGCTGCGCCACGCCTGGGCGAAGCCGAGGAAGAAGCGCTGGTCCGGGGTAAAGCCTTCCAGGGTCTGGCCCGGCTTGCCCTGCAGCGACAGCTGGTAGGCATCGTAGGCGGTGCCCAGGCCGGCCACGTCGGCGATGTTCTCGCCTAGGGTCAGCTTGCCGTTCACATGCACGCCCGGGAACGGCTCGTAGCTGCTGAACTGCGCGGCCAGCGCATCACCGGCGGCGTTGAACTGCTTCAGGTCCTCGGCGGTCCACCAGTTGTGCAGCTTGCCGGTTTCATCGAACAGCGCACCGGCGTTGTCGAAGCCATGGCTGATCTCGTGGCCGATCACCGCGCCGATCGCACCGTAGTTCACCGCGTCGTCGGCGGCGCCGTCGAAGAACGGCGGCTGCAGGATCGCGGCCGGGAACACCAGGCGATTCTCCAGCGGTACGTTCATCGCGTTGATGGTCTGCGGCAGCATCGCCCACTCGCTGTGGTCGACCGGCTTGCCCAGCTTGGCGATGTTGCGCTGGTACTCGAACAGCTCGGCGCGCTGCGCATTGCCCAGCGGGTCATCACGGCGGATCTCAAGGCCAGTGTAGTCGCGCCACTTTTCCGGATAGCCCATGCCCACGGTCAGGCCGGCCACCTTCGCCTTGGCGCTCGCCTTGGTCTGCGGCGACATCCACGACAGCGCGTCGATGCGCTTGGCGAAGGCGGCAATGATGTTCTTTGCCATCTCGTCCGCGCGTTCCTTGGTCTTCGCGTCGAAGTGCTTCTCGACATAGCGCTTGCCGATGGCTTCGCCGACGGCATGGTTGGCATCGTCCACGGCGCGCTTCCAGCGGTCGCTCTGCTGCGGCGTGCCGCTCAGCGCGGTGCCATGGAAGGCGAAGCGGGCATCGGCGAACTTCTTCGGCAGGTAGGCGGCGGCACGGTCCAGCGCGTGGAAGGCCAGGTAGTCCTTCCACACCTCCAGTGGCTCGGTGGCGACCAGCCTGGACAGGCCGGCCACGGCCTTGGGCTGCCACACGATGAAGTCCTGCTGATTGCCCAGCGCGGCCGCGTCAAGGAAGGCGTTCCAGTCCATGCCCGGCGCCTTGGCGTTGAAGTCGGCCTGGGTCCACGGATTGGCACCCTTGGTCACATCATTGGTTTCTTCCTGGGTGGCATGCGCCTGCGCGATCTTCGTCTCCAGCGCCAGGATGCGTTGTGCCTTGCCGGCCGGATCGGCCACACCGGCCAGCTGCAGCATCTGCGCGATGTAGGCCTGGTACTGCTTGCGCAGCTCGGCCATGCGGCCGCCGCCCAGGTAGAAATCGCGGTCAGGCATGCCCAGCCCGCCCTGCACCAGGTACGGCGCGGTGCGGTCCGGCTGCAGCAGGTCCACCGACACCCACAGGCCGAACAGGCGGTCGGTGTAGAAGTTGGTGGCATTGAGCAGGTCGACGTCGGCGCGCAGGTCGCCGCCGAGGGCGCGGGCCAGGCCGGCCTTGTCGGCGATCGCATCGATCGCCTTCAGCTGCGGCTCCACGGGTGCAACGCCGCGCTGCTCGATGCCGGCTTCGTCCATGTAGGCAGCGTAGTAGTCGCCGATCAGCTTGTCGTCACCGCTGGCCTTGGTGTTGCCCGCCGCCCCTTCAAGGATGGCGCGGGTATCGGCCAGGGTCTTCTCGGCAATGACGTTGAAGCTGCCGAAGCGCGAGCGGTCGGCCGGAATCTCGGTGTTCTTCACCCAGGCGCCATTGGCGAAGCCGAAGAAGTCGTCGCCGGCGGCGATGCTGCGATCCATGCCGCTGGCATCGAAGCCGAAACTGCCCAGCATCGGCTTGGCCGCAGCGGGGGCGGCATCGGCCGGCGCGGTGGCACCGGCGGCCGGTTCGGCCGGGCGGTCACAGGCGGCCAGGGACAGGCTGGCAACGATGGCCAGCGCCAGGGTGGGACGGCGCAGCTTGGACATGGACTTCTCTTGCAGCGGAAAACCCCAAGTCTAATCCGCTCCGGCGCCACTGGCCGCGTCCTTGCGCCGCCCGTCCTGTGCAGGATCTGGCTGAACGCGCAGACGCGATCTTCACGCCGTCACCGGGGTGGTGCATGCTGGACCCTGGAGCCCTGCGCGGACACGGGGAGGTGGCCATGCGGGGGCGGGTCAGGCGTCAAGAATGGCGTCCACCGGCCGTTGAGGTCGGGGACGTGGAGGATTCGTTCGCGCATGAAGCCAGCCGACTGCACAAGGAACACCCGCCGATGCCCGCGCTGAAACGCGCGTTGGCCCGCCCGCTGCGCGCCATTACCTGGGGCGGAGTGCTGCTGGGCGTGCTGCTGGTAACCGGCCTGACCCTCATGCTGGTCAATGACTACCACCGCCGCCTGGAAGCGGCACAGCGGCAGAGCCGGGCGCTGGCGGTGGGCAGCGAGCGCCTGCTGGCGCTGGAACTGCGCAACCTGGAGCGCGCCATGTCCGGCATCGCGGCCGACGCCGCCGAGCTGTTCCGCAGCGTGCCGGCGCAGGCGCCGGCCTTGATGGATGCCTCCATCGGCGGGGTGCTGGGCCGGCATGCCGAACTGCACAGCATCGCCGTGCTCGACCGCCATGGCCGACCGTTGACGGCCGGCGAGGGCGACCTGCAGCTGCCGCTGTGGACCGACCCGCAGCGTCGTGGCCAGGGCAGCGCCCTGTACATCGGCCCGCCGCAGCGGGCCAGCGATGGCGGTTGGGTGGTGCCGTTGGCGCTGCCGATGGCCGGCGAACGCTGGCTGCTGGCACGGCTGCGCTGTGGCGAACTGCAACGCATCGTCGGCGGCCTCGATGTCGGCCCCAACGGACTGGTCTCGATCAGCGATGCCGAGGGTTACATGCTGGCCCGCGTGCCTGATCCGCACGGCACGGTGGGCCGCCGCTACGGCCTGCCGCGCCGTGACCTGCTCGGCACGCAGGCGGTGGTCGAGCTGGGCAGCGTGCCGGGTGTGGTCGACGGCGTACCGCGCATCATGACCATCAGCACGCTGGAACACAGCCCGCTGGCGGTGCAGGTCGGCCTGGCCGACGAAGACGTACTGGCGCCGTGGTGGCCGTACCTGCAGGCGTCGGTGGCGATCGTACTGGCTTACATCGCGGTGTTGCTGGTGCTGCTGTACGCCGTGCGGCGCAGCACCCGCAGCCAGCAGGCGATGGCCGAGGAGCTGAAAACAGGCCACGCGGAGCTGCGTCTTGCGCACCAGGTCGGTCGTGTCTGTACCTGGTATGTGGATGAGGACGCCGCATTGCTGCGCTGGTCGCCGCTGGCGCGCGAGATCTTTGGCGTGCAGACCGATGCGCTGCCGGTGGCCGATTTCTTCGCACGCGTGCACCGCGACGATGCCGCGCGCCTGCAGCATGCCTTTGACCAGGCATTCGCCGGCGGCGCCGTGCTCGACCAGGTGTTCCGCCTGGTATTGCCCGGGGGCGAGGTGCGCTGGGTGGGCGCGCGTGGGCAGCGGGTGGAAGTGGCCGACAGCGAGCGGCGCATGATCGGCGCGCTGACCGACCTGAGCGAGCGTTACCAGGCGCGCGAGCAGGTGAGCGAAGTGGAACGGCGCTTCCGGCTGCTGTTCGACCGCAATCCTGCACCGTTCTGGGTGTTCGACCCGGATACGCTGCGCTTCATCGAGGTCAACGACGCTGCGGTGCGCCAGTACGGCTACAGCCGCGACGAGTTCCTGGCGATGAGCATCCTCGACATCCGCCCGCGCGAAGGCTGGGACGAAGTGCGTGGTGCCATCCAGCGCGCACAGGTGGGCGATCCTCCGGACGCGACCGTGCGCCTGCACCGGCGCAAGGACGGTAGTGTGTTCGAGGTGCGCGCACACCTGTCCAAACTCGATTTCGATGGACAGCCGGCGTGCCTCGTGCTGGCCGAGGATGTGAGCGAACGGCTGGCCTACGAGCGTGACCTGGCCTATCGGGCACGGCACAACCCGGCCACTGGCCTGCTCAACGTGCGCGCCCTGACCGAACAGCTGGACGAGCAGCAGCAGGGCTACACCATCGCCTTCGTGCAGTTGCGTGGCCTGCAGCTTGTGGCCGATACGCTGGGCCGCGAGATCGGCGATGCGGTGCTGCAGTCGATGGCGACCCGGCTCGGTGGACTGGGGGCGCGTTGCGGCACGCTGGCATTCCAGCCGGCGGAAGACTTCGTGTTCGCGATCGGGGCCGAGCACGATACCCAGCGCGTGCTGGATGACCTGCTGCAGATCGTGTCAGCGCCGATGCGTGGCAAGGATTCACTGCACCAGTTCGAACCGCGCATCGGTGTGGCCGTGCACACTGCCGGCGACGGCCACAGCGCCGAGCAGGTGATCGGCATGGCCGCACAGGCCGCGCACGCGGCGCGTGCCGAGGGCAACGTGGTGGTCTGGTTCGATGCGGCAGTGACCACGCGGCTGGCCGACCGCCTGCGCCTGGCCGGGCGCATCCACGCCGCCATCGACAACGAGTTCCAGCTGTACTTCCAGCCGATCCGGCACGCCAGCGATGGCAGCCCGGCCGCGCTGGAGGCCCTGCTGCGCTGGCCGCAGGCCGATGGCAGCTTCATCCCGCCCAACGAGTTCATCCAGCTGTGCGAGGACACCGGGTTGATCCTGGCACTGGGCCGCTGGGTGATCCGCGCTGCGGCGAAGGCACAGCGCCGGTTGGTCGAGGCCGGTTGGGGCGAGCTGCCGATCGCGGTCAACGTGTCGGCAGTGCAGTTCTTCAACAGCGACCTGGTGGCCGAATTCACCCGCGTCCAGCAGGAGTTCGGACTGGCCCGCGGCGCACTGCACGTGGAGCTGACCGAGAGCAGCCTGATGCGCAAGCCGGCGCAGGCGATGCAGACCATGCAACGCCTGCACGAGCAGGGCATCAGCGTGTCGCTGGACGATTTCGGCACCGGCTATTCCAGCATGTCCTACCTGCAGCACCTGCCGCTGGACATCCTGAAGATCGATCGCAGTTTCGTCGCCGACGTGGAAACCAACCCACGCAATGCCTCGATCTGCCGCGCGCTGTTGTCGCTGGGGCACAGCATGGGCCTGACCATCATCGCCGAGGGCGTGGAAACGCCGGGGCAGCTGGACTGGCTGGCCGCGCACGGCTGTGACCAGGTGCAGGGCTATCTGCTGGGGCGGCCGGCGCCGCTGGAGCGGATCATCGACGCGCTGGATGAAGTCCCTGCCTGATCGGGGCTTCGTATTTGCCGGCCAGCGCGAGACTCGGCTACACCCCGGCCTCCACCAGGTGGTCGATGAAACTGCGCACCTTCGGCGCCAGGTGGCTACGGCTGGCATACACCGCGAAGATGCCGATCGGCGAGGCCTCCCATTCCGGTAGCACGCGCACCAGGCGGCCATCGGCCAGCGCGTCTTCCAGCAGGAAGTCGGGTTGCAGGATCACCCCCATGCCGGCGATCGCCGCTTCGCGCAGCACGTCGCCGTTGTTGGCGTGCAGCAGGCTGTTCACCGCCACCTTCACTTCACCGCCGGGTCCCTGCAGCGGCCAGTGGTCGCCAGCGGCCCAGTAGCTGTAGCTCAGGCACGCGTGATTCTGCAGGTCCTGCGGCGTCTGTGGGGTACCGCGTGCAGCCAGGTAGGACGGCGCCGCGCACAGGCTCACCCGCGATTCGCCCAGCCGGCGCGCGATCAGCGCCGGGCTCGGCTCGCGGGTGATGCGGATGGCCACGTCGTAGCCTTCCTCGACCATGTCCACCAGGCGGTCGGACAGGGCCAGGTCCAGTTCCACCTGCGGGAAGCGCTCGCGGTAGCTGGCCAGCAACGGGCCAAGGCGGGCGATGCCCCAGCTGACCGGTGCGTTGATGCGCAGCGTGCCGGAGGGTTCCAGCGCCTGCGCGCCGATGCTGGCCTCCAGCGCGTCGAACTCGGCCAGCAGGCGCACGCACTGGGCGTAATAGGCGGCGCCGGTGCTGGTGGGGCTGACCCGCCGCGTGGTGCGGTGGAGCAGGCGGGTGGACAGGCGCTTTTCCAGTGCCGCGACCTGGCGGGTGACGCCGGCGGTCGACATGTCCAGGGCGTGTGCCGCGGCACTGAAGCCGTTGCGCTCGACCACCGCTACGAACACGCGCATCGCCTCGAGGGTGTCCATTGTTGCGTCTTCTGAAATAAATACGGTCAAGCGATCGTATTTATCGGCTCGTAAAGGCGCAATAACCTGTCTCCACTCCCTTCAAGGTGCTTTGCCATGCACACCACGACCGCTCCTGTCTCGCCGCTGGCCCCGTACGGTGCCACCCTGCTGCGCCTGGCCCTGGGCGTGCTGTTCCTGGTCCATGCGCTGATCAAGCTGCTGGTATTCACCCCGGCCGGTACGGCGGCATTTTTCGAATCGCTGGGCCTGCCCGGCGTGCTGGCTTACCTCACCATCGGCGCCGAGCTGGTGATCACCACTGCGCTGCTGCTGGGCATCTACGCGCGCTGGGTGGGCCTGGCCGGCGTCCCGTTGCTGCTGGGCACCATCGTCACCGTGCACGGCGCCAACGGCTTCGGTTTCGCCAATGCCGGCGGCGGCTGGGAATACCCGGCGTTCTGGGCGCTGGCGCTGGTGGTGCTGTTCCTGGTCGGCGATGGCAAGTGGACCCTGCGCTCGCGCTGATCGCCGCCTGACCCTGCAACCGGAGGATTCCATGTCCCGCCTGCCTTCGCTGTACATCTCCCATGGTTCGCCGATGACCGCCCTGCATCCGGGCCAGGTCGGCGTGCGCCTGGCCGAGCTGGCGCAGGATCTGCCAACCCCGCGCGCCATCGTGATGGCCTCGGCGCACTGGCTGGGCCGGCAGCCGCAGGTCGGCGCGCATCCGCAGCCGCCGACGATCCATGACTTCGGCGGCTTCCCGCGCGCACTGTTCGAACTGCAGTACCCGGCGCCGGGCGATTCGGCGCTGGCCGAAGAAGTGGCCGGCCGCATCGCCGCTGCCGGCCTGCCGGTGGCGCTCGACCCTCAGCGTGGCCTCGACCATGGCGCGTGGGTGCCGCTGCGGCTGCTGCGCCCGCAAGCCGACATCCCGGTGGTGCCGCTGTCGATCCAGCCGCTGCTCGGCCCCGGGCACCAGTTCGCGCTGGGCCGCGCGCTGGCGCCACTGCGAGAGCAGGGCGTGCTGCTGGTCGGCTCGGGCAGCATCACCCACAACCTGCACGACTGGGGCGACTACCAGGACGGCAAGGAAGCGCCGTACGTGCGGCCCTTCATCGAGTGGGTCGAGCAGCGCCTGGCCGCCGATGATCGCCAGGCCCTGTTCGACTACCGCCGGCAGGCGCCGTTCGCCGACCGCGCGCACCCGACCGACGAGCACCTGCTGCCGCTGTTCTTCGCGATGGGCGCAGCCGGCGAGGACAGCTTCGGTGCGCGGCGCATCGATGCCGGCATCGACGCCGGCTTCCTCGCCATGGACCTGTACCGCTTCGACGGGGCATGAGCCGGGGCTGACGCGCGACCGCCCCGGCCGTCGCGCTCATGGCCGCATGTGGTAGTTTTTTCCGGGTTTCCGGCGCTGGCCTTCGAGCCTCCCCGCGCGCCGCTTCCTGGAAGAAGCATGCATACCATTGAAGTCGTCCTGGCGATGCTGGTGGCCGTTGTCGCCAGCGGCTACCTGGTTCGCGTCCTCCCGTTCTCGTTGCCGCTGCCGCTGGTGCAGATCGGCCTGGGCGCGGTCATCGCCGGGGTGTTCAACCGCGGCCACGCGCTGGAGCCGGAAGTGTTCTTCCTGCTGTTCCTGCCGCCGCTGCTGTTCCTTGATGGCTGGCGCATCCCCAAGCAGGGCCTGTTCCGCGACAAGGGCGCGATCCTCGAACTGGCGTTCGGCCTGGTGGTGTTCACCGTCATCGGTGCCGGCCTGCTGATCCACTGGATGATTCCGGTGATGCCGCTGGCGGTGTGCTTCGCGCTGGCCGCCATCGTCTCGCCGACCGATCCGGTGGCGGTCGGCGCGATCGCTTCCAAGGCACCGATTCCCAAGCGACTGATGCACATCCTGGAAGGCGAGTCGCTGCTCAACGATGCGTCCGGCCTGGTCTGCTTCCGCTTCGCGGTGGCGGCGGTGATGACCGGTTCCTTCTCGCTGGCCACGGCCTCGCTGACCTTCGTGTGGGTGGCGGTGGCCGGCCTGGCCGTGGGCGTGGCGGTTACCCTCGGCGTGTCCACGTTCCAGCGCTGGCTGTGGCGCCGCTTCGGCGAGGAACCGGGTGCGGCGATGCTGGTCAACCTGCTGATCCCGTTCGCGGCCTATCTGCTGGCCGAAGAGATCCATGCCTCGGGCATCCTGGCTGCCGTGGCGGCCGGCATCGCGATGAGCTACGTCGAGCTGACCGGCCGTGTCTCCGGCAGCATGCGCGTACAGCGCGCGGGCGTCTGGAACATGCTGCAGTTCAGCTTCAACGGCATCATGTTCGTGCTGCTGGGCGAGCAGCTGCCCGGCATCGTCGAACGCGCCACAACCACCATGAACGAGTCCGGCCACCAGAGTGCATGGTGGCTGCTGGTGTACGTGGTGGTGATCAACCTGGCGCTGATCCTGTTGCGCCTGCTGTGGGTATGGCTGTCGCTGCGCTGGAACCTGCTGCGTGCACGTCGCCGAGGCCTGGAACGCGGCGAGGCACCGAACTGGCGCATCGTGGTGGCGACCTCGGTGGCCGGCGTGCGCGGCGCGATCACCCTGGCCGGCGTGCTGACCCTGCCGTTGTTCCTGCCTGATGGCAGCGCGTTCCCGGCGCGCGACCTGGTGATCTTCCTGGCCGCGGCGGTGATCCTGTTCTCGCTGGTCGGCGCCAGCGTGGCGCTGCCGCAGCTGCTGAAGGGCCTGCAGCTGCCGGCCGATTCGGGCGAGCGCAAGGAAGAGGACCTGGCACGCCGGCTGTCGTCCAAGGCCGCGCTGGCCGGGGTCGAGCGCATGCGCCAGCAGCTGGTGATGAACCAGAACACCGAGAACGTGCAGCTGTACAACGACGCCGCCTCGCGGGTCAGCCTGCTGTACCAGCGCCACCTGGAGAAGGACAGCGACGGGCCCGATGTGGACCCGGAGAAGGTGCGGCGCATGGAACTGGGCTACCGCCAGCTGCGCAGCGCCGGCCTCAATGCCGAGCGCGAGGAACTGTTCCGGTTGACCCGGCGCGGGGTGATCTCCGACGAGATCTCGCGGCGCCTGATCCGCAACCTGGACCTGCTGGAATCGCGCAAGCGCGAATGACGCCTGGGACCGGGCGTTGCAGACGCTGACGCGGATTCCGCCCTGGCATGTAGAGCCGAGCCCATGCTCGGCTGCGCTTGCTTCAGGCGTCATGAACCCGGAACGAAAAGCAGCCGAGCACAGGCTCGGCTCTACATGCCGGTGCCGGTTATTCCGGCTTCTGGTCCAGGAAATACACCTCGACCTTGCCCTTGACCTTGATGGTCATCGGGTTGCCACGGCGGTCGCGGGCCTTGCCGGCCTGCACGCGGATCCAGCCTTCGCTGACCGAGTATTCCTCGACGTTGTCGCGCTCGACGTCGTTGAAACGCACGCCGACGCCGCGCTCCAGCGCCTGTGCATCATGGAAGGGGCTGGCCGGGTTGATCGCCAGGTGGTCGGGAGGGGTATCGCTCATCGCTTCATTCACAGTGACGGCCACCAAGGCCGGCTTCAGCGGCACAGGATAAACCGTAGAATGCCGGCCTGCCCCAGAGGACGTTCCGCCATGCCCGACAACAGCGACTATTTCGACTTCGAGGAAGACATCCACGACTTCGACGAGGATGGATTCGAGGCGCGGGTCTGGAACCTGCTGGTGCTGATCAACCCGGGCGACGAAGAGTTGGCCCTGCAGCAGTTCAACCGCTGGCGCGAGCACCTGTCCGAGGACGGGCAGCCGCTGGAAGCGGACAGCGACTGGCTGCCGGCGCTGTTCACCGCCATCGCCTGGCAGTCCGGTTTCGATGTGGAGCGCGACGACCTGGAATCGCTGCAGTCGGCGGTCAACGAGCTGTCGGCGCGCTTCAACCTGCAGCTGGACTGGGGTGGCGACCTGGACGACGAGGACTTTGCCGAAGGCCTGGACGGCGTGCAGCTGATGGCCACCGCCTTCGACCGCCTGCGCGAGCACAACTACACGCTGTGGAGCGTGGATGCCGGCAGCGACGGCTTCACCGGGGTGATGGCGCTGACCCGTGACGACGACGCGATGCTGGCGCTGTGCTCGCTGCTGAACGTGGAAATCCGCCTGGGCAGCGACCCGTTCTGATCGGGCCTGTAGAGCCGAGCCCGCGCTCGGCTGCAGTCCGCGAAGAGCAGCCGAGCATCGGCCCGGCTCTACAGGAGGCAAACGGCAGCCGAGCCTATGGCCGGTATTGCGCCCGGGCGTTGGCGATCACCGCCTTGACCAGTTCGCGCTCGGTGTGCCGGGAAATCGCTCGCGCGCCAAGCGCGATCGCCTGCGCGCGCAGCTCGACCGTGACATCGTAATGGGCACCGCTGGCCTTGTTCTGGAAGGCCCGCGGGGGGATGCCGAGCTGCGCCGCCATCGCGTGCAGCTCGGCCAGGGTGTCGGCCATCAGGTGCGCCCAGCGCTGTCCGCGCCAGGGATGCACCGCGTCATCGACGTAGACCGTCACCGCCGCGGCCGGTTCAGGCCTGCGGCTTGCTGTCGCTGTCAGCGGCCGGGCTGGCCTCGGCGTCGGCAGCAGCTTCAACCACATCGCCTTCGGCGGCCTCAGTGGCTTCTTCGCCTTCTTCGGCTTCCACGGTCTCGAACTCGGACACCAGCTTGTCCAGATACTCGTCAGCGGTCTGGCCGGATTCAGCGGCCAGGGTGTCCAGCAGCTTCTGCAGCAGCTCGGAATACTCCAGGTTGACCTTGCGGCCTTCCTTTTCCTGCACGTTGGACAGGTGCTTGAGCATGGCCAGCATCGGCACCGGGTTCTCGGCGTTGCCCATGGTCTGGCCACCGATGGCCAGCAGCCATTCGCGGCCCTGCAGGCCGATGGCGGCGACCACCTGGCCGTCTTCGTTGGTCAGCACGGCATGGTTCTGCACCTGCTGCTGGGCATTCAGGCGCAGGAACGGGCGCTTGCCCTGCTGCTTCTTGCGCTTGTCGCGCTTGGCCTTGGAGTTCTGGGACATGGGGTGGGGTCACCTGGAAACGGAAAGACCGCCATTGTAGCGGCCGCACGCAGGTGGGGTCAGATCCCTTTCCAGGGGAAAGGGATCTGACCCCGGTTCAGTGCGCCTCACCCTGCGCGGCCTGCACGTCGGGGTCAGCGGCAGGTGCCGACAGCCCGACCTGCGGGCCGGCGCCGGCCAGAGCGGCCGCTTCGGCGGCCTGGGTCATCACCACGATGCTGATGCGGCGGTTGATCGGGTTCTGCGGGTCGGCCTTGTCGAACAGCACCGATGAAGACAGGCCGACCACGCGGGTGATCTTGTTGTCCTCCAGGCCGCCGTCCACCAGCGCGCGGCGGGCGGCATTGGCACGATCGGCGCTCAGTTCCCAGTTACCGTAGCCACGTGCAGCCGAATAGGCGGTGATGTCGGTGTGGCCGGTCAGGCTGATCCGGTTCGGCACGTGGTTCAGGTAGTTGGCCAGCTCGTGCAGGATCTGCTGCGTGTACGGTTTCAGCGTGGCGCTGCCGAGGTCGAACATCGGCCGGTTCTGCTTGTCCACGATCTGGATGCGCAGGCCTTCCGGGGTCAGGTCCAGCAGCAGCTGGTCCTTGAACGGCTCCAGCGCCTGGCTCTTGCTGATCGCCTCCTGCAGTTCCTTCATCAGCGCTTCCAGCTGCTGCTTGTCGCGCTGCTGCTGGTCCACCGGCTGCGGTACCGCTTCCTTCTGGTTCTGGAACGGGTCGTTGCTGCTGCCACGCGAGATGTCGGTGGCACCCCCCAGCTTGATCATCGAGGTGCTGGCGCCGCCCGGGCCGGCCATGCCGGGCGCCGGCGTGGCGTTCTGCCCACTGAGCGGGCTGGGGTTGCGGAAGTACTCGGAAATGGCCGCACGGTCGTTCTTGTTGGTGGTGGCCATCAGCCACAGCACCAGGAAGAACGCCATCATCGCGGTCACGAAGTCGGCATAGGCCACCTTCCACGAACCACCATGATGGGCGGCGTGGCCGGCCTTCCTGACCCGGCGGACGATGACGGTGGGCTTGGTCTCGGCCATGGCTTACTTGACCGTCTTCAGGTGCTGCTCGAAATCGGAGAAGGCCGGGCGCACGTTCGACGGCAGCGTCTTGCGGGCAAATTCCAACGCGATCTTCGGGTTGTAGCCGCGCAGGCAGGCCAGCAGGGCGGTCTTGACCGATTCGTAGATGCGGCTGTCCTGCTCGGCGCGGGCCTCCATCGCCGCTGCCATCGGGCCGACGAAGCCGTAGCCAAGCAGGATGCCCAGGAAGGTGCCGACCAGCGCACCGGCCACGTGGCCACCGACCTCGACGATGTCGCCGCCGATCGAACCCATGGTGATGACGATGCCCAGCACCGCGGCCACGATGCCGAAACCGGGCAGCCCGTCGGCGACCTTGGTCAGCACCTGTGAGGGTGCCATGGCCTCGGCGTGGTGCTTTTCCAGCTCCAGTTCCAGCAGCGGCTCCAGCTCATGCGGCTCGATGTTGCTGCCGATCATCAGGCGCAGGCAGTCGGTGATGAAGTCGATCAGGTGGTGGTCGGCCTGCACCTTGGGGTAATTGCCGAACAGCGCGCTTTCGGCCGGGCGCTCGACATGGTCTTCCAACGCCATGAAGCCCTCGCGGCGGGCCTTGTTGAGCAGTTCATAGAGCAGGCTGAGCACATCAATGTAGTCCTGCTGCTTGTAGCGCGGGCCCTTGAACACACCCACCATAGCCTGCAGGGTCTGCTTGACCGTCTTGGCCGGGGTACCGACCAGGAAGGCGCCGAGCGCGGCGCCGCCGATGATGACCAGCTCATAGGGCTGCCAGAGGGCACCCAGGCGGCCGTGGGCACCGAGGTAGCCCCCGATCACGCTGATGATGACGACCAGGAATCCAACGATGATGAGCATGGGGTGACGCAAGGAGAGGGGATATCTCCTTGTCGGCCCGTCGCCCGGTTTTCTGAAGAGGGAATTCTGTGAAATCGGTCAGCGGGGTGTTTCAGCCCGCCACGCCGCTTTCGGCGCCGCCACGCTGCAACGGATCGGGCCAGGGCTCGCCATTGCCGGTGAACGAAAGTGAGACGGAGTTCAGGCAGTGGCGCTCGTAGGTGGGCGGCGGGCCGTCCGGGAACACGTGGCCCAAGTGGCTGCCGCAGCGCGCGCAGGTGATCTCGGTGCGGACCATGCCATGGCTGGTATCACGGATCTCGCGCACGTGCGCCGGGTCAAACGGCGCAAAGAAGCTGGGCCAGCCGGTGCCGGAATCGAACTTGGTGCTGGAGCGGAACAGCGGCAGCGCGCACAGCCTGCAGCAGTAGACGCCCTCACGCTTGTTGTCGAGGAACACGCCGCAGAACGGCGCCTCGGTGCCGTGCTGCAGCAGCACGCGGCGCTCCTCGCTGCTGAGGCCGGCGATCAGCGCCTCGGTCTGGGTGGCAGTGGGGGGCGTCAGGTCGAAGGCAGTCATGGCGGCGCTCCGTGGGGTCGATGGCCTGGGGATGGCGGAAAACGTGGGGGTGAAGACGCGACCTTGCAAGTGTGATGGCCGTTCATGGGCGGCACACAGGGGCAGGCGCAAGGTGAACGCGATCCACGCCGGAGCGCGCCATGAAACCGATCCTTCCCCTGTTGCTGGCCCTGTTGCCCATCGTGGCGCCGGCGCAGGTGCCGACCGTCGACCCGACTGCGACCCGCAGCGCGACCACCGTGGCGCCGCAACCCGTGGCACCACCGCCACAGGCTGCCCGCCCGCAACCGCAGGTGCTGCCGTCGCCGCAGCCGGCGCAGCCGATCAGATCCACCGGTCCGGCCCGGGTCGCGCCGGCGCCGGTGCCCAAGCCGGCCGACAAGGTCTATGACCGCAATGGCCGCATCGTTCCGGGCGTGCGCCCGGCCGGCCCGAACCGCGTGTTCGATTCTCGCACCGGCCGCTATTACGACAGCGTGCCGGCCGGCGATGGGCAACAGATCAAGCGCTGAGTCCGGGGCCACCAAGGTTGGCTGCTACCTGGCGCTGAGCGGGCTGAACGCACGAAAACAACATCCAGCCGATCACTGCTTTTTCGCCTGCGATTAACCGTTCCGGGACCACCGTGGCCCTGCGTCGGCATCCCGCCGCCGCATGTCCTTCGTCCACTGGATCGCGACCATGAAAAACCAGCAGAACCGTCATCCCGGCAAGGAACCGCAGGGCCGCAACCCGCAGCAGCAACAGCAACAGCAACAGATGGAGCCGCAGCTGCCGCACAAGGGCGGCAAGCAGCAGGAGCAGCGCTCGCAGAAGCATCCGCAGCAACGCTGACGGATCCGGCGTCGGAGCCCGCGTTGCGGGCTCTGACCTGATCGCCGGCTTCAATCCGGAATCGGCAGGCTCAGCGTCTCCTTCACCTCTTCCATCACGATGTAGCTCTTCGACTCACGTACATGCGGCAGTGTCAGCAACGTGCTGCCGAGCAGCTTTCGGTAGGAGGCCATTTCACTGATCCGTGCTTTCAGCAGGTAATCGAAGTCGCCCGACACCAGGTGGCATTCCAGCACGTTGGGCAGCTTCAGCGCGGCGCGGCGGAATTCCTCGAAGATGTCGCCGGACTTGTAGGCCAGGCTGATCTCCACGAACACCAGCAGGCTGGCCTTTACCGCGGCCGGGTCGAGGTGGGCGTGATAGCCGGTGATTACCCCTTCGCGTTCCAGGCGGCGTACCCGCTCGGTGCACGGGGTGGTCGACAGGCCGACCCGCTCGCCCAGCTCGGTGAAGGAGATGCGGCCTTCGGCCTGCAGGATGCGCAGGATCTTGCGGTCGATCTTGTCCAGTTCGCGGGTACGGGTGGCCATGGCCGTCAACCTTGGGGAATGAATTGCAGGAGAACATCCTGCCGGTTGATTTCAATTCAGGCAAATCAACTGGTATTGGCTGTCTATACTTCCCCAATTATGGCCCCGGCACGCTCCAGTGCAGGGAATGATCGGGTTGGAGAAGTCCCATGCGAGTCCTAGTTCTCGGCAGCGGCGTGATCGGCACTACCAGTGCCTGGTACCTGCGACAGGCCGGGTTTGAAGTCACGGTCATCGACCGCCAGCCCGGCCCAGCGCTGGAGACCAGCTTCGCCAATGCCGGCCAGCTGTCGTTCGGCTACACCTCGCCGTGGGCGGCGCCGGGCGTGCCGAAGAAGGCGATCGGCTGGCTGTTCGAGAAACACGCGCCGCTGGCGATCAAGCCGGGCATGGACCTGGCCCAGTACCGCTGGCTGTGGCAGATGCTGCGCAACTGTACCCACGAGCGTTATGCGATCAACAAGGCGCGCATGGTGCGCATGTCCGAGTACAGTCGCGACTGCCTGAACGAGCTGCGCGCGCAGATCGGCATCGAATTCGAAGGCCGCGACCTGGGCACCACCCAGTTGTTCCGCACCCAGCAGCAGCTGGATGCCTCGGCGCAGGACATCGAGATCCTGGCCCAGTACGGCGTGCCGTACGAGGTGCTGGACCGGGCCGGCATCATCCAGGCCGAACCGGCCCTGGCCCACGTCGATGGCCTGGTCGGCGCGCTGCGCCTGCCGCGTGACCAGACCGGCGACTGCCAGCTGTTCACCCGCCGCCTGGCGCAGATGTGCGTGGATGCCGGCGTTGAATTCCGCTTCGACCAGGACATCACCGGCCTGGAGTTCGATGGCGACCGCATCACCGGCGTGCGCATCGACGGCAAGCTGGAAACCGCCGACCGCTTCGTGGTTGCGCTCGGCAGCTACTCACCGGCGCTGGTCGCACCGCTGGGCATGCGCCTGCCGGTGTACCCGCTGAAGGGTTACTCGCTGACCCTGCCGATCACCGACCCGGCGATGGCGCCGACCTCGACCATCCTCGATGAGAGCTACAAGGTGGCGGTGACCCGCTTCGACGACCGCATCCGTGTCGGTGGCATGGCCGAAGTGGCCGGCTTCGACCTGTCGCTGTCGCAGCGCCGCCGCGAGACCCTGGAACTGGTGGTCAGGGATCTCTATCCGAAGGGCGGCGACCTGTCGCGCGCGCAGTTCTGGACCGGCCTGCGCCCGGCTACGCCGGACGGTACGCCGGTGATCGGCGTCACGCCGTTCCGCAACCTGTACCTCAACACCGGACACGGCACGCTGGGCTGGACCATGGCCTGCGGCTCAGGCCGCTACCTGGCCGACCTGATGAGCGCGCGACAGCCGCAGATCAGCACCGAAGGCCTGGATATTTTCCGCTACGGCCAGTACGGTCACGCGCCGCAACACGAGAACCGCACATGCGTCCTGCCCGCGCGCTGATCGATCTGGACGCCCTGCGCAGCAACTACCGGCTCGCCCGTGAACTGGGCGGTGGCAAGGCCCTGGCGATCATCAAGGCTGATGCCTATGGGCATGGCGCGGTGCGCTGTGCGCAGGCGCTGGAGGGCGAGGCCGATGGATTCGGCGTGGCCACCATCGAAGAGGCACTGGAGCTGCGCAAGGCCGGCATCCGTGCGCCGATCCTGCTGCTGGAAGGCATCTTCGAGCCCAGCGACATGGCGCTGGTGGCCGAGCATGACTTCTGGTTCGCCGTCGGTTCGCCGTGGCAAGTGGAGGCACTGGCGGCGTTCGACAGCCCGCGCCCGTTGACGGTGTGGCTGAAGCTGGACAGCGGCATGCACCGCCTCGGCCTGGACGTGGACAGCTTCCGCGCCGCGCATGCACGCCTGTCGGCGCTGCCGCAGGTCGAGCGCATCGTGCTGATGACCCACCTGGCACGTGCCGACGAACTGGACAGCGAGCGCACCCGCGAGCAGGCCGCAACCTTCGCGCGCGCCATTGATGGATTGGAGGGCGAGACCAGCGTGTGCAACTCGCCCGCGCTGCTGGGCTGGCCGGAGGTGCGCAGCGATTGGGTGCGCCCGGGCCTGATGCTGTACGGCGCCAACCCGCTGCCGGATGACACCGCGTTGACCGCGCGACTGCGCCCGGTGATGACGATGCAGTCCAAGGTGATCGCCGATCGCTGGATTGAAGCCGGTGAACCAGTGGGATATGGCGCGCGCTTCGTGGCCAAGGCGCGCACCCGCGTGGGCGTGGTCGCGCTTGGCTATGCCGACGGTTACCCGCAGTTCGCCCCGAACGGCACCCCGGTGCTGATCGACGGCCAGCCCGGCGGGCTGATCGGGCGCGTGTCGATGGACATGTTGACGGTGGACCTGACCGCGCATCCGCAGGCCGGCATCGGCAGCGTGGTGGAGCTGTGGGGTTCCGCGCCGACGCTGTCAGAGCTGGCGCCGCGCTGTGGCGTCAGTGCCTACCAGCTGCCGTGCGCGGTCAAGCGCGTGGCGAAGGTGTACGTGTAGAGCCGAACCCACGCTCGGCTTCCGTAGCGGCCGACCCTGGTCGGCGCTGTGAATCCGTGTCGACCAAGGTCGACACCTGCCGATGGGCCTACGGCCTACCGTGCTGCGGTGGCCTGCGCTGTCAGCTGCCGCTTCACCCAGTCGTCGATCAGGCGCTTCTCGTAGCGCAGTGGATCGCTGTCGCTCTTCAGGCCGATGTTGTGCAGGTAGCCGGTATCGCTCAGGCGCGCGTCGCCCTCGCTGACGATGCGGCCGCTGGCGTCCTTCAGCGTGTACTGCAGGCTGATCCGCGGTGGGTAGATGTCGCGCATGATCCGGATGTCGCGACCGCGCGGGCCGTGCCACGGCTCGTAGTCACCGGCGCGCTTGATGTCGACCAGGGTCACATCAAGCGTCTGTCCCGGTTGCAGCGGTTTGGCGGCAGCGGTCTGCAGGTAGCGTGCCAGCTGCTGCACCCAGTCGCCACGCTCGGCTTCGAAGCGGTTGGTACTCTGCCGGATCTCGGTGAATTGGGCCGGATCGTCCCACTTCACGCTGACCGGGCCATCGGCCTGCAATGCGCGGGGAGCTTCCGGGTCGGTCACGGTGCGCGGGGCCGCGCTGGCGCCGCCCGCCGCCAGGGCGCCTGCCAACAGGGCAATCGCGAGTGAGCGTTTCATCACGGTCTCCTGCGTCCCCTCGATGGGGGCGATGTTGATCACAGATCGAGTGTGATCCTGCTTCCCGGTATCGGCAATGGCCGCATGCGTCGTCTGCAAGAGCGGTTGCCGCCAATTCATCGACGTCAACCATGACTGACGGCGCTTGACGCTGTGAATACGCCCTTTGGAACATGCTGTGCCTCCAACCTGGCCTGCACAGACACCCTTGTCCACACTGCCGCCCCTCGTGGAGCGCCCACCGATGACGGTGCCGGCGCCCGAACCCGACCTGCATCATGGCGTGCTTGAGCGCATCAACGCCGGTTTCTGCGTGATCCAGGTGCTGTTCGAGGGTGATCGTGCGGTCGACTACCGCTTCATCGAAGTCAACGATGCCTTCGAGCGCCACACCGGGCTGAAGGATGCGCGTGGAAAGCGCATGACGGCGCTGGAGCCCGGCCATGAGCAGGACTGGTTCCGCATCTATGGCGAGGTCGCACGCAGCGGCCGCCCGGCCCAGTTCGAGATGGAGGCGCGTGCGCTGGGCCGCTCGTTCGCGGTGGATGCGGTGCGCGTGGGCCGGCCGGGCGAGGACAAGGTCGGCATCCTGTTCTTCGACATCACCGCACGCAAGCAGATGGAAGTGGAGCTGGGCGAAAGCGAAGCCCGCTTCAGCGCGCTGGCCGACGGCCTGCCGATGCCGGTGTGGGTGCTGGACGAGCGCGGCCATGCCCGTTTCGTCAACAGTGCCTTCAGCGAGTTCTTTGGCGGTGACGAGACGCGCGTGCCGGAGGACGTCTGGCGCGGCCTGGTGCATCCGGACGACGCATCGGTCTTCGAGTACGAACTGCAGGAAGCATTGAAGGCGCAGCGCTCGATGCACGCGCTCGTGCGCGCACGCCGTGCCGATGGCCAGTGGCGCTGGCTGGAGATGAACGCCCGCCCGCGCTTCTCGCGCATGGGCCGCTTCATCGGCCTGGCCGGCAGCAGCCCGGACGTGACCGAACGCCGCGAGATCGAGCTGGCCCGCGAGGAACTGCTGCAGTCCGAGCGTGCCGCGCGCAGTGCTGCGGAAAACATGGCGCGGCTGAAGGATGAATTCCTGGCCACGCTGTCGCATGAGCTGCGTACGCCGTTGACCACCATCCTCGGCTGGAGCGAATTGCTTCTGCAGCGCGTGGACAACACCAGTCCGCTGTACAAGGGCCTGAACGTGATCGCCAACAGCGCCGGTGCGCAGAAGCGGCTGATCTCGGACATGCTCGACCTCAGCAGCATGCTGCTGGGCAAGGTGCAGCTGGAGGTGGAAGTGCTGGACCTGTGCGCGGTGCTGGGTGAGGCGATCGGCGCGCAGGAACTGGTGGCCGAAGGCAAGGCGCTGGACGTGCACCTGCAGCTGCCCACGCAACCCAGCCTGGTGCTGGGCGACGCCACGCGCCTGCAGCAGGTGTTCTGGAACCTGCTCTCGAACGCGATCAAGTTCACCCCGGCTGAAGGCCGCATCGACCTGCAGCTGCGGGCCGACGGCAACTACTGGGAGATCACCGTGCGTGACAGCGGTGATGGCATCGCACCCGAATTCCTCAATCATCTGTTCAGCCGCTTCCGCCAGGCCGACGGCACCACCACCCGCCGCCATGGCGGCCTGGGCCTGGGCCTTGCGATCGTGCAGCAGCTGGTCGAACTGCATGGTGGCACGGTCACTGCGGCCAGCGAGGGCCACGGCCACGGCGCGACCTTCACCGTGCGCCTGCCCCAGCATGTTCCCGATGCCGAACGGCGGCCGCTGCGCGAAGTGATCAGCGGGCCGATCCTGGAGCCGGTGATCGTCGAGCCGTATCCGCTGCGCGGCATGCATGTGCTGGCGGTGGAAGACCAGCCGGAAGTGCTGGAGTACTTGCGGCGCATGCTGGAAGAGCAGGGCGCCAGCGTGTCTGCGGCCAGCTCGGCCGGCGAAGCGCTGGCATTGCTGGCCGACACCGGCCACCTGCAATACCACGTGCTGCTGACCGACATCGGCATGCCGGGCATGGATGGCTATGGGCTGGTGCGCACCTTGCGCGAGGACATGGGCGTGGATGCGGCGACCTTGCCTGCGGTGGCGGTGACTGCACTGGCGCGTGCCGACGACCGTCGCCGCGCGCTGGCCTCGGGCTTCCAGGAGCATGTGGCCAAGCCGTACTCGGTAGCGCAGCTGGTGGCTGCCGTGCGCAAAGTGCAGGTGCCGCGCGCGGACAGCGCGCTGCACTGAACATTCACGGCCGATCGGCGACCCTGCAGTCAGGAGGTCGCCGATGTCCCGTATAGCTCCACGTATCCACACCGATCCGGCGCAGATCGCGCGCCTGGAAGCCCTGCTGCCGCAGCTGGATGGCGAAACGCAGGTGGAACTGATTCTGCACGATGGCCGCCGCCTGCTCGGCACGGTGGCGGTGAGGCCAACTGTGCAGCAATACCGCAACGCCGCTGGTGATGAAGGCAGCAACGGCCAGTTGCGCCTGGATGACTACGACACGCCGGTGCAGCAGCACCATGTGTGGCTGGATGAAATCGCCAGTATCAACCGCCTGCCACCCAAGGCGCCTTGATCCGAAACGCCGTCGGCGTGGCCTCGAACCGCCGGTTTGATCCTGATGTAGAGCCGAGCCCACGCTCGGCTGTGGTCTGCGCGGCTGCGCCGTCGCCCGAGCGTGGGCTCGGGCGCTACAGATGTGTCAGTGCTCGAACAACGTCGGCGTCGCCTCGAATCGACGTGCGTACGCCCGCTCCTCTGCAACCCTCGCCACCTCGTCATCAGCCAGGTCCGGCGCGCCGTACACCGCATAGGCCACGCTGCCGTCGGCACCATGACCGATCTGGTGCAGCCGGTAGCGCGAGTGGCCGCCGCCGGTATCCTCGGGGTAGTGCACGGGCGGATGGCTGCCTTCCAGGTCCATTTCACTGTTGTCGACCACGCCACCGACGAACAAGGCTCGCATGCAGGTTCTCCTGGGTTTCCGGGGGGAGCCTCTACCCTGAACGTTTCAATGTTTCTGGCGGATCAAGGCCCCGTTCGGGTTTCGCAAAGCGGGCCGCCGGGGCCGGCCCGGCCAAGCCGGTACAATGGACGGCCCTCACGCTTGAAGTACCCGCGCCGATGGCCTCCAGCGACGACGCCCCCCTGCAGACCCTGCTCCTGCCGTTCTCCCAAGGCGCCCTGCGCTGGCCGGAGGGCCCGGTGGCCTTCCTGCGTGCCCGCGATGGCTGGCCATTGCGCGAAGTGGCCGGCAACCGCGAGGTGCACTGCGAACAGAGCTTCGCCCCGTTCGCGCAACCGCTGCAGCAGGCTGCCGGCTGGACCGTCAGCGGCCAGCTGGATGACGCGGCCGGCAAGGGCCGCTACCCGTTGGTGCTGGTGCTGCCGCCGCGCCAGCGCGAAGAAGCCCGTGCGCTGTTCGCCCGTGCGCTGGCGCTGGTCGCCGATGGCGGCCGCATCGTTGCCTGCCAGTCCAACAACGAAGGTGCGCGTTCGGGCGAGGGCGACCTCAAGCAGTTGGCCGGCCTCGGTGGCTGCCTGACCAAGAACCACTGCCGCGTGTACTGGACCGCCCCGCTGCAGGGCCAGCACGACGTTGACCTGGCCAAGCGCTGGTCGGCGCTGGATGCGGTGCGTCCGATCGTGGGCGGTCGCTTCCTCAGCCGCCCGGGCGTGTTCGCCTGGGATCGCATCGATCCGGCGTCGGCGCTGCTGGCCGAGCACCTGCCGGCCGACCTGGCCGGACGCGCCGCCGACCTCGGTGCCGGCTACGGCTATCTGTCGCGCGAACTTCTGGAACGCTGCCCGAAGATCACCGCGCTGGACCTGTACGAGGCCGAGCAGCGCGCACTGGCGCTGGCCGAGCTCAATCTGGCGCCGCCGCCGCGACCGCTGCCGCTGCGTTTCCTGTGGCAGGACGTCACCGCCGGCATCGAGCCGGGCTACGACGTCATCATCAGCAACCCGCCGTTCCACACGCCTTCGCGCGCTGACCGCCCGGACATCGGCCAGCGCTTCATCGCCGTGGCTGCGCAGGCGTTGCGCCCGGGCGGGCGCCTGTACGTGGTGGCCAACCGCCACCTGCCTTACGAGCACACCCTCAACGACAGCTTCGGCGCGGTGCGCGTAATCGCCGAGCGCGACGGTTTCAAGCTGGTGGAAGCCGTGAAGGGGAAGGGCAAGTGAAGCTGGTCAAGCACATCGCCAACCTGGGCTATGGCAGCCGCAAGCAGGTGCAATGGATGTTCCGCGAAGGCCGCGTCACCGACGCCGATGGCGAGGTGCTGTATGCCGACGACCAGGTGCCGCATGACGCCATCCGGGTCGATGGCGAGCCGCTGGACCCACCGCCGGGGCTGTCGATCGCGCTGCACAAGCCGGCTGGCTACACCTGTTCGACCAAGGACACCGGGCGCCTGATCTACGACCTGTTGCCGCCGCGCTTCCGCGACCGCGATCCGGTGCTGTCCACGGTTGGCCGCCTCGACCGCGAGACCAGTGGCCTGCTGTTGCTGACCGACGATGGTGGCCTGCTGCACCGGATCATCTCGCCGAAGTCGAAGCTGCCGAAAGTCTATGAGGTCGAGTTGAGCGAGGACCTGCGCGGCAACGAGGTGGCGCTGTTCGCCAGCGGCACGCTGATGCTGGAATCGGAGAAGACGCCCCTGCTGCCGGCTGAACTGGAAGTGCTGGATGCGCGCCGTGCGCGGCTGGTGCTGCACGAAGGCCGCTACCATCAGGTACGCCGCATGTTCGCCGCCACCGGCAACCACGTGCAGGCCCTGCACCGCAGCCGCGTCGGCGGGCTGGACCTGCAGGGGCTGGACGAAGGGCAATGGCGGCAGCTCACCCCTACCGACCTGGATACGCTGTTCGCTCCATGACCCCCATCGCTGCGCTGCCGTTTCTTCCCGACGCCGTCATCTTTGACATGGACGGCCTGATGATCGACAGCGAGCGTGTCTCGCTGGCCTGCTGGGGCCAGGCCGCCGATGAATTCGGGCTGGGCCTGGACGAGGCGGTGTTCCTGCGCATGGTCGGCCTCGGCGACCGCGATTCGCACGCGCTGCTGCGCGCGCAGGGCATCGAGGACAGCGTGATCGATGCGGTGGCCGCACGTTGCCACGACCTGTACGAGGCACGCACACAGACCGGGTTGCCGTTGCGTCCGGGCATCCTGGAACTGCTGGAGCTGCTGAAAGTGCACGCGGTACCGCGGGCGGTGGCCACCACCACGCGGCAGCCGCGGGCCAACCGCAAGCTGGCCGCTGCTGGCCTGCTGCCGTATTTCGATGCGGTGATCACCAGTGGCGACGTGGCGCGGCCGAAGCCGGCGCCGGATATCTACCTGCTGGCCGCGCAGCGATTGGGGCAGGTGCCCGGGCGTTGCCTGGCGCTGGAGGATTCACCGGCCGGTACGCGCGCGGCGCTGGCGGCCGGCATGACCGTGATCCAGGTGCCTGACCTGGTGCATCCGGATGAAGAGCTGCGTGCCCTGGGACACCGCATCGTTGGATCCCTGGTGGACGCGCACGCGCTGCTGCTGCCGTTGCTGCCGGGGTAACGGTGGGTGCCGACCGTTGGTCGGCCCAGTGCCCCGGTAGGTGCCAACCTTGGTTGGCACTGAGCCGAGCATGGCGCGGCTCTACATCCGTGGGTGGGTGCCGACCGTTGGTCGGCACACCTGCCCCATCACACCCGTCCGAACACCAAGGCGGCGTTTGTGCCACCGAAGCCGAAGCTGTTGGACATCACCGTATCCAGTTTCTGCTCGCGGCTCTCGCGCAGGATCGGGAAGCTCTCCACCTTCGGGTCCAGCTCGCCGATGTTGGCCGAACCGGCAACGAAGCCATCGCGCATCATCAGCAGGCAGTAGATCGCCTCGTGCACGCTGGCTGCACCGAGCGAGTGCCCGGACAACGCCTTGGTCGAGGACAGCGGCGGCACCGCATCGCCGAACACTTCGCGGATCGCGTTGAGCTCGGTGACATCGCCCAGCGGGGTCGAGGTGCCGTGGGTGTTCAGGTAGTCCAGCGGGCGATCGACACCCTGCAGCGCCATCTTCATGCAGCGCACCGCACCTTCGCCGGAGGGCGCCACCATGTCGGCACCGTCGGAGGTGACGCCATAGCCGATCAGCTCGGCATGGATGTGGGCACCGCGTGCGACGGCGTGGTCGTAATCCTCCAGCACCAGCATGCCGCCGCCACCAGCGATGACGAAGCCGTCGCGGTCCTTGTCGTACGGGCGCGAGGCGCTGGCCGGGGTTTCGTTGAAGCTGGTCGACAGGGCACCCATCGCATCGAACATCACACTCATCGACCAGTGCAGGTCTTCGCCACCGCCGGCGAACATGATGTCCTGCGCACCGTGCCGGATCATGTCCGCAGCGGCGCCGATGCAATGCGCCGAGGTCGCGCAGGCAGCCGACAGCGAGTAGCTGACGCCCTTGATCTGGTAGGCCGTGGCCAGGCAGGCCGAGACCGTCGAGCACATCGTGCGCGGCACCATGTATGGGCCGACCTTGCGCACGCCACGTTCGCGCAGCAGGTCGACGGCACCGATCTGCCATTCGCTGGAGCCGCCACCGGAACCGGCGATCAGGCCGGTGCGCAGGCTGCTGACCTGCTCGGGGCTGAGCCCGGCATCGGCGATGGCATCGCGCATGGCCAGGTAGGCGAAGGCCGCCGCGTCGCTCATGAAGCGCTTCTGCTTGCGGTCGATCAAGGCGTCCAGGTCGAGGTCGACGCGGCCACCGACCTGGCTGCGCAGGCCTGCTTCGGCGTGGTCGGCCAATGCGGTGATGCCCGAGCGTCCTTCACGCAGCGCGGCCGAAACGGTATCCAGATCATTGCCGAGGCAGGACGTGATGCCCATGCCGGTGATGACGACGCGACGCATCAGAAGCTCCCGGTTTCGGTGAACAGGCCGACGCGCAGGTCGCGCGCGCTGTAGATTTCGCGGTCGTCCACGTACATGCGGGCGTCCGACTGGGCCATCACCAGCTTGCGGTTGATGACCCGGCTGATGTCGATCTCGTAGCGTACGAGCTTGGCGTCCGGCAGTACCTGGCCGGTGAACTTCACCTCGCCACAGCCCAGCGCGCGGCCCTTGCCGGGTGCACCCAGCCAGGTCAGGAAGAAGCCGGTCAGCTGCCACATGGCATCCAGGCCCAGGCAGCCTGGCATCACCGGGTCGCCGATGAAGTGGCAGCCGAAGAACCACAGGTCCGGGCGGATATCCAGTTCGGCGCGTACCATGCCCTTGCCATGCGGTCCGCCGTCCTCTCGGATGTCGGTGATGCGGTCGAACATCAGCATCGGGTCGTTGGGCAAACGGCCGGCGGCGGTGCCGAACAGTTCACCGCGTGCGCTGGCCAGCAGCTGTTCGCGGTTGAACGCGTGGAGACGGGTCATGAAGCACAATCCTGGAAGCGGAGAACAGGGAAACAAGCGCCCGAGAATGCCCGTGGAAACTGCGCCGATCAAACATTTCAACCGTACGCAACCGTAGTGTTTTCAAGGGAATACGCGCATCCTGTTGATGTGCAACGACCATACTTCGGCGTGTGGCCCACCCGGCCCGGCCCCGCCTTTTCCACCTGACATGACCCGACTGCGCAAGATCATCCACGTTGACATGGACGCGTTCTACGCGTCGGTGGAGCAGCGCGACGATCCGTCACTGCGCGGCAAGCCGGTGGTTGTGGCATGGCGCGGCGCACGCTCGGTGGTGTGCGCGGCATCGTACGAGGCACGCGTGTTCGGTGTGCGTTCGGCCATGCCGGCAGTGCGGGCCGAACGCCTGTGCCCGGATGCGATCTTCGTGCCGCCCGACTTCGCACGTTACAAGGCGGTGTCACGCCAGGTGCGCGAGATCTTCCTGCGCCACACCGACCTGGTTGAACCGTTGTCACTGGATGAAGCCTACCTGGACGTGACCGAGCCGAAGAGCGGCATCGAACTGGCGACCGACATCGCCCGTACCATCCGCATGCAGATCCGTGAGGAGACCAACCTGACTGCTTCAGCTGGGATCGCGCCGAACAAGTTCCTGGCCAAGATCGCCTCGGACTGGCGCAAGCCCGATGGCCAGTTCGTGATTCCACCGCAGCGGGTGGACGCCTTCCTGCTGCCGTTGCCGGTAAGCCGGGTGCCTGGCGTCGGCAAGGTGATGGAAGGCAAGCTGGCCGCGCGCGGCATCGCCACCTGCGGCGACCTGCGGCAGTGGGCACTGATCGATCTGGAAGAAGCGTTCGGCAGTTTCGGCCGCAGCCTGTACAACCGCGCACGCGGCATCGACGAGCGGCCGGTGGAACCGGACCAGCAGGTGCAGTCGATTTCCTCGGAGGACACCTTCGCCGAAGACCTGCTGCTGGAAGACCTGACCGAGGCCATCGTGCAGCTGGCAGAGAAGACCTGGAAGGCGACCCGCAAGACCGAGCGTGTCGGCCATACCGTGGTGCTGAAGTTGAAAACCGCGCAGTTCCGCATTCTCACCCGCAGCTTCACCCCGGAACGTCCGCCGGAGTCGATGGAAGAACTGCGCGACATCGCACTGGCCCTGCGCGCCCGCGTCGACCTGCCGGCGGAGACGCGCTATCGGCTGGTGGGTGTCGGGCTGGGTGGCTTCCGCGAAAAGGAGCCGGTGGTGCAGGGGGAATTGTTCGAGCACGACATGAACAAACCCACAGATACCTAATCATCAAACAGTGGGGTCAGAGCCCGTTGCGCAGCAACGGGCTCTGACCCCGTGCCGACCAACGGTCGGCACCCACCATCAGCAGCAGGTTCCGACAGATAGCGGGAAACTGTCGAAGGCGGGGTGGGTCCGGTTGCGGGGGCGTGAGCCGCATGGATGCGGCGACCGAGCTTACATGGACGTACTTGCAGCGCCCCCGCAACCGGACCCACCCCGCCAACCCTCAGGAGACCAGCTTTTGCTGTTGCTTCGGCTGTTGCCGTTGCATTGGGCAGGTGCAGGGCGCAGCCCTGCAAAAGAAAACTCCCTACCTCATGGCCACTGCATCTCGCCCTTGGCTACCTTCGCACTCAGCTCCAGCGACGCCACACCGGCCAGCGTCGGGTAGCGCGCCTGCATCGCCTTCACCAGTGCCGCACTGTCCTTGGCCTTTGCCGCCTCGGCGTCGAACGCGCGGATGTAGTCCGCAGTGAAGCGCAGCGCACTGGCATCCAGCGCCGCACCCGGCGCGTAATGCCCCGGTACCACCACCTTCGGCTTCAGTGCCTGCAACCGCTGCAGGGTCTGCAGCCAGTCAGTGTGCGACTTCGGCGTCTGCGTGTCGGCCATCCACACGTGCTCACCTGCTACCACCGGAATGCCGCCGACGATCGCGCGCAGCGACGGTACCCACAGCACCGTGCGGTCCGGGGTCGGGCCATCCAGGCCGATCAACGGCAGGCGCTGGCCTTCCAGCTGCAGGGCATCGCCGTCCAGTACCTGCGGCACCACGATGCGTGCCGGCACGTCGGCGCCCATCTTCGGTCCCCAGTAGGCCAGCTTGCCGGCCTGGGTCTGCTGGATGTGGGCGACGGTCTGCGCAGTGGCGACGATGCGTGCCTGCGGGAAGGCATCCTGCAGGGTGGCCAGGCCGAAGTAGTAGTCCGGATCGCCGTGGCTGATGTAGATCGTGGTCAGCTGCTTGCCACTGGCGCGGATCCGTTCGACCAGCTTGCGCGCGTCGCTGGCGCCGAACTGCGCGTTGACCAGGATCGCGTCATGGCGGCCTTCGATCAGCACCGAGGATACCGAGAACATCGCCTGCGGGCCGGGATGGAAGGTCTGCAGGTGCAGTCGTGATTTCGTCGCGGTGGTCGGCGCCGCGGTGGCCGGTGCGGCCAGCAGCGGCGCACTGGTGAACGTGGCGGCCAGGGCGAGGGGAAGCAGCAGGGCAGCGGTACGCATGGGGAATTCCTTGTGTCGGATAGGGAGCCGAGCGTGGGCTTGGCCCTACAGGGCTCGCGCGTCGATCAATACGCGGCCGTGATGATCTGCTTCGGGTACTGGTGCGCTTCCAGCTCGGCGACGAACGCGGCGCCGTAGTCGGCATAACTGATGCGGCTGTGGCCGCTGGCGTCGGCCAGGAAGGCCTTGGGCTGCACACGGTACTGGCCGCGCTCTTCGCCCGGGCCGATTTCGGCGGCCGGCGAGAAGAATGTCCAGTCCAGGTCGTCCACTGCCTGCAGGCGGTTGAATGCCTCACGATGGGCCAGCGCGTACGGCTTGTAGGCTTCCGGGAAGTTGGGGGTATCGACCAGCTGCACGCCCGGCGCGACTTCCAGGCTGCCGGCGCCACCCACCACCACCAGGCGCGGTACGCCGGCCTTGCGCGCGGCGGCCGCCAGCTGCGCGGCGATCTCGCCCACGCGGCCGATGTCATCGCCCGGACGCGGGCCGTAGGCGCTGGCCAGCACGTCGTGGCCAGCGATGGCGGCGACCAGCGCGTCCTGGTCATCCAACGAGGCGATCACCGGATGGGCACCGGCCAGTTCGGCCGGAAGGTCCTGCGCGCTGCGCACGATGACGGTGAGTTCGTGGCCGTGGGCCAGCGCGTGGCGGGCGATCTGGCGGCCGATGTTGCCGGTGGAACCAACGAGGGCGATCTTCATGGCAGGACTCCGTGGGGCGATGTGGGCTGGGAATGGGGCCACTCTAGGCCGCTGCAGTCGCTCGAAAAACAGCGTATAACGCGCTTGTTTGTTGCGTGGATCGAGCATATGGACCGATTGACCGCCATGACCGTGTTTGTCGAGGTGGCCGAGCGCGGCAGCCTCACCGCCGCCGCGGAAGTGCTGGACATGTCGCGGGCGATGGTCAGCCGCTACCTGGCCGAGGTCGAGGGCTGGCTGGGTGCACGCCTGCTGCACCGGACCACGCGCCGGGTCAGCCTGACCGGCCCGGGCGAGGCGGCGTTGGCGCGCTTCCGGCAGATGCTGGCGATCGGCGAAGAACTGCAGGGGGAGCTGGCCAGTGATGATCCCGAGCCGCACGGTACGCTGCGGGTGACCGCCAGCGTGTCGTTCGGGCAGAGCCACCTGGCACGGGCGGTGGCCGGTTTCGTCGCGCGCCATCCGGCGGCGCGCATCGAGCTGCTGCTGGTCGACCGCACGGTGAACCTGGTCGAGGAGCGCGTGGACCTGGCCGTGCGCATCGCGCGCCAGATCGACCCCAGCCTGATCGCGCGGCGGCTGGCTACCTGCCGCTCGGTGCTGTGCGCGACGCCGTCGTACCTGCAGGCGCGTGGCACGCCGACCGCGCCGGAGCACCTGGCCGCGCACAACTGCCTGACCCACCACTACGTCGGCAAGAGCCTGTGGCAGCTGCACCGCGATGGCCGTTCGCTGTCGGTGGCGGTGGGCGGCAACATCAGCGCCAACGAGGCCTCGCTGCTGCTGGAGGCGGTACGCGCCGGTGCCGGGATCGCCATGCTGCCGACCTACCAGGTGGCGCCACTGCTGCGCAGCGGCGAGCTGATCGAACTGCTGCCCGGATTCAGTCTGGACGAGCTCGGCATTCATGCCGTGTACGCGTCACGGCGCCAGCAGCCCGCTATCATGCGGCGATTCCTGGATTACCTGGCCGAGTGTTTCGCCAGCCCGGCCTTCCAGGATCTGGATTGGCGCCCACCGGGCAAGGAGAACACATGAACCATGGACAGGCCTTGATCGACCACAACCGTGCTGCCTGGGACCGCCAGGCCAGCGAAGTGCGCGAATGGTCGCGCCCGGTGGAGAGTTCAACCATTGCCGCCGCGCGCGAAGGCCGCTGGCAGGTGCACCTGACCCCACGCGCGCTGCCACTGGACTGGCTGGGCGACGTGCGCGGCCGCCGCATCCTGTGCCTGGCCTCGGGTGGTGGCCAGCAGGCCCCCGTGCTGGCCGCTGCGGGCGCCGACGTCACCGTGTTCGACCTGTCCGACGGGCAGCTGGAACAGGACCGCCGGGTCGCTGCGCGTGATGGACTGCAGCTGCGCACGGTGCAGGGCGACATGCGCGACCTGCACGTATTCGCCAACGACAGTTTCGACGTGGTGTTCCATCCGATCTCCAACCTGTACGTGCCCGACGTGCGCCCGGTGTGGACCGAATGCCGCCGCGTGCTGGCGCGCGATGGCATGTTGATGGCCAGTTTCTACAACCCGGTGCTGTTCGTCGGTGCACGTGATCCGCAGCTGGACGCACAGGGTTTGATCCGGCCGCAGTACGCCATTCCCTATTCGGACCTGGAAGACCTGCCCGCCGCAGAGCGTGAGGCGAAACTCGCCCGCGGTGATGCGCTGGCCTTTGGCCACAGCCTGACCGAACTGATCGGCGGGCAGCTGGATGCAGGCTTCGTGATTGATCGGTTCATGGAAGACTGGCAGCCGAAGCCGCGCTTCCTGATCGACCGTTACCTGCCCACCTTTCTGGCCACCCGCGCACGCAGGATCGGCTGAGGCGGATCCTGGAAAAAAACGCGGCGTACAATGGCCGCCCCACGTTGTACAGGCGTCGTCCCTTGTCGTATCCCTATCCGCTGGTCGTATTCGATCTCGATGGCACGCTGGTCGACAGCGCAGCTGACATCGCCGAAGCGCTGAACCGCACGCTGGAAGCCATCGGCATGGCGCGCGTGCCGGAAGCCACCGTGCTCGGCTGGATCGGCGACGGGGTGCGCCGCCTGGTCGAACAGGCCGTGCACGCCGCCGGTCGTGAGGTCGACCTGGCCGAGGTGATGCCGGTGTTCATGGTGCACTACCGTGAATGCCTGCTGCGCAGCCCGCGCCTGTTCGATGGCGTGGCCGACGCACTGGCGCAGCTGCGCGCGCGCGACGTGCCACTGGCGATCTGCACCAACAAGCCCGAAGCACTGGTGCCGCCGCTGCTGCAGCACCTGGGCATCGGTGATGCGTTCGCGCTGGTACTGGGCGGCGATTCACTGCCGCAGCGCAAGCCCAGCGGCGAACCGCTGCGGCATATCGCTGCGCACTTCGGGCTGCCGGTGCAGGCGTGCCTGATGGTGGGAGATTCGTTGACCGACTACCGCGCCGCCGAAGCTGCGGGCATGCCGATCGCGCTGGTGCGCTACGGCTATCCGCGCGGCCTGGACCTGGCCACCGCGCATGCGGTGGCGGTGATCGACGACCTGCGTGAACTGCCGGGGTTGACCGCCGGCGTCCCGGTGTAGAGCCGAGCCCATGCTCGGCTGCTTTGCTGCCTGAGCCGAGCATGGGCTCGGCTCTACAGAGAAAGCGCCGGGCAATGCCCGGCGCCCTCTTTCATTTCGCCTGGTAACGCACACTCAACTGGTACTCACGGCCCGGCTGGTTGAACCACGCCACCGTCTCATACCTGCGGTCGAACACGTTGGCGGCACGCGCCAGCAGCGACCACGACGGCGTCAGCGCGTACTCGGCGCGCAGATCCAGCGTGCCGTACCCCCCCACCTTCACCGCGTTGGCGGCATCGTCATAGCGCTTGCCCGCACCCTGAACCGTCAGGCCTGCGCGGAAGTCCCCGAAACGCCGGTCGATGTCAAAGCGCGCGGTGTGCTGTGCACGACGCGGCAGCCAGTTGTCGAACTGCGTGCTGCCGCCGGTGCGGTTGCGTGGGTCGGTGTAGCTCAGCTGGGCGTTGATGTCGAAGCCGGCCAGCAGCACGCCACCGGTCAGTTCGGCACCGCGGATGCGCGCCTTCTCCACCTGCTGCATCCTGAAGGTCGCCGCATCGTAGGTGATCAGATCATCGATGCGGGTTTCATAGACGTCCAGGCCCCAGTGCCAGCCCTGTCCCTGCTGCGAAACGCCCAGGTTGGCGCTCTTGGACTTCTCCGGGTTCAACGTCGGCACACCGCTCCACGGGTCATACAGGTCGCTGAAGGTCGGCGCCTTGAACGCGGTGCCGTAACTGGCATTGACACGCAGGCCGTGGCCGAGTTCCATCGCCCAGCCGAGGCTGCCCGTGGCGTGATTGCCGAACTGCTGGTTGTCGTCGTTGCGCGCGCTGGCCTGCAGCTGGTGGCGGCCGAAGCGTCCCTGGTACTGCACGAACACGCCGGTGTTGCGGCGGCTGTCGACCCGATATCCGGCACTGCTGCCATCCAGGTTGTCTTCGCTCCAGTCCACGCCGGTGCTCAGCAGCTGGCCTTCGGCCAAGGCGAAGTCACCCTGCAGCGAGGCACTGTCGCGGTGGGTCTGAGCGCTGCCACGGGCACCGAAGTCACCGAAGTTGTCCGACTCGTTGTCACCGCGCCCGACATTGGCGGTGAACGCCAGGCGTTCGGACGGGGTGTAGCGCACCTTGCCGGCCAGCACCTGCTGGCGGGTTTCCGAATAGTTGTAGTAGCCGTCGTAATGGTTCTTTCCGTCGGCACGCAATGCACTGCCTTCCACGTTCCATTGGTCGTTGAAGGTGTAGCCACCGCGCAGGCTCTTGGACAGGTTGCGGTAGCCATCGCGGTCATGTTCGTCGGCAAAGCAGCCGGTGAACAGCGTTGCCGAGCCGCGGCAGGCATCGATGCCATCGGAATGCTGGTAGGCGATGTCGGCGCCGAACCAGCCGCGTTCAGTCCCGCCACCGATCCCGCCGCTGGCTTCGCGCAGGCCGTTGCTGCCGCCACCGAGCTGGAAGTGCGGGGCGAAATCACCCTGGTTGCGGCGGGTGAAGATCTGGATCACGCCGCCAATGGCATCGGCGCCGTACAGGCTCGACTGCGGGCCACGCACGATTTCCACGCGCTCGATCTGCGCCAGCGGCAGGTCCTGGTACATCGCCAGGCCGAGGTCGGCACTGTTGATGCGCACGCCGTCGACCAGCACCACGGTGTGGCCCGAGTTGGTGCCGCGCAGGAACAGCGAGCTCTGCTTGCCGAGCCCACCGACATTGGCCAGGTTGATGCCGGCGCGGCCGCGCAGCAGTTCCTGCAGCGAGGTGGCCTGGCTGGATTCGATCTGCGCGCGGTCGATCACCTGGGCCGGCGCGATGCTGTCCTGCAGGGCGATCGGGGTGCGCGTGGCGGTGACCAGGATCTGGTCGAGCGCGGTGGTGTCATCGGCGGCCTGTGCCAGCGCGGGCAGGGCGGCCAGTACGGCCAGGGACAGCATTCGGGACTGCAGCTTCATGGGGGGACTCCAGGTGCCACGCACGCCCGCGTGGCGAAGGGGAGGAGCCGCGAAGGCAGGCACGCGCCGATGCCGCAGCGCACGCCACGGTCATCCAGCGCCATGCCCACCGCATCGCGACCTGAGGCTTCCGGGCCGGTCTCCGGGCTTGCCGCCGGGTGGCGCGAGGCCACCGTCCAGGCGCCTTCCCATGCCTGCGGCACAGTGGCGGTGTTGCCTGGAACTGACGTGCTTACCGTTGCGGGGGCAGCGCCGGCCTGGCGTGGCATCACGCGTCACCGGCTTCCCGTTTCAACCTGCCGGCCACGGCCGCAGGTCACCTGGAAGTGCGCGCAGTCTACGGCATCGCAGGCCGTCCCGTTGCGTCGCGCCTGCGCGGCTGCCTTTGCTGTGCCTTTAGAATGGTTGCTCGATCCCGTGGTGCCGTTACCGATGTCTGCCCGTTCTCCGCTGTACCTGCGCCGCCCGTCCGGGACGCACGCATGATCCTCGACCTGGTCCGCCACGCCGGCAACGGTCGCGATGAGTTCCTTGATGGCCGCAGCGATCCACCGCAGCTGGCCGGCCTGCCGCAAGAGCTGGTCGAGGCCTATGCCGAGCAACGCTGGGAGCGGGTGATCAGTTCACCGCGGTTGCGCGCGCTGCACACGGCGATGGCGCTGGCCACCCCACGCGGGCTGGACGTCGAAGCGGACGAGGAATGGGAAGAGCTGGATTTCGGCGATTGGGACGGGCAGTCGCTGTTCGACCTGCCGGAAGATGCGCTGGCCGCCTTCCACGCCGATCCGCATGCGTTCCCGCCGCCGAACGGCGAGAGCTGGGGACATTTCGAGCGGCGTATCGCGCGCGCGCTGGATCGCCTGCTCGATGATGATGATCCGGTGCCGACGCTGGTGGTCAGCCATGGTGGCCCGCTGCGCATGGTGTTGTCGCAGGTCTGCGGCCTGCCGATGTCGCTGTGCTGGGCCCTGCGCATCGACCACGGCACGCGCCTGCGGGTGTGGCTGGAGCGGGGCGAGGTCGGGCTGGTGGGCGAGCTGCTGGAACTGCAGCAGCCCTGAGCTGCTCTTGTAGAGCCGAGCCATGCTCGGCTGCACTTCGATCAGAAAGGCCAGCCGAGCGTGGGCTCGGCTCTACAGGAGGGCGCGGCTCAATCCTCGTCCGCGCGCTCGGTCACGCTGTCTTCCGCCTCATCGTCGGCATCGAAGCGCTGCTCATGCACCGGGCCCGACGCCGGGCCGGCCGCCTTCAGCGGATGCGCGGCGATGCGCGCCTCATAGTCCTGCACCAGCGCTTCACGCTGAGGCTCGCTCAGCTCCTGCCAGTGGCAGTCCAGCAATGCGCCTTCCAGCGAGTACAGCAGGTTCAGGCTGGGCTTGAAGCCGGCCCGCTTGACCTTGACGAAGGCGCCGACTGCGCCGATCGCAACCAGGTCCTCGCGGCTGCGCAGCCCGACCTGGCGCAGCCAGGCTGCACTCTTCGGGCCGATGTTGCGCAGCTTCGGTGCGCTCATCCCAGTGCCTCGACGAACACGCGGGCGATGGCTTCCAGGCCGGCCTGATCGTCGGCGTCGAAGCGGCCGACCTTCGGGCTGTCGATATCGAACACGCCGATCAGTTCATCGCCGCGCAGCAGCGGCACCACCAGCTCCGAACGCGAGGCCGAATCGCAGGCGATGTGGCCGGGGAAGGCATCGACGTCGTCCACGCGCTGGGTTACGCGCTGGCTGGCGGCGGCACCGCACACACCCTTGTCCAGCGGGATGCGCACGCAGGCCGGCAGGCCCTGGAACGGGCCAACCACCAGTTCCTTGCCGTCATACAGATAGAAGCCCACCCAATTCAGGTCGGGCAGGGCGTGATAGACCAGTGCGGAGAGGTTGGCCGCGTTGGCGATGCGGTCGGACTCGGCGTAGACCAGGCCACGGGCCTGTTCCAGCAGCTGGGCGTATTGTTCCGGCTTGCTGCCGGTGAGCGAGGCATTGGCGAACATGCCCGCAGTCTAGCAAGTGCACCGGGCCGGCGATAATGCACACACTGTTGCCCTGTTGGAGCCCATCGATGCCGTTGCCCGCTACGCTGCCGCCCGCCCTGTTCGTTACCGGCACCGATACCGAAATCGGCAAGACCGCGGCCAGCACCGCGCTGCTGCATGCACTGCGCCAGCGTGGCCTGCGTGCAGTGGGCATGAAGCCGGTGGCCAGCGGCAGCGAGGATCTGGGGCAGGGCCTGCGCAACGAGGACGCGCTGGCGCTGCAGGCGGCCAGCTGGCCAGTGCCGGACTATGCCGATCTGAATCCCTATGCGCTGCGGCAGCCACTGGCACCGGAGCTGGCCGCTGCCGAGGACGGCGTGCAGGTGGAGCTGGCGCCGATCGTGGCCGCGTTCGAACGCCTGCGCGCGAAGGCCGATATCGTCGTGGTGGAGGGCGTGGGCGGTTGGCTGGCGCCGGTCTCGGCCACGCTGGACCAGCTCGACCTGGTGCGTGCGCTGCAGCTGCCGGTGCTGCTGGTGGTAGGCATGCGGCTGGGCTGCGTCAACCACGCGCGGTTGACTGCGCAATCGCTGCAGGCCAGCGGCGTGGACTGCCTGGGCTGGATCGGCAACCACATCGACCCGGCGATGCAGCGCCAGGACGAGAACATCGCCACGCTGCAGCAGCGCCTGCCGATGCCGTGCTGGGGACGGCTGCCGCATCTGCCGGGGGCGGATGGTCAGATCCTGAGTACGCACCTGCTCGACTGACCTGCTTCCTGTAGAGCCGAGCCCACGCTCGGCTCAGCGGGGACCGTCAGCGAAGGGCAGCCGAGCGTAGGCTCGGCTCTACAGGAGCTGGCGCACTGCCAGCTCCCGCGCGATCGCACCCAGCCGTTCCACCGCACCGATGAAGCGTGCATCCAGGCTCTGGCAGCACGACAGCCGCAGGCAGTGGCGATAGCGCGCGCCACGCGAATAGACCTGGCCGGGCATGAACACGATGTCCTCCTGCAGCGCTCGCTCGAACAGCTCGCGCGTGTCCACGCCCGGCAGTTCCAGCCACAGCAGGAATCCGCCCTGTGGTTCGGTGGCGCGGGTGCCTGCCGGGAAATGCTCGGCTACCAGCTGGCGCAGCCGTCCCACCTGTTCGCGGTACAGGCGGCGCATGCGATGCAGATGGTGCTCGTAGCTGCCTGCTTCCAGATACGCGGCCACCGCATCGCCGAGCAGCTGCGGCTCACCGCCGGTGGACTGGAACTTCAGCAGCGCGATGCGCTCTGCGAAGCGACCGCCATCCAGCCAGCCGATGCGGTAATCCGGCGCCAGTGTCTTTGAGAAGCCACCGACCACCATCACCCAGCCATCGCGATCGAAGGCTTTCAGCAAGGGTGCCGGCGGTTCGCAGAACTGCAGCTCGGCGTACACCGCATCCTCGATCAGGGGCAGCTGCCGTGCGTTGACCAGCTCGGCCAGGCGTTGTTTGGCGGCGGTCGGCATGGTGCAGCCGAGCGGGTTGTGCACGGTCGGCATCACCACCAGTGCGGCCAGTGGCGTGTGCTCCAGCAGCGCATCCAGTGCATCCACATCCAGCCCGTGCTGCGGGTGGGTGGGCAACTCGATGGCCTGCAGGCCGAGGTTGGCCAGCAACGGATACAGGTTGAAGTAGGACGGCGCCTCGATGCCCACTGCGTCACCGGGCTGGGTGACCGCGCGCAACGCCAGCTGCAGGCCTTCCATCGCACCATGGGTCAGCAGGAGTCGCTCGGCGTGGGTGTGCAGGCCCATGCGCGGACTGCGGCGCACGATCTGCGCCAGCAGCCGGGGGGAGCCGTTGGGTCTCGCATAGGTCTCCACCGTCTGCTGGCCGTGGCGCAGCACCTGCGCGGTATGCCGGGCCAGCTGCGCGCCGGGATAGAACTGGCGACCACGTGGGCCGGCGAAGGCCAGGTCGACCACACCCGGTCGGCGCTGCGCTTCCAGTACCCGGGCCATCAGCACCTGCTGCAGCGGCGCGGTGGGCGCGGACGGGGTGTCGCGCAGCGAACGCTCCGGCACCGACAGCCGCGGCGCGACTTCGAAGCCCGCCTTCGGCCGCGGAATCACCAGCCCGGCATCTTCCAGCTGGCGATATGCCGCGATCACCGTGTTGAGGCTGAGCCTGCGCTGCGACGCCATCTGCCGCAGCGAAGGCAGGCGGCTGCCGACCGGAAGGCGACCGCCGTGGATGGCCTCGGCCAGTTCGTCGGAGAGCCGCTGGTAGCGTGGAGGGATCATCGTGACCTGGTCATCTGTATCCATCGAACATCCCGCCATCTGGTTCTGTACCCATGATGATGGCGAGCCTAGCATGTCGTCGTCGGCCGGGCCTGATCGGGGCGTGGCCGGCGCATTCCAAGCGCACGGCGGGACCGCCGTGCGTCTTTTTTTGGTGTGTAGAGCCGAGCACCGATCAGCCCCAGGGGAAATGCCGTCAGCGCATCGGCACCAGCACCGCCTCGCGCCGGTACAGCGCTGGGAACTGCTTGGCCAGGGCCACCAGCTTCGGTGCGTCGTAGTAGCGGATGTAGGCGGCCTGCGGGTAGTTGGTCATGTAGTTCTGGTGGTAGCTCTCGGCCGGGTAGAAGCGCTGGCCGCTGACCAGCTGGGTGACGATCGGTGCGCGGTAGCTGCCGGCCTGGCCGAGCTGGGCGATGTAGGCACGGCTGGCCGCCTGCTGGCGGGCGTCATCACTGAAGATCGCCGAGCGATACTGGCTGCCGTGGTCCGGACCCTGGCGGTTGAGCTGGGTCGGGTCGTGCGCGACCGAGAAGAACACCTGCATCAGCTGTCCATAGCTGACCTGGCGCGGGTCGTAGTCAATCTTTACGGCTTCGGCATGGCCGGTCTGGCCACCGCTGACGCGCTCATAGCGGGCATTGGCTGCACTGCCACCGATATAGCCGGACACCGCATTGCTCACGCCCTTGACGTGCTGGAACACGCCCTGCACGCCCCAGAAGCAACCGCCGGCAAACACCACGCTGGCGTGGGTGGCGTCATCGCGGAACGCCGCATCGCCGGTGGGGGCCGGCAGTGCCTGGATCTGCGCGCTGGCTTCGACCGGCGCCGCAGCCGCGCCGTGATCGACCAGCAGCACCCCGGCAATCAATGCCATGGCCACCAGGCCGGCAACACCGGCGGCGATGCCCTGTTCAAAGGAGAGTTTCATCATGTGCTCCCGGTTCAACCGAAGGTGAAGGCATAGGCCTGCACGCCCGCATCGAGGAATTCGATCTCGAAGCGATGCGGGCCGACCGTGCCGCGCTGGCGGACCAGCTGGTACAGGCGATGCTCGTCGACCACGCCACTGCCATCGGCGCCGACATCACTACCGGCATCGGCAGCGGGCAGCGCCTTGCCATCCAGCCAGACGCGGAAGCGCACCGGCGTGCCGTCGCGGCTGGGCGCCAGCACCAGGTGCAGGTCACGCGCATGGAACTGGAAGGCAATGCGGCCACCGGCCTGCTGCAGCTGTGCGGCTTCATCGGTGACGGTCCAGCGCCCCGACAGTCCCCATTGGTTCAGCGCCAGTGTCGTCGGCAAGGAGTAGTCGAACGCGGCATCACTGCGCTGCCCACCGGGCGAGGCGAACTGCTCGGCACGGGCGTGGCCCAGATAGGTTTCCGGCGAGCGCAGATTGCCCATGTCGGCCTGCGCAGCCACGCCCTTCAGATCGGCGGCGGCGGCCGGATCGGCCGGCGGCGGCAGGTTCGTCTGGCCGGCCTCGGTCAGCAAGCGACGGATCACCTGTTCCGAACGCGCATAGTTGCCCTCGCCGAACTGGTGGCTGCGGATGTTGCCCTGCGCATCAACGAAGTACTGCGCCGGCCAGTAGCGGTTGTTGAACGCGCGCCAGATCGTGTACTGGTTGTCGAGCGCCACCGGGTACTCGACCTTCAGCTGCTGCACCGCCTTCATCACGTTGCGCGGGTCACGCTCGAAGGCGAACTCCGGCGTGTGCACGCCGATCACCACCAGGCCGTGGTCGCGGTAGCGGCGCTCCCATTCGTGCACGAACGGCATCGCACGCAGGCAGTTGATGCAGGAGTAGGTCCAGAAGTCGACCAGTACCACCTTGCCGCGCAGCTGCTGGGCCGTCAGCGGTGGGCTGTTGAGCCAGCCGGTGGCCCCGTCCAGCGCGGGCAGGGTTCCCTCGACCGGCAGCGGTGCATCGCCAGCGGCGTTGGCACCGGCCATCATCATCATCGGTGGTGCCGACGGCTGCGCGCCGGGTACCGCGTCCAGCAGGCCCTGCTCGATACGCGCGGTGCTGACCGTGGAAAGACGGGTCAGCAGGCCGGTATCCCAGCCCAGGCCGATCGCCACCACTGCCAGCAAGGCGGCCACGCCCAGCACCTTGCGCAGTACATCGCCGAGGCCAAGCCGCGCCTGCAGCGCACGGAACACGCGGCCGCCCACCCACACCGCCAGTGCCAGCGCGGTGATCGCGCCCAGCGCATACGCCAGCAGCAGGGCACTGGTACCCACGCTGGCACCATGCAGGGCGGCACCGGTCAGCACCAGGCCGAGGATCGGACCGGCGCATGGCGCCCACAGCAGGCCGGTGGCGATGCCGATCAGCAGCGAGGTCCACGCGCCGCCGCGCCCAGCGGCATCCGCGGCATCGGCGCGCGCGCTCAGACGGGCACCCACGCGCTGGAACGGCGCCAGCAGATGGTCGGCCAGTCGTGGCCACAGCAGGGCGACCGCGAACAGCGCCATCAGCAGCAGGGCGATCCAGCGCCCGACCTGGTTGGCCTGTGCCACCCATTGGCTGCCCACCGCGGCCAGGCTGGCAACCACGGTGAAGGTGAGCGCCATGCCCAGCAGCAGCGGCAGCGTGCTGCGCAGGAACGGACGGTCGGCACGCGCGAACACGAACGGCAGCACCGGCAGGATGCAGGGACTGAGCAGGGTCAGCGCGCCCCCCAGGTAGGCAAGCAGCAACAGCAGCATCGTCAGGCTCCGGAAACAGGGGAAGAACCGACCGGCACCCGCCAGCCGTCGGCAGTGCCATCCGTGGCGCCGGGAACGAACACCATCGCCGCACCGTTCATGCAGTAGCGCAGCCCGGTCGGGCGTGGGCCATCGTTGAACACATGGCCGAGGTGGCCGCCACAGCGACGGCAGTGCACCTCCACCCGCAGCATCCCGAAAGTGACGTCGCGGTCTTCGCCGATGGCGTTGTGCAGCGGCGCCCAGAAGCTGGGCCAGCCGGTGCCGCTCTCGAACTTGGTGGACGAGGAAAACAGCGGCAGCGCACAGCCGGCACACGCGAAGGTGCCCTGGCGGTGTTCCTTGTTGAGCGGGCTGCTCCACGGCCGTTCGGTGGCCTGCTGGCGCAGCACCGCGTACTGCGCCGGGGTCAGGCGCTGGCGCCAGTCGGCATCGCTGTGCATGACCTCGAACTGTCGCGACGGGCGCGCTTCGGCGGCGGCGGGGGCGGCGCGGCTGCAGGCCCCAAGGCCGAGCAGGCCGGCGGCGGTAGCAACACCGCCCAGGCCCAGCAGATGGCGGCGGGACAAGGACATGGCGGACTCCGGGAAGGGGGTGACGGGGCCATGCTGCGCCCGCCCGGGTCAACGAATCCTCACGCAGGATTCAATTTTTCGTGAGGTATCGGCGGCCGTCCCGCGCCACAATGCAACCCGCCTCCCCACTGGCCTTGAGCTGACGATGTCGACCAAACGCGTGCTGATTGTTGAAGACGATGCCCACATCGCCGACCTGCTGCGCATGCACCTGGGCGATGAGGGCTACGACGTCGCCCATGCTGCCAGCGGCGATGCCGGCCTGCGCCTGCTCGAGCAGGAAGGTCCCTGGGACGCGCTGGTGCTGGACGTGATGCTGCCCGGCGTGGACGGCCTGCAGGTGTGCCAGCGCGCACGCGCGATGGCGCGGTATGTGCCGATCATCATCATCAGTGCGCGCGGCAGCGAAACCCAGCGCATCGTCGGCCTGGAACTGGGCGCGGATGATTACCTGGCAAAACCCTTCTCGATGCCGGAACTGGTGGCACGCGTGCGCGCGCTGCTGCGCCGCGCCGAGGCGATGGCGCAGAGCGCACGCATCGATGCCGGCGCGATCGAACTGGGGGGACTGCAGCTGGACCCGGTCGCGCGCACCGCCTCGGTGGATGGCAATCCATTGGAGCTGACCCCGCGCGAGTTCGACCTGCTGTTGTTCTTTGCCCGTCACCCGGACCAGGTGTTCGCGCGCATGGAACTGCTCAACCAGGTCTGGGGCTACCAGCACGATGGCTACGAGCATACGGTCAACACCCATATCAACCGCCTGCGCAGCAAGATCGAGCCCGATCCGGCCAATCCGCGGCGGCTGCTGACGGTGTGGGGCCGTGGCTACAAGCTGGTCGACCCGGCCGGAGCGGCGGCATGATCAAGCCGAACCTTTGGCAGAAGCTGGCAGTGGTGACCGCCGCGCTGATGCTGACGTGCTGCATGGCGCTGCTTGCACTGCAGATGCGTGCCAATACCCGCCACGAGCAGGAGGTGGTACAGCGGTTGTCGCTGGGCCTGGCCGAGCACATCGCCCAGCGCAGCGAGCTGATGGATACCAGCGGCATGCGCGACGCCGCGGTGCGCGCGCTGTTCGGCCAGTTGATGGCGGTCAACCCCAGCGTCGAGGTCTACCTGCTGGACGACCAGGGCCGCATCCTCGGCCACGATGCGCCCAGTGGGCACCTGGTGCGAAACCGGGTGGACGTGGCGCCGCTGCGCCGCCTGCTGGCCGGTGCGCCGTTGCCGATCCTCGGCGATGACCCGCGCAGCGCGAATGGCCGCAAGGTGTTCAGCGCGGCACCTCTGATCGTGCAGGGCCGGCCGGCGGGCTACGTGTACGTGGTGCTGGTCGGCGAGCACCGGCAGATGCTGGCCGACGATCTTGCCGCCGGCAGCCAGTGGAACACCACGCTGTGGTCGGTGGTGCTGGTCGGTGGCCTCGGCCTGCTGGCCGGGCTGGTGGCGTTCTACTGGGTGACCCGTCCGCTGCGGCGGCTGACCCGGCGCATCCAGGCCTTCGACATCGACGCACCCACGCCGTTGCCACCGCCGGAGCCGCTGCGCCCCGGTGAGCGCGACGAGCTGGTGATCCTCGAACACGCGCACGCGCAGATGGCGCAGCGGCTGGGCGAGCAGTGGCAGCAGCTGCGCCAGCAGGACCTGCAGCGCCGCGAACTGGTCGCCAACATCTCGCACGACCTGCGCACGCCGCTGTCGTCGCTGCATGGCTACCTGGAAACGCTGGCGTTGAAGGACGCCACGCTGTCAGCGGAAGAGCGCCGCCGCTATCTCGGCATCGCGCTGGCACAGAGCGCCAAGGTCGGCCGGCTGGCGCGCGCGCTGTTCGAGCTGGCGCGGCTGGAGCATGGCGAAGTGCGGTTGGAGTGGGAGGTGTTCGCACTACCGGAGCTGCTGCAGGACGTGCTGCAGAAGTTCGAACTGGCGGCACAGGCGCGGGGCCAGCAGCTGCACGCGGCGTTCCCGCCGGGCCTGCCGCTGGTGCGCGCCGACCTGGGCCTGGTCGAACGGGTGTTGACCAACCTGCTCGACAACGCGCTGCGCCATGCACCCGACGGTGGGCAGATCGAGGTGCGCCTGCGTGCGACTCCCGACAGCGTGGAGGTCAGCGTGGCCGATGACGGCCCAGGGGTCGCGCCGGCGTTGCGCACCCAGCTGTTCCAGGCACCGGCCGCGCTGGGAGCGCGGCGCGGCGAGAACGGCGGATTGGGGCTGTTGATCGTGCAGCGCATCGTGCAGCTGCACGGCCGCCGCATCGAACTGCGCGACAGCGAGCGTGGCGCGCTGTTCGTGTTCGCCTTGCCGCGTGCGGAACCGGCGGCCTAGCAGGCCGCTTCGCATTCGACGATGCCGCCGTTTTCCAGCGGCAGGCGCAGGCGGATGCAGGCACCGCCCAGCGCCGAATCGGTCACTTCGACGTGGCCGCCATGCTTGTCGGCCACCACCTGCACCAGCGCCAGGCCGAGGCCGAAGCCGGGACTGCCCGGGTCCAGCCGGACATAGGGCTGCAGCACCTGGCCGCGCAGTTCGGGTGCGATGCCGGGGCCGTCGTCCTCCACCTGCAGGCATAGCCAGCCGTCATTGACGGTGCTGGCAATACGGATCTGCCGGCGCGCATAACGCAGTGCATTGCCGAGCAGGTTGCGCAGTGCCAGCTCCAGCATGTGCCGGTTGACGTTGACCAGGCCCACCGGCGACAGCGCCTGCTGCACCGGCATCGGCAGCGGCGCGAACTGGGCGACCACGCCACGTACCAGCGCCGCCAGCTGCAGGCGCTGGCGGGTCGGCTGATGGCAGCGGCCCAGTGCGGCGTACTCGACGCCGGCATCGGTCAGGTGCTGCAGCCGATCCACATCGGTGCGCAATCCGCCCAGTGCATCGCGCTGCCCATCATCGAGCGCGGTGTCCTCCAGGTCGGCCAGGCCGAAACGCATCCGCGCCAATGGCGTGCGCACTTCGTGCGCCACCGCCTGCGCCAGCACACGCTGGCTTTCCAGCAGCTGCTGCAGCTGCTCGGCCATGTGGTTGAAGGCATTGGCCAGTGGCCGCACCAGCGCGGTGCCCGCACGCGGCGCTCGCGTGTCCAACTGGCCATCGCGCATCTGCCTGGCCGCCTGTGCCAGCTGCGAGACGTCGCGCCACAACCGATAGACCATCACGTACATCGGCAGTGCCACCGCCACCATCAGGATCAGCAGCAGGATCGCCACGCCGGACACTTCGCTGTCCTGCCAGCCCTCGTCCGGCAGCGCTTCGTCCAGCGGCCCCAGCATCACCGCGTAGTCGCTGTCACCGATGCGCTGCAGGCTGCGCATGTGCTCCAGGTCGATCTGCACGCGGCCGTTGTTGAACGGCGGACGTTGGCTGGCCGGCAACGCCCTCACTGCCTCAGCCAGCGGCACCATGCGCAGCGCGTAGGCGAAATCGGCGTCGAGTTCGCGTGCCAGCACCGGCCACTGGTCGCGCGGGGTTTCGGCGAAACGGTGCTGCAGCAGCGCATGGGTGCCACGCATCTCGGCCTGCAGACCAGCTTCCGTGCGGTCTTCCAGCAGGGCATCCCAGGCCCACAGGCCCAGCACGATCAACAACAGGTGGGCGACCAGGAAGCCGACGCCGTAGCGCAGGAAGTGGAAGGCGTGGCCGCGCATCGCCGAGGGCGTGCGCTTCATCCCCATGCCGAGCGGCTGAACAGGTAGCCGCGGCCACGGACGGTCTTGATCCGTTCCGGCTGCTCGGGGTTGTCGCCCAGTTTGCGGCGCAGGCGCGAGATGCGGGCATCGATCGAACGGTCCAGGCCGTCGAAGGCGATGCCACGCAGGCCGCGCAGCAGCGCGTCGCGGTCCAGGATCTGGCCGGCGTTGCTGGCCAGCAGGAACAGCAGGTCGAACTCGGCCGTGGTCAGCTCCAGCAGGCTGCCCTGCAGGTGCACGTTGCGTGTGGACGGGTCGATGTTCAGCTCGCCGAAGCGCAGGCTGCCGTCACGCGGTTCGACCCGGCGGTGGCGGCGCAGGTGGGCGCGCAGCCGCGCCAGCAGCACCCGCGGTTCGATCGGTTTGCCGATGTAGTCGTCGGCCCCCAGCTCCAGTCCCAGAACCTGGTCGATGTTGTCAGTGCGGGCGGTCAGCAGGCAGATGATGCCGTCATAGTGAGGGCGGATCTGCCGACACACTTCGAAACCATCCTGGTCGGGCAGGCCGACATCGAGCAGCACCAGCGCCGGCTTTTCGGCCAGGATCCGGGCCACTGCCCGCTCGCCGCTGCGTTCATGGGCGACCTGGTAGCCATGCCGCTGCAGGTAGTCACTGACCATCGTTCCCAGGCGGGCATCGTCTTCGACCAGTACGATATCCAGCATTTCCAAGGCCTCCGTAGGCGCAGACGTACCGCCACGGCACGAGCGCGGCGATGCTATCCCAGCCATCGGGCCGCCCGGGTGCCGGGGGCGGGCGCCATTCAGCCGGGGTTGCTGGCGCACGGGCCGGGTCTCAGTCCCGGCAACGACTTGCCGCCCAGCATAGCCTGTCGCTGTTACAAAACGTTACCTTCGTGATACGGCGGGTGACGATCGCTGACAGCAAAGCGACTGACGCGGCGGGGCCTGCGGCCGAGCATGGAGTCTCCTCCGCTCCGCGTGCCGTCCCCATGTCGCCCGCCGCCCCCTGCCTGCTGAACCCGTCCCGCCGCCGCCAGTGCGGAGGCGCCCGATGAGCGGCGTGGTCGGGGCCTGGCTGCCGCCCGCCGAGGACGAACTCCTGCTGCAGCAGCTGGCGCCAATGCTGCGCGCCCTGCAGCAGCGCGGCCGGGGGCGCATCGGCTACTGGACCGACGCCGAGGCCGGCCTCGCGCTGGGCCACTGCCGGGCGCCGACCGATACGCCGTTGCAGCCGCTCAGCTCGGACTGCGGTCGCTACGTGCTGTGCCTGGACGGCCGCCTGTACAACCGCGCTGACCTGCAGGCGCAGTTGCGCGATCTGCCACGCAGCTGCAGCGATGCACGGCTGCTGCTGCAGGCGATCGTCGAATGGGGCGTGCAGCGGGCGCTGGCGCGTATCGAGGGCGCCTTCGGTTTCAGTGTCTGGGACCGCGAGTCGCGCGTGCTGTGGCTGGCCCGTGATCCGGTGGGCGAGCGGCCGCTGTATTACGGCTGGTGCCAGGGCCGGTTTCTGTTCGCCTCGGAGTTGAAGGCGCTGCAGGCTTTCGCCGGGTTCGCCCCGAGCATCGACCAGGATGCGCTGAGCCTGCTGCTGCGCCACGACTATGTGCCGGCGCCGCACACCATCTACCGCGGCATCCACAAGCTGGTGGCGGGCGCGATGCTGCGCATCGATCTCAGCGACCATGCCGCGGGTTGCTCCAGCCAGGCCGCGCAGGGGGGCGCGCGTTACTGGTGCGCACGCGAAGCAATGCAGCGTGCACTGCAGGAGCCGGTGCAACCGGCGCCGAGCCTGGAACAGGCCACCGATCAGCTTGAGGCGGTACTTCAGAAAGCCATCGCTTCACGCATGCACTCGCCGCTGGCCTGTGGCGCGTTCCTGTCCGGTGGCACCGACTCGTCGCTGGTGACCGCGATGATGCAGGCGCAATCCAACCTGCCGATCGAAGCATGGACGGTCGGCTTCGATGATCCGGGACATGACGAGAGCGACTGGGCGTCGCAGGTCGCGCGCCATCTGGGTGTGCAGCATCACCTGCACCGCATGGACGCGCGCCAGGGCCTGGATCTGCTGCAGCGCCTGCCGCAGGTCTGGTGCGAACCGTTCGCCGACGCGTCGCAGCTGCCGACGCTGCTGGCCAGTGAACTGCTGGGGGCACGCAAGCCGGTGGCGCTGACCGGTGACGGTGGCGATGAACTGTTCTTCGGCCACCCCAGCTATGGCCGCGCGCTGCGCAATGCGCGCCTGTGCGGCGGCTTGCCGGACTGGGTACGCGACCTGGCGCGGCGCAGCGGCAACCGCATGAACGCTGAGCGTGGTCGCCTCGGAGGATGGCGTGCATTGGTGGCCGAGGTTGCTGCCAACGATGTGGAAGGCCACTACCTGCAGCGGGTGACCCGATGGCGGCAGCCGGCGCAGGTGGTGCTGGGCGCGCGTGAACCGGTGACGATCTTCCAGCAGCAGGACACGGCGCTGCCGGCCGAAGCGCGCATCCAGTTGCTGGATTTCCGCATGGACCTGGCCGAGGGCATTCTCGCCAAGGTTGACCGTGCGGGCATGGCGGCGGGCGTTGAAACCCGTGCGCCGCTGCTGGACATGGAGGTGGTGCGACTGGCCTGGCGCCTGCCGCAGCACCTGAAGTACCACGATGGCGAACACAAACTGATTCTGAAGCACCTGTTGGCACGCTACCTGCCCGAGCCGCTGGTGTACCGTCCCAAGCGCGGCTTTGGCCCGCCGATGGCGCGCTGGCTGGCCGGTCCATTGCGCGATTGGGCGGAGGCGCTGCTGGACCCGCAGCTGCTGCGCAACCAGGGCTGTTTCGATGCGGCGCGCGTGCGCGGCATCTGGGAAGCGTTCCTGCGCGGCGAGCGCAAGTGGCACACGCACCTGTGGAACGTGCTGATGTTCCAGGCGTGGCACCAGCACTGGCACGGTGGTCGCGGGCGCTGAGGTTCCTTTGCGGTGTGTTCTGCGTGGCGCAGGGCGGAGACCCTTGCGTACGAATGTCCTCCGGCGCTTTATTGAAGACAGCCTGCTCGGTGCCTTGGCCGCCGCAAGCCGAACCTCGTCGGGACGGGCAGGGGTCTGGGCAAAGTAAAGGAGGAGGTGACGGCCAACGGCCGACGCCGGGGGACATTTGCCCAGACCCCTGCCTGCCCCGGCGGGGCCGTTCAACTCGCGGCGAATCGAAACGAAGGCACGCGTGCGGTGGGTTCATTCTGCGT